>NZ_CP023564.1:3642602-3953253 GCF_002407065.1 Brachybacterium ginsengisoli
TTCTTCCAGTGGCGGGCCTCCGTGGGCGGCGCGGAGCAGTGGCACAGCGGGCTCGTCCCGCACGCCGGCGGCGACACCCGCCGCTTCGAGGCGGTCTGCGAGCTGGGGTCGATCCTGGAGCGGATCTCCCCGGCCGTGCGGCTCCCGGCCGACGGGCCGCTGGTCGCGGCCGAGGTGGGGATCCTCTGGCACGCCGACGGCTGGTGGGCGCTGGAGACCCCGCATCTGCCCAGCGACGTGATCTCCTACTCCGCCGAGGTGCGGGCGACCCATCGCTCCTTCTGGCGGGCCGGGATCCCCACGGACTTCGTGCGCCCGGGGGCCGACGCGAGCGCGTACCGGCTGCTGGTCGTGCCGTGCCTGTACCCGCTCTCGGACGAGCAGGTGAGCTGGCTGGAGCGGTACGTCGAGGACGGCGGCGAGCTGCTGGTGACCTTCCTGTCCGGCATCTCCGACCCCTCGTTGCGGATCGTGCCGGGCGGGTATCCGGGGCGGCTGCGGGAGCTGCTGGGGGTGCGGGTCCAGGAGATGCTGCCGCTGCTCGCCGGGGAGCAGGTCGCGCTGGACACCGGTGCGGTCGTCGAGGAATGGACCGAGCTGGTCGACGCCGCCGGGGCGGAGGTCCTCGCCCGGTATGCCCGCGGCGAGCTGACCGGTCTGCCCGCGATCACCCGTGCCGCGCGCGGTGACGGGCACGCGCTCTACCTCTCGGCGCGTCTGCGCCAGGACTCACGGGACGCGTTCCTCGCCGAGCTCGCCGCACGGCTCGCGATCACCCCGACCCTGCCCGGCGCCGCGGAGCGCGGGCTCGAGGCGGTGCGGCGCCGCGGCGCGGAGCAGGACGTCGTGTTCCTGCTGCACCACGGGGAGGAGCCGGTGACCGTGCAGGCGGAGGGGACGGACCTGGTCACCGGCCAGGAGGCGGCCGACGGGCTCGCCATCGCCCCGGGCGGCTGGGCCGTGCTGCCGACGGCGCCCGGAGGGCAGATCACCCTCGGGCAGGGGTGAGACGGGCCCGGTCCGGGGACCGGGCCCTGCTCTCATCGGGGCTCCACGCCCCGGCTCCGGGCGAGGTAGCGAAGCACGTTGCCCGCGGTGCGCTGCAGCTCCCCGACGGTGAGCCCGTCCGGTCGCGCGAGGGAGTCCCTGATCGCGTCGTCCCGCGTGGTGCCGAAATGGACCTCCGCACCGGGCATGAGCACGTCCACCTGGGCGCGCACCCGGTAGGCGCTGTCGCGCAGCGCCGGGAACAGAGGATCGGGCGCGGAGTGCATCCACCAGTCGGTGACCACGTTCCCGTCGTACTCCCACTCCCCGCGCAGCACCGTGGTGACGAGGTCGTAGTGGTAGTGGCCCCACACCCCGTTGATGCGGTTGTAGGAGGTCATGAGGTTCTGCGGGCGGGCCTCACGCACCATGATCTCGAAGCCGCGCAGGTAGATCTCCCGCAGCGCCCGCTCGGAGACCCGTGAGTCGTTGACGGTGCGGCGGGTCTCCTGGTTGTTGGCCGCGAAGTGCTTGGGGCAGGCGGAGACGCCCTGGGACTGCACCCCGGTGACGATCGCGGTTGCCATGGCACCGGTCAGCAGGGGGTCCTCGGCGAAGTACTCGAAGTTGCGCCCGCACAGCGGGTCCCGATGGATGTTCATCCCGGGGGCGAGGATCATGTCCGAGCCCTTCTCCACCATCTCCCGTCCGTGGAGCTCGGCGAGCTCGCGCACAGCGGCCGGGTCCCAGCTGGAGGCGAGCGCCGTCCCGCACGGCAGCAGCGCGGCGGAGGCGGCCAGCCGCAGACCGGAGGGTCCGTCGGTGGTGGTCACGGGCGGGACGCCCCGGGCCCGCAGCGCCTCGGTGACGCCGCCCAGCACGCCGGCGTTGCCGGGAGCGCCCAGCGGGCTGTCCATGACGAGGTCGCCGTAGGCGAGGCTCTCGAGCTCCTCGTCGCTCAGCCGGGCCACGAACTCCTCGAGCGTCGCGCTCCCCTCGAGCACCGCGGTGAAGCTCGCCGACGGGTCCGCGATCCTCTCCAGCGCCGCGGGCAGGCGGTCCAGGATCCGTCGGCGCAGATCCTGCTGGGAGGTGGGCACCTGCTCCCAGGCCACCCGGGCGCGGCCGTCGTCGTCACGGCGCAGCGTCATGCGGTCGAAGGCGTGCTCGGGCCGCACCGCGGCGACTTCCTCGAGCTGGCGGACCACCTGCAGCCGGGGGACGTGCACGGCACCGACCGGAGCCGCGCGCCGCACGTCGGTCCCGAGGTGGAGACGGTGGTCGCCGGGTTCGAGCACCCAGGCGCTGCGATGCCCGCTGGCCCCGGAGTCGTCATAGGAGGCGAGGTCCGCGAGGGGGAAGGAGAGATCGAGCCGGCAGCTCGCGCCGGGCTCGAGAGCGGGAGTCCGCGCGAAGGCCACCAGGGCCCGGGCGGGCCGGGGCAGCGTGCCGTCGGGCCCCTGCGCATAGACCTGGACCACCTCGCTACCGCTGCGCGCACCGGTGTTGGTGACGTCGACCGAGAGGGCGACCGTGCCCCCGATCTGCTCCACCGCTCCGGCATCGAGGTCGAAGGTGGTGTACCCCAGGCCGTGCCCGAAGGGGAACAGCACCTTCTCCGGGGCGAAGGTCTCGAAGTACCGGTAGCCCACGAAGACGTCCTCGACGTACTCGGTGACCTCGGGATCGCCGAAGTGGCCGGCCGAGGGGTAGTCCTCGTACCGACGGGCGATGGTGTCGGTGAGGCGTCCGCCCGGCTCCACGGCCCCGGTGAGCACGTCGGCGACCGCGCGGCCGCCCTCCATCCCCCCGGACCAGGCGAGCACCACGGCATCCAGCGCATGGTCGGCGACCCAGGCGAGGTCGATGACGTTGCCGGTGTCCACGAGGGCCACGGTGCGGTCGAACGCGGTGCTCACCCGGGCCAGCAGCGACTCCTCCTGCGCGCTGAGGTAGTACGCACCGGGCTCGAGCACGTTGTCGCGGTCCTCGCCGGCCGCGCGGCCGATCACCACGACGGCGGTCCCGGAGCGCCGCGCCGCCGCCGCGATCTCCGCATCCGCGATCTCCGGCTCGGGGAAGGAGCGGGGCCACTGCCCCCACTCCTGCCCGGGATCGGCGGGGTGCTGCAGGCTGTGCGCCTCGTAGCGGGCGGCGAGCTCCTCGTCGACCTGGACCGCTCCCCCCTCGCGCAGGGAGTCCAGCAGGGTGGTCACGTAGGGGGCGTTGACGTCGCCGCCGGAGCCGTATCCCACCGCGATCCAGTCCTTCTGGGTGCGGCCGAAGAGGGCGACCTGCGATCCATCGGGGAGCGGGAGGGCCCCGTCGTTGTGCAGGAGGATCGCGCCCTGGGCGGCGAGGGCGCGGGCCCTGTCCGCCAGAGCGGGGGCGACCTGCGGATCCGGATCGACGGCGACGGTCGAGGCGGCGGACGGTCGGGCGGCGGTGTGCTGCGAGAGCAGGATGTCGGTCATGGTGCGGGCGCTTTCGTCGGCGGCGCCGCATCGAGCGGGCCGCGCGGGCAGATCGGAGAGCAGGGAGGCGGAGGGCGGGCCGCAGGTCAGCCCTTGATCGCCCCCGTCAGCACGCCCTTGGTGAAGAAGCGCTGCGCGAAGGGGTAGACGATGAGGATCGGCACGGTGGCCACCACGACGATCGCCATCTGCACCGTCTGGGCCGGAGGTGCCGGACGGTCCGGGGCCTGCAGGTCCGAGAGGGCGTTCCCCTGGACGACGTACTGGTTCAGGACCAGCTGGATCGGCCACTTGGTGGTGTCGTTGATGTACAGCAAGGCGTTGAAGAAGGAGTTCCAGTAGCCGACGGCGTAGAACAGCGCGATCACCGCCAGCACCGCCTTGGACAGCGGCAGCACGATCGAGGAGAAGATCCGGAACTCGCTGGCCCCGTCGATCCGTGCCGACTCCAGCAGCTCCTGCGGGAGCTCCATGAAGAAGTTCCGCATCACGATCATGTTGAACGCGCTGATCAGCCCCGGGAGGATGAGCGCCCAATAGCTGTCCAGCAGGCCCAGGTTCTTGATCAGCAGGTAGTTGGGGATGATGCCCGCGCCGAAGAACATCGTGCACAGCACCATCACCATCGCCGCCTTCGAGAAGGGGACCTCCCGGGTGCGGGTCAGGCCGTAGGCGAGCATCGAGGTGAACAGCAGCGACAGCGCCGTGCCCACCAGGGTGACCCCGGCGGTGACCAGGAGCGAGCGGGTGACCACTCCCCCGGCGAAGATCGACTCGTAGGCGACGGTGGAGAAGGACGTCGGGACCAGCTGCCCCGAGGTCACCGATCCCGCGTCCGCGAAGGAGAACAGGATGACGTAGAGGAAGGGGTACAGCATCACCCCGCCGATCATCGCGATCGCGGCCACCTTCAGGGCGCGGACCGTGGGCGAGGGGGTGTCCATCCAGGGCGGGCGCCCGGGGCTCCTGCGCCGGCGGCGGGGCGTGGGGGCGGACGAGCTGGGTTGGGCGATCTGATCGATGACGGTCATCAGAAGATGCCTCCGGTTCCGAGACGCTTGGCGATGCGGTTCGCGGCGATGACCAGGACGGTCGCGATGACGCCCTTAAGCAGCCCGGCCGCGGCCGAGAGCCCCCAGTCGCCGCCGGCGATGCCGCGGAAGTAGACGAAGGTGTCGAGCACCTGGGCGGCGTTCGCCCCGACGGCCGGCTGCTGCAGCAGGAGCTGTTCGAAGCCGACGGTCAGCACGTTCCCGACGGTGAGGATCAGCAGCAGGGAGATGACCGGCACCAGGCCCGGCAGGGTGATGTGCCACATGCGGCGCCAGGAGCCGGCGCCGTCGGTCGCGGCGGATTCGTACAGCTCCGTGGGGATCGAAGAGATGGCGGCGAAGAAGATGATGGTCCCCCAGCCGACGTCCTTCCAGATCACCTGGCTGACCAGGAGGATCTTGAAGGTATCCGGATTGGTCATGATGTTCACGCCGTGGATGCCGACGGCCTCGAACAGCTGGGCCACCGGCCCGGCGCCGCCGAGGATCTTCTGCCAGATCGCGATGACGATGACCCAGGAGATGAAGTGCGGAAGGTAGACGACGGTCTGGATGACCCGCTTGATCCGCTCCCCGAGCAGCGAGTTCAGGAACAGCGCCAGGATGATCGGGGCGGGGAACGCGAACGCGATCTGCAGCAGCGAGATGATCAGCGTGTTGCCGAGCGCCCGCAGCACCTCGTCGTCGGTGAACAGGTTCGCGAAGTTCGCCAGGCCCACCCACTGGGAGCCGAGGATGCCGCGGAAGGCGGAGAAGTCCTGGAAGGCCACGACATTGCCGGCCAGCGGCACGTAGGCGAAGAGCAGGAAGAACAGCACGCCGGGCACGATGAACACGTACATCTGCCACTCGCGCTTCATCCGCTGCCAGCGGGTCCGGCGCAGGGGCACGGCGGGCCGGGCCGGGGTTCGCTCCGCGGCGTCGTCGGCCGTGGTCGCGCCGGTGGCGGCGGCGACCGTCGCGATCTCGGGGGCCACCGGCTCCCGTGCTCCGATGCTCATCGCTCGGCTCCTTCCTGATCGGTGGGGTGCTGCGGGTCGGTGGGGTTCTGACGATCGGCGGGGTCCTGCGAACCGACGGTCGATGGGCCGCGCGAGGAGATGCCGGGCAGGGCGTCCAGCGCGCCGCCGCGGATCGTGCAGGCGGCCAGGGGCAGGGCGTCCAGGAGCTCCGCGAGGATCTCCTGGGCCCGGGGCGGGACCGGGCCGCGCCCGGCGGCGTGGTCGATCACCTCTCCCCAGCGGCGCGGCGGGGTGATCACGATCGGCGAAGTGGGCCGATCGATCTTCTTCCAGGTCCAGAAGGTCCAGGGGATCTCGTGCTGCTCGAAGAGGCCGAAGGCGGCCGCGTACCAGCCGTCCTCGTTCTCGCCGCTCTCCCCCATCCACAGGGGCAGGCCGAGTCGCTCGCGCAGCTCCAGCACTCCCCGCAGGCTCTCGGTGGTGGTCTCGGACCAGTACTTGTGGAAGTGCAGGCAGGAGTTCTCGTCCCACACCCGGTCGATCCCCTCGAAGCGGGTGGCCCAGTTCCAGCCCTCGACGGAGAGTAGGTGGTGGGGGTCGACGGCCCGGATCTCCGCGATCGCGTCCCGGTAGAAGTCCGCCAGTCGGGGCACGAGCTCGGACCGCTTCTCCGGCAGCGGCTCGTTGAGCAGGTCGTACGCCGAGACCACGGGCTCGTCGGCGTAGCGCTCGGCGAGCAGGCGCCACAGCCGCAGGCCCTGGGCGTAGGCGTCCGGGTCGGTGAACAGCTCGGGCAGGCGGCGCGGGGAGTCGTCGATGTTCTCCCCGGTCTGGCCGCCGGGAGCGCCGTGGAGGTCCAGGACGCAGCTGATCCCGGCCTCCCGGCACCAGGCGATGGTGTCGTCGACGTGGGCGATGCCGTCCGCGAGCAGGTCCCGGCCGTCGAAGATCACCCGGGAGTTCAGCGGGAGGCGCACGTGGTCGAATCCGGCCGCCGCGATCGCGGCGATGTCCCCGGCGGTGATGAAGCGTCGGCGGTACTCGGTCCAGAACTCCGCCGCGGAGGCCTCGCCGACCATGTCCAGGACGAGCTGCTCGATGCGGCGCGGGGAGTCGACGGGGGTGGGGAGGTCCCACATGTAGCCCTCGGGCAGCAGCCAGCCCCCGAGCCCCATCCCTCGCCGGAAGGCGAGGGCGCCCTCGGGCGCCACCAGCCGATCACCCTCGCGGCGGTGGAACCGCTGCGAGGGGTCGGCCGGGACCGGTCCCGGGGTTGGTGCGGCCGCGGCCGTCGCCGCCTCGTCGATCGTCATCGTGGACTTCCGTTCCTGGTCATCGCTGCAGAGGTACTAAGGTCTCGGGCATGGCTTCCAGCGCTCAGGACCCCGGTGACGCGTCGCTGGGCCCGCGCGCCCGGCGGTCGGCTCTCCGGCGCCAGGAGATCCTCGAGTCGGCGGCCCGGACCATCGGGAGCCGCGGCTACGCCGGGGCGACGCTCGCCGCGATCGCGGAGGACGTCGGCATCTCCGCACCGAGCCTCCTGCACCACTTCCGGAACAAGGAGTCCCTGCTCACGGAGCTGCTGGCTGTCCGCGACCAGCTCTCGCGCGGGGATGGCGAGACGTCCTTCGACGCCGGCGGCGAGGCCCGGCTGGAGCATCTGGTGGAGACCGCCGAGCTCAACGCCCGCGACCGGGGACTCACCCAGCTGTACGCCGTGCTCCTCGGCGAGTCGATCACCGAGGGCCACCCCGCCCGGACGTACTTCCGCGACCGCTTCCGCGGCCTGCGCGCCCCGGTGCGCGACGCGCTGCTCACCGCGGTCGCCGACCCGAGCATCCCCGAGCAGGAGGTCCTGGAGACGGCCGCCGCGATCGTCGCGGTCATGGACGGCGTCCAGTACCAGTTCCTCCTCGAGCCCGACGCGGTGGACATGGCCGCGGTGACCCGACGCGCCGTGCGCGCCCTCCTGGCCGATCTGAGGGCGCGCGGCGGCGCCGACGTCTGAGAGCACCGCTCAGGACGCCGAGTCGAGGGCTTCGGTGTACTCGTCGCAGAGCGTCTGGCCACCGCCCTTGAGCCATGCCTCCCGGTAGGCCGCCATCTCGCTGAGCGGGCGACGGCCGGTGATGAAGCCGTTGCGGTAGTCCTCGTTCAGCGAGTCCAGCTTCGCGTTGAGCGTCGCGGCACTGGGCGCGACGATGCCGGCGATCGGGTTCGGCACCGTGGCGGCGATCAGGGACTCCATCGTGGTCCGGAAGTTCTCGACGTAGTCCTCGAGGGTGGAGCGGATCGAGTAGATCGGCGAGTTGAAGGCGCCGAGCCACTGCAGCGCGGCGCGGTCCGCGTCGGCCTGCTCGTCGCCGAGCCCGACGACCTCGTGGTCCGGACCGAACTCGTAGTTCACGCCCTCGGAGCCTGAGCCGATGAACAGCGCCTCCTGGGATCCGAAGGGGGCGCGCCAGTAGTTGATGACGCCGAGCAGCTCGTGCAGCCGCGCCTCGTCCTGGGCGGCCTCCGCGGAGATCGCGACGATGCCCCAGTAGCCGTCGTCGCGCTGGATGACGAGGTCGCCGCCGTCGACGGCCGGCGGCACGAAGAACTCGGGCTCGGCCTCGGGCGTCGACTCGATCACCTGGCCGATCATCGGGTTGCCGAAGAAGCCGTTGAAGGAGTCGACCGTCAGGGCGAGCTGCCCGGCGATGAACAGGTCGCCGAGCTCCCCGCCGATGCCGTCGGGGTGGATCACCCCGGCGTCCCAGACCTTCTTCTCGAACTCCATGACCTGCTCGAAGGCGTCGGTCATCAGCACGTTGACCACCTTGCCGGCGTCGTCGAGCTGCCAGGTGGTGCCGGCGCGGAACATCCACTCGAACATCGCCTGCTCCTTGCCCGCGATGGTCGCCATGCCCCAGATCTGCTTGCCGTGCGCCTGGCGGAGCCCGGCGATGTCGCTCATCACCTGCAGCCACTCCTCGGCCGTGGAGCCCATGGAGTCGTGCCCTGCCAGGCGCATCAGGTCGCCGCGGACCAGCGGGAAGTTCGTGAGGTAGGGGTTCTCGTTGGGCACCCCGTAGATGTGCCCGTTCTTCGAGGAGACCTTCCAGGCGTTGCTGGAGACGTTGGCGAGGTTCGGCCACTGGAGCACCTTGTCCCCGGAGAGGGTCTCGGTGAGGTCCGCGAAGGCGCCGTCGGCGAGGGCCCGCTGGCCGATCGCGTCGGTGTCCTGCACGAAGGACAGGTCCGGCACCTTCCCGGAGGCGATGGTGGTGGAGAACTTGTCGTTGTAGCCGTCGGACGCGGTGAGCGTGGGGGTGAAGGTGACGTTGAGCCGCTCCTCGAGCTGCTGCCAGTAGTCGTTCTGCTCGCGCGGTCGCGGCGGAGCGCCCCAGAGGACCTGGAAGGTGGTCACCGCCTCGCCGCTGCCCGGCGGCTCCTCGACGGAGGTGAAGTACTCGGCGACCGGGGACGTGAAGATCATCGGCATGCCCTCGACCTCGGAGGCGATCCCACCGTCGGGGACGGGCGGCTCGACGTAGGTCGGCAGCTGGAGCTCCTGATCCTCGAACCCGCCGGAGGCGCCGCCGCCGGTGCCGCCGCCGCAGGCGGCCAGACCGGTGACGGCGAGCGCGGTGGCGCCGAGGCCGAGGGCGCTGCGACGGGACGGACGGAAGCTGGGGATGTGACTCGTGGTCATGACGCTCTCCCTTGAGGTCGGGCCGGACAGGCCAAACGCCTAACGGTCGTTAGGCGTTGATGGCGAGGATCCTACCCCTCGCCACCCGGGCCGCAGAGGCACGAGAGTCACGATCCGGTCACGGGGTGGGCGCCCCTCGCGCGCGGGGACCGACAGCGCGGAAGCCGCTCCAGCGGGCCCGCGGGTCGACGAAGGGTCTGGTCAGGCGATTGCACGCGGGGCTACCGTCAGCGCCACCTCATCCTGGAAAGGACCTCCGATGACCCTCGATCCCACCCGCCGCACGCTCCTCGCGACCGCCGGCGCGGCCCTCGGCACCGCCGCCGGGGCCGGACTCCTCACCGCACCGGCGGTCGCCGACGACACGCCCCGCGCCGCCGTCGGCCCCGCCGCCCCGTCTTCCGGCGCGGGCCGGGACTGGATGCACATGCTCGCCCAGCATCACCGCGTGGACCGCTCCGGCGGCGTGGTCGCCACCCAGGGCGAGCGCGAGCTCGTCTGGGAGGCGGTGCCGGCGGCCGACGGCCCGGGTGACGCCGTCGTCGAGGTGGACACCTCCGCGCCGGGCCACCCGCTCGCGGGCTTCGGCCCCGCGCTCACCCACTCTGCCGCCTGGCTGCTCCTGGAGATGCCGGCCCAGCGGCGCCGCACCCTGCTGCGGGAGATGTTCTCCCCCACCGGTCCGCTGCGCCTGACGGCGCTGCGGATCCCGGTCGGGACCAGCGACTTCGCCCCAGAGGATGTCGACCCGGTGTACTACACCTTCGCCGACGAGCAGGGGCCCGACGGCGACCCTCTGGCGGGGTTCAGCATCGCCCGCGACGAGCAGACGATCCTCCCGGTGCTGCGCGAGATCGTCGAGATCGCGCGCGACCTGACCGTCGTCCTGTCCCCCTGGTCGGCGCCGGCCTGGATGAAGACGAGCGGCTCCCTGATCGGCGGGCACCTCCTGGACGACGAGGCCACCCGCAGGACCTGGGCGACCTATCTCGCCCGAGCCGCCCGGGACTACGAGGCGGCCGTTCCGGGCCTCTCCGTGCATGCCGTCACGGTGCAGAACGAGCCGCTCCACGAGACCGCCGCCTACCCGTGCATGGGGATGACGCCGGAGGTCCAGGCGGAGGTGATCCTGCATCTGCTCGAGGAGCTGGGCGCTCGCGGGCTCTCCTCGACGGCGCTCTGCTACGACCACAACTGGGACCGCGTGGACTACCCGATGGACGTGCTGGACGCCCTGGCCTCGCACGGCGTCGAGGGCGTGGGCGCCGCCTTCCACGCCTACGCCGGCGAGGCCGCCGCGGTCGATCCGCTCCACGAGGCGCATCCGGGAGCGGAGATCTGGTTCACCGAGCAGAGCGGCACGCAGGACCCGGCCAAGAGCTACGAGGGCGACTTCGCCGACGGGATCTGGTGGATGTCCAACACGCTGTTCCTGCCGGCGCTGCGGCACCATCACCGCGGGGTGATCCTGTTCAACCTGCTGCTCGACCAGGACGGCGGGCCGGGGCCGGACTCCTTCACCAACGGGACAGGGCTGTTCCAGATCGATCGCGCCACCGGGGAGCTGACCCCGAACGCGGAGCTGTACGTGATGGCGCACATCAGCCGCTTCGTCCCCGCCGGGACGCCGACGGTCGCCTCGAGCTCCTCGACGGACCTCCCCACGGTCGCCTGTCTCCGGGCGGACGGATCGGTCGTCGTGGTGCTGCACAACAACGCCGAGGCGCGATCGATCACGGTGCGCGCAGGGGATCGTGAGCTGACGGCGGAGCTGCCGGGATGGACCCTCGCGACCTACGTGCTCACCGCGCGGCACCGGGTCCGCTGAGCGGGCAAGGGCGGCCGAGCACCTGAGGGGCCGAGCGGGCCGGCGGCGCTGCGGCGCCGTCGGCCCGCTCGTCGCGTCGGGCGGCTCTCTGCAGCGGCCCGCCCACCGCGCCCGACCGCCCTTCCCCTCGCGCCGCGGAGCACCTCATCGGAAAGCGCTTGACAAAGTAGGGGGTTTGTCCGGACCATATGGAGCACACGTCATGCTCCACAGTCTGTACAACGTTGTGGTGCAGCTCTGGTCGCGTCAACGAAGCGCTGTCCTCCGAGGAGATTCCATGTCCACGATCGATCGTCGTACCCTGCTCGCCGCCGGCGCCGCCGCGGCCACCGCCACCACCGCCCTGGCGGCCTGCGGCTCGAACTCCTCCGGTGGCTCCGCCGACGGCCCGCTGCAGTTCGTCGGCTCGGGCGACGCCAACCAGGGCGGCGGCTACGCCGCCATGGTCAAGAAGTACAAGGAGGAGACCGGGGTGGACATCGAGATCGTCGATGTTCCCTACGATGACCTGGCCACCAAGGTCTCCAACGCCGCGAAGGCGAACGATCTCCCGGCGATCGCCCGGATGCCCTCCCTGGACCCGGCTTGGCTGGACCGCACCGTCGACCTCGCCGACATCGTCAAGGAGGTCAAGCCCGTCGACGGGATGTACGCGGCGGACGCAGACGGCAAGATCCCCTCGCTCCCCAGCGACCTCACGGCCGTCGGCATGTTCCTCAACAAGGACCTGTGGGACAAGGCCGGGGTCTCCTACCCCACCTCCTTCGAGGACAAGGTCTGGACATGGGACGAGTTCGTGGAGGCCGCCACGGAGGTGCGTGAGGCCACCGGCGTGAAGTTCTCGATGGCCATGGACCGCAGCTCGCACCGCCTGAACTCGTTCCTGTACCAGTTCGGCTCCGAGGGCATCGCGCTCTCGGACGACATGACCTCCTACTCCGCGAACGATGAGACCGCCCCGGCGCTCGAGTACTTCGTGGGCCTGAACGACGACAAGTTCATGCCGCGCAGCGTGTGGCTCTCGGAGGACGATCCGAACGCGATGTTCAAGACCGGCCAGGTCGCCGCCTACTACTCGGGCTCCTGGCAGATCGCGGACTTCGCCGCCAACATCACCGACTTCGAGTGGGTCAGCGTGCCCATGCCGGCCCAGCCCGAGCAGGCCACGAACTTCGGCACCGCCGGCGTGGTGGTCGTGTTCGAGGGCACCGGCCAGGAGGACAAGGCGCTCGACTTCGTGCGCTGGCTCTACAGCGCGAAGAACTACGCCGAGATCTCCCGCATCTCCGGGTTCCTCCCCGCCGTGCAGGACATCGAGGTCACCTACGACACCCGCGCGGAGGACTTCGCCCTGTACAACGAGGCGATCGCCGCCACCCCGGCCTTCGTCAAGACGCAGAAGGCCAACGAGCTGAAGCTGCAGGCCTCCGGAGAGGCCGCCCCCGTGGACGGCGATCCGCTGCGCGACGGCATCGTCAAGGTGATCAACGGCGAGACCACCGTGGACGAGGCGCTCACCAGCGCCGTGGAGCAGCTCAACGAGAGCCTCGCCTGAGATGGTCGCCACCGCCCCCGCTCCCCCAGCCCCCGCCGCTCCCGCAGGGCGTCCGCGCACGAGCGCCCTGCGGGAGCGGCGGCGCCGCGGCCTCGTCGCCGCCGTCTTCCTCCTGCCAGCGTTCGTGCTCTTCGTGCTGTTCTTCCTGGGCCCCGCCGGCCTGGGACTCGCGTACTCGTTCACCGACTACCGCGGCTACGGCACCCCGGAGTTCGTGGGCCTGGAGAACTACCTGACGCTGTTCGCCGACTCGGACTTCTACTCGAGCCTGTGGCGCACCGCGCTGTACACGGTCGTCTCGGTGCCCTTCGGCTACCTGCTGACCCTGCTGATCAGCGCGCTGCTGGTGAGCCGGGAGACCAAGGGCGCCGCCCTCGCCCAGGTGATCTTCTTCTTCCCCTGGCTGATCTCCCCCATCGTCACCGGCGTGATCTGGAGGTGGATGTTCGGCGAGAACTTCGGCCTGATCAACTACCTGCTCACGCTCGTGGGGGCCTCCCCCGCGCAGTGGGCCTCGAACCCGAACCTCGCCCTGTCCGTGGTGATCCTCGCCGGCTCCTGGGGCGGCACCGCATTCTCGATGCTGCTGTTCATGGCCGCGCTGCGGAACATCCCCACCTCGTACCTCGAGGCGGCATCCCTCGACGGCGCCGGCTCGATCACCCGCTTCGTGCGGATCACCTGGCCGCTGCTGCGCCCCACCTCGTTCCTGGTGATCCTGCTGGGCACGATCGGCGCGATGAAGGAGTTCGCGATGATCCAGGCGCTCAACGGCGGCGGCCCGGGCACCTCGAACGTCCTCGTCGTCCAGTACATCTACAAGACCGGCTTCGAGCAGTCCAAGATCGGCTTCGCGAGCGCCGCATCCATGGTCCTCATGGTGATCCTGCTGCTCATCGCGCTCATCCAGACGCGCTTCGACAGGAGTGACCTCTCGTGACCAGATCCCTGCGCTGGATCGCGCCCACCACCATCGTCTGGATCCTCGCCGCGGCGTTCCTGCTGCCCGTGCTGTGGTTCCTGCTGAGCTCCTTCAAGCCGGGCAGCGAGCTGTTCACCTGGCCGCTGCGCCCGCTGCCCCAGGACTGGACCCTCGCCGGGTTCCGCACCGCGTGGGAGCGGTACGACTTCCAGCAGTACTTCGTCAACACCGCGGTGGTCGCCGTGGTCTCCACGGTGTTCACCGTGTTCGTCAGCGCCTGCACCGGCTTCGCCCTGGCGAAGTACCGCAGCCGCTGGGTGCAGGCCTTCTTCCTGTGCCTGCTGGCCACGACCATGCTGCCCACCGAGGTCATCATGCCCTCGACCTTCTCGGTGATCCTGGGGCTGGGCCTGTACAACTCCCTGGCGGGCATCATCATCCCGTCGATCATCACCGCGACCGGCATCTTCATGTTCCGGCAGTTCTTCACCACCGTGCCGGACGAGCTGCTCGAGGCGGCCAGGATCGATGGCGCCGGGGAGTTCCGCATCTTCTTCCGTCTCATGCTCCCCATCGCGCGACCGATCATCGCGGTGCTCGCGATCTTCTCGTTCCAGTGGCGCTGGAACGACTACATCTGGCCGCTGCTGGTGCTGAACGACCCCAAGAAGTACACGCTCCAGCTGGCGCTGCGCTCGATCGTGGGCGCCGAGAACATCGACTGGTCGGTGCTGCTGGGCGCCTCGGTGATCTCGCTGCTGCCGATGGTGCTGCTGTTCCTGGTGTTCCGCCGTCAGATCATGAACTCCGACATCAACTCCGGTCTGAAGGACTGACGGACCGCCCGTCCCGCGCCTGCCCGCACCGCCCCGAGAGGACCTCTCCCGTGCCTGCTCCCCTGCCCGACGGCCCCGTCGGCGGCTCCCCCACCGCGCTGTCCGAGGCGCAGCTCCGCACCGTCGCCCAGGCGGCGCTCGAGCTGCCGGGGCGGGCGGAGCAGGTGCTCGCCGAGCCCACCCACCGGGCGCTGGGGCGGGTGGTGCGGGATGCGGTGCTGTTCCTGCTGCCGGGTCACCCGGCGCACGACGTGCCGACGGAGCAGCTGGTCACAGCCACAGCCGACGCCCTGGACGGGCTGGCCGCGCTGCAGCTCCCCTCGGGCGCCTTTTGCGGCGGGGACAACGTGGACTCCCCGCCGGACACCGCCTTCACGATCAACGACCTCGCCTGGGCGCGCACCGCGCTCGCGGCCGCAGACGCAGACGCCTCGATCGGGGCCGACGCGCTCCTGGAGCGGCTCGATCCGCTGCTGGAGGCGGCGACCCCGGCGCTCGTGCACGGCGGGCTGCACACCCCGAACCACCGCTGGGAGATCGCCTCGGCGCTGTGCCGGCTGTGGGAGGCGCTGGGCGACCCGGCCGCGCGCGACCGCGCCGAGCAATGGCTCGCCGAAGGGGTGGATCTGCAGGCCGACGGGATGTTCTCCGAGCGCAGCGCCAACTACGCCGCGCACGTCTCGGTGCCGGCGCTGCTCGCCATGGGGCGCATCCTGGAGCGGCCGGCGCTGCTGGACGCGGCGGATGTCGCGACCCGTCGGCAGGCCGATCTCACCGATGCCACCGGGATGGTGGAGACCCTCGCCTCGCGCCGTCAGGACCAGTTCGAGCGCTTCGACGGCGGGGCGCTGCATCCGTGGTTCCGCGCGCACGCCGCCCGCACCCAGGATCCGCTCACGGCCCGCGCCGCCCGGCGCACCGCCGACCGGGCCGACGCCGACTCGCTGCTCACCCTGCTCGCGCTCGGCACGGAGGACCTCCGCGTGCTCGGCGCCCTGCCCGCGCCCGCCGCGGATCCCACGCCCGAGCAGCCCGAGGTCGTGGAGCTTTCCGTCTCCGGACTGGTGCGCGCCGACCACGGGACCAGTTCGACGGTGCTCTTCGGCGGCACGGACACCGCGCGCCTGGGCCGGGTCACCTCCGGGACGAGCTCCCAGCCGGTGCTCGCCCGGTTCCTCGGGCGCTCCGCAGGGGTGCGCGAGCTGCGGCTCTCCCGCGACTTCTTCTCGCTGGGCCCGCTGCGCCCCGGCGCGCCGATCCCCGTCGAGGCGCCCGACGGCGCGCTACGCTACACGCTCGAGGAGGAGGTGGGCGGCGAGTACTTCCAGCCCCTTCCCCCTGCGGAGCAGCGGGCCGACGGCGGATACGACCTCGAGTTCAACGGGCGCTTCGCCGCCGCGATGAGCTTCTCGCGCCGGCCGGTGGAGACCCTCACGCTGCGCACCACGATGCAGGCGACGCTGCGGGCCGACGAGCTGTCGCTGCGCTGGGACTTCGTCGGCCCCACCACCCCGATCTGCCTGCTGGTGGCGCTGGACGGCCTGGTCCCCGGAGCGGACCTCCGCCGGGACGGGCAGGGACGGCACGTGCTGGAGCCGGCTGACGATGTGCCGGCGGCCGACGGAGCGAGCAGCGCCCGCTGCGTGCTGCGCGGCGCCGAGGAGCAGCTCGAGATCGAGGTGGAGGGCGACCTGGGCGGCCGGGCCTTCTACGACCCGGGCGAGGCGTACTCCTTCCTCGGCGCCACCGACGAGCCGGGCGGCGACGTGCTGCTCCTGCCCGCCACGACTGCCGGGCCGCTGGCCCTGACCCTGCGGATCACCCCGCTGCGGTGACCGCGACCGGCGGAGGCGACCGCTCTCCGTCGCCCTCCTCCGGAAGGAATCCCATGACCCTGTCCACGCCTCCTCGCGAGGACTCCTCCCCCGCTGTCGCCCCCGACCTCACGGAGTCGGGTGGGCACGGGCCGGGACGGCGCTCCCTGCTCTCCCTCGCCCTGGCCGGCACCGCGACCGCCGCGGCCGGGGTGCTCGCCGGACCGCTCGCGACCGCGTCGGCAGACGGACCGGGCCGCGGCCACGGGAACGGCCGCCGCGACGAGATCCCGGGCCTGGACAAGGTGGACGTCGAGTCCCCGCAGCCCTTCCCCCGTGCCGTGCTGGAGGCCACGTACCCCTCGGACCGCGAGGTCGACTACGTGCCGCTGCTCTCGGGCTTCCTCACCCTGCAGCGCGACCACCAGGACGTGCTCGACCACAACCTCGACCTCACCCTGGAGATCAACCGCGAGGCCACCGCGGAGGAGGAGGCCGCGGCGATCGTCGACGAGTACGGCGACATGTCCGTGACCATGGGCAACGCCCTGGGCGAGCGGCTCGGCGCGATCTACCAGGAGGCCGTCGCCGCCGGACGCCTTCCCCGGACCACCGCGCTCATCCACAAGGACGGCGGCCGGGCACAGAGCGAGTCGACCAATCCCTCCAAGGAGTTCTTCGACTACGACAGGCCGTTCATCGTCGCACCCGACGAGTACGTGCCCCGCGACAAGGAGGGCGGGGACGCCTACTCCTCGACCTCCGGCTCCTACCCGAGCGGCCACACCAACCAGGCCTACTGGCAGGGGACCCTGCTGGCCACCCTGCTGCCCGAGCTCGCCCCGCAGATCCTGGCCCGCACCGCCGAGTCCGGCCACTACCGCATCGTCATGGCCATGCACTACCCGCTGGACGTCATCGGCGGTCGCATGATGGGCCAGGCCGCGATGGCCAAGCGCTGGGCCGACGAGGAGTTCCGGACCCTGCTCCTCCAGGCCCGCGCCGAGCTGTACGCGGTGCTGCAGGCGGACTGCGGCGAGGACCTGCTGCGCTTCCTCGCGAAGGATGAGGCATGGATGACGTCCGACGACGCTCGACGCATCTACCGCGAGCGCCTGACCTACGGCTTCGACCGTGTGGGCGCGGCGGAGATCCCGATGGACGTCCCCCGGATCGCCGCATCCCTGCTGCTCACCAGCCATCCCTCGCTCACCGAGGCGCAGCGGCTGCAGGTGCTCGAGCTGACCGCGATCGACTCCGGGTACCCGCTGGACCTCAGCGTGCACTCGATCTCGTCCTGGCAGCGGATCGACCTCTGCGCGGCGATGTCCGCCCGGGTCACCACCCGCGGCGACGGCTCGGTGCACCTGGTGGGCGCGAAGTAGCCGACGGCGCAGACGGGCGGCGGGCGGCGGCCGCCCGCCGCCCCGCGGTCAGCTCCAGCTCTCGGTGCGCTCCTTGAGCGCGCGGTACGCCTCGAGCACCTCGGGCGTCCCGTCGCCGCCGACGGTCTTCGACCCGGTGAGCTCCCAGGCGGGCGGCTCCTCGGTGCCGGCGAGCGCCCAGGCGGCCTGACGCGCGGCGCCGAGGGCCACGTACTCGGCGGGCGGGGCGAGGATGACCTCGCGGCCGAAGATCGCCGGGGCCAGCTGCTGGACGGCCTCGCTGCGGGCGCCGCCGCCGATCAGGGTGATGCGGGCGGCGGCCGTGCCGGTGCGCTCCTCGAGCGCGGCGATGCCGTCGGCCAGGGAGCACAGCAGCCCCTCGATGTAGGCGCGGGCCACGTCCTCCCGGGTGGTGGAGGTGCTCATGCCGGTCAGGGTCGCGCGGGCATCGGGACGGTTCGGGGTGCGCTCGCCGTCGAAGTAGGGCAGCAGCGTCACGCCGTGCGCGCCGGGCACGCTGGCGAGCGCCAGCTGCGCCATCTCCTCATGGGAGACGCCGAGCAGCGTGCGGCCCGCCTCGAGGATGCGGGCGGCGTTGATGGTGGTGGTCATGGGCAGGAAGCGCCCGGTCGCGTCGGCGAAGCCGGTGACGGTGCCGGTGGCGTCGTCGGGCTTGGTGGGGCTCACCATCGCGCACACGCCGGAGGTGCCGATCGAGACGGAGACGTCCCCCTCGCCCTGCGAGAGGCCGAGCGCCGCGCCCATGTTGTCGCCGGTCCCGGCCGCGATCGCGGCGCCTCCCGCGGTGCGGGCCATGACCTCCTGAGGTGTGCCCGGCAGCCGCGGCAGCTCCAGGCCCTTGCCGAGCGCCAGCTCGACCAGCTCGGGCTTCCACCCCTCGGAGGCGGTGGAGTAGTAGGCGGTGCCGGAGGCGTCACCGCGATCGGTGAAGGCCGTGGTGCCCTGCTCGGCGAGGTGGAGGGAGACGTAGTCGTGGGGCAGCAGCACGCTCGCGGCGCGCTGTGCGTTCTGGGGCTCCTCGTCCCGCACCCAGCGCAGCTTCGAGGCGGTGAAGGAGGCGACCATCAGGCTGCCGATCTCGGCGACGCTGGCCTCGGGGCCGCCCATCTCCTCGATGAGCGCCGCGGCCTGCGGGGCGGAGCGGGTGTCGTTCCACAGCAGGGCGTCGCGCACCACCTCGCCGCGCTCGTCGAGCAGCACCATGCCGTGCTGCTGGCCGCCCACGGCCACGGCGTCGGCGCGCTCGAGCAGGGGGCCGGCGGCCTCGTCGACGGCGGCGAGCCAGGAGCGGGGGTCCACCTCGGTGCCGTCGGGGTGGGCGGCGCGGCGCTCCTCGAGCACCTCGCCGGTGTCAGCGTCCACGAGGAGCGCCTTGGTGGCCTGGGTGGAGGAGTCGATGCCGAGGACGAGAGGTGCCATCAGGGGATCCTTAGGGACGAGACGGGGACCGGACGGGGCGAGGCCGTGCGGGTCCCGTGCGACGTTGTGCACTGGGCTTCCCACGATGGAAGCACAGCGCGCAACGGCGTTCATGGCCGGGACCGGCGCGACCGAACGGCCCGTCGCACCGGCGTGCGGCGCGGCGGGCCAGCGGGATCAGGCGCGGAAGCCGAGGAGGTGCTGCATGGCCAGCTGCTGCAGGCGCACGAAGCCGAAGTTCCGCTCGCCGGCCGTGTCGGCGTCGAAGTCCTCGAAGGTCGAGCGGTCCTTGAGCAGGTCCTCGAGGGACTCGCCCTCGCCGAGGGTGGGCTGGGCGAGCTCGTCGATGCCGGAGTACGTCAGCGCCTCCTGCACCTCGGAGTCCTGACGGAACGCGAGGGCGCGCTCCTTGAGCATCAGGTACATCTCCATGTTCGCGGCGGCGGAGTCGTACTGGCCCTGCTCGTGCTCGGTGCGCGAGGGCTTGAAGTCGAAGTGACGGGCGCCCTCGTAGGCGCCGGGCTTCGACGGGAAGCCGTTCTCGAGCAGGTCCACGGTGAAGAAGGCGCTGATCAGGTCGCCGTGGCCGAACACCAGGTCCTGGTCGTACATCGGGCCGTGCTGGCCGTTGAGGTCGATGTGGAAGAGCTTCTCGCTCCACAGCGCCTGGGCGAGGCCGTGGGTGTAGTTCAGGGTCGCCATCTGCTCGTGGCCGGTCTCGGGGTTGATGCCCACGATGTCACCGTGCTCGAGCTGCTCGATGAAGGCCAGGGCGTGGCCCACGGTGGGCAGGAAGATGTTGCCGCGGGGCTCGTTGGGCTTGGGCTCCAGGCCGATGCGCAGGTCGTAGCCCTTGTCCTTGATGTAGCCGGCCACGGTGTCCAGGCCCTCGCGGTAGCGCTCGAGCGCGGCGAAGAGATCCTTGGAGCCGTCGTACTCGGCGCCCTCGCGGCCGCCCCACATCACGAAGGTGGTGGCGCCCAGCTCGGCGGCGAGGTCGACGTTGGCCAGCACCTTGCGCAGGCCGAAGCGGCGCACGTCGCGGTCGTTGGAGGTGAACGCGCCGTCCTTGAAGACGGGGTGGGCGAAGGTGTCGGTGGTGACCATCTCGATGACCAGGCCGGTCTCATCGGTGACGGACGTCAGCTGGTCGATGATCGCCTGACGCTCGGCCGGGGTCGCGTCGAAGGGGATGACGTCGTTGTCGTGGAAGGTGAAGCCCCAGGCGCCGAGCTCGGAGAGCTTGCGGATGTGGGCGCTGAGCTCCAGCGGGGGGCGGGTGGCGAGACCGAACTGGTCGCGCGCCTCCCACCCGGTGGTCCACAGGCCGAAGGAGAACTTGTCGTCGCGGGTGGGGGTGGGGGCAGTCATCTGAAGAGCTCCTAGGTCGGGTCTCGGCCGTACGACTCCGTACGCCGCTGTTAGTAAGTTACCGTAACTAACGCTGGCATGCCAAGCTGTCGGCACAGATCGACGGGACGGCGCCTCGCCGCCGCCCGTCCGGACCCGTCAAAGGGGGCACAGGTGCAGTCGACCCACCTGCGGGAGCACAACCTGTCCGCCATCCTCACCTCGCTCGCGGCGGCCTCCGCCGCGGAGACCCCCGCCTCCCGGGCGGAGCTCGCCAAGCGCACGCGCCTGACCAAGCCCACCGTCTCCAAGCTCGTCGAGGAGCTGCTGGGGGCGTCCCTGGTCGAGGAGGGGGTCCCGATCGTGGCCGGCGCGGGGCGGCCGATGGTGCCGCTGACCCCGGCCCGCGGCACGGTGCTGGCGATCGGCCTGGAGATCGCGGCGGACCATGTCTCCTGCCTCGGGATCGACCTGGCCGGCGGGACGCTGAGCCACCACCGCGAGTACCTCCGCGTCACCGCGGACACCGCCGAGCAGGCGATCGATCTCGCGGCCGAGCTGGTGGGCCGGGTGCGCGCCGAGGCCGGCGACCTGCCGGTGGTCGAGGTGGTCGTGGCCGTCCCCGGCCGCATCGCCCCGGACGACGGCCGGGTGCTCTCGGCGCCGAACCTGGACTGGAACGAGGTGCCGCTGGTGGGGCGCCTGCTCGCCCGCCCGGAGCTCGCCGGCCTGTCGGTGCGGGCGCAGAACGACAACCGCCTCTCGGTGCTCACCGAGATCGACCACCGGCCGGGAGAGTCCTTCATCTTCCTGCGCGGATCCACCGGCATCGGCGGTGCGGTGGTGCTCGACGGCGCACTGCTCACCGGGGCGCACGGCTGGGCCGGGGAGTTCGGCCACACGGTCATCGAGCCCGGCGGCGCCCTCTGCCGCTGCGGCCGACGCGGCTGCCTCGAGGCCTACGTCTCCTACCACGCGCTGCGGGAGCGGGCCGGGCTCAGCGACGACATCCTCATCGAGGACCTGGTCGACGCGCTCGCCCTGACCCGGGACCGCGCCGAGGTGATCGGCATGATCGGCCGCTCGCTGGGCCTGGCGATCGCGAACGCCCTGAACGTGCTGGACATGACCACGGTGGTGCTCTCGGGCTATCTGGCCCCGATCGCGGACGAGCTCGAGCCGGTGATCCGACGGACCGTCGAGCTGCACGCTCTCGCGGCCGAGTCCGGTCCCGTGCTCATCGAGCGGTCCGACGGGCAGGCCGACCCTGCTCTGCGCGGCGCCGCACGGGCCGCGCTGCAGCCGGTCTTCAACGCCCCGAGCCTCTGGATCGCCACGGCGCAGAACGCCTCGACCTCCGCCTGACCCAGCTCCCCCGCACCGCCCACCCGGGCCGCCATCGCGCGGGCGGGAGTCCGACACGCCCGAGACGCCCCCGTCGCCGCCGAGCGGGTCCCGCCGGCGCGCAGGCCGTCCCGCCGGCGGCGGGGACGACGAAAGTCCGCGACCGTTCTCGCGACCCGGCGCACCCGCAGAGCAGGAGAACCGCACGTCGACGGTGACGCGGAGCGCCCTATTCGGTCCGCAACATTTCGTAGAGTTTCAGAATCGCGCCGCCCGTCGACCGGAATGCTGCACGACGTTTTGACCTGCATCGACAATCGTTACAACCTTGTAGACCGAGTGCCTGCACAGAATGCTTGACGGCCAGTCGGACATTTCATACTCTGGCCGCAGACCCCACGAATAGAAAGTTCTCGTAGAAACTTTCCGTTCGGGTGGAGGGGGTGGGATGCGGCAGGGACGCCGCGACCCGCCCCTCCGTGCCGAGCCCTCCCGCTGCCGCCTCACCGGTGATCCCGCGGCGACGGAGGCTCCGTCCCTCACGGCGTTCCGCAGTTCCGATCTCTTCTCCTTCAGGAGCCACTGATGCTCAACGCCCTCTCACCCCTGACCGACCGGCGCACCTTCGTGGGCCTCACCGCGGCGACCTTCGGCGCCCTCACCCTCGCCTCATGCGGCAGCTCCTCCGACGCGGAGGTCGACGCCGGCTCACAGGACGTCGGTGCCATGGACGGCTTCGAGGCGGATCAGCAGTTCACGGCCACCGAGCCGCTGAAGATCTCGATCCTCTGGACGGACTGGCCCGAGCAGCCGGTCACGGAGACCTGGAAGGTCTTCGACCACATCAAGGAGCTGACCGGCGTCGAGCTCGAGCTCACGCACGTCCCCTTCAGCGACAACGTCGAGAAGCGCAGCCTGCTGATCAGCGCCGGCGACGCGCCCACGATCATCCCCCTGATCTACCGCGGCGACGAGACCCCCTTCGTCTCCTCCGGCGCGATCCTCCCGATGAGCGACTACGTCGAGCACATGCCCAACTTCCGCAAGTACGTCGAGGAGTGGGACCTCACCGACATGGTGGAGAACCTCAAGCAGGCCGACGGCAAGTACTACATGCTGCCGGGCCTGCAGGAGGTCTGGGTCCCCTCGTTCTCCCTGATCATCCGAAAGGACGTGTGGGAGAAGGCGGGCGTGGGCATCCCCGGCACCTGGGAGGAGGTCCACGAGGGCCTCCAGGCGATCAAGGAGACCTACCCGGACTCGCTCCCCCTGGCGGACGGCTTCGAGGGCCAGTCCCTGATCAACTACGGCGGCTACGCCTTCAACACTCGGGCCGGCTGGGGCTTCGGCGACGGCATGATCGGCGGCCAGGACGGCGACCCGCTGCGCTACGCGGCGACCACCGACGAGTACAAGGGCATGGTGGAGTACTACCGCGCCCTGGTCGCCGACGGCCTGCTGGATCCCGAGACGCTGACCGCCGCGAACGACGGCAGCGGCGCGGGCGGGGTCGCCGAGAAGTTCGCGCAGGAGACCTGCTTCGCCGCCTCCGGCTCCTCCGGCACCCTGATCGAGTTCGCCCAGGCCCTGGACCAGACCGTCGGCGCCGGGAACTACGAGCTGCAGCTGATCCCGCCGCCCGCCGGGCCGGGCGGGAACATCATGGGGCCGCGGAACTTCTGGCACGGCTTCATGCTCAGCTCGACGATCGCCGAGTCCGAGAACTTCCTGGCCGTCCTCCAGTTCCTGGACTGGCTGTACTACGCCCCGCAGGCCCGCGAGATGCTGCGCTGGGGCATCGAGGGCGAGACCTACACGACGGCGGAGGACGGCGCCATCACCCTCGCGAAGGGCTACTCGCTGGACTCCTTCGACCTGAACACCGGCAAGGGCACCGACATCAACAAGGACCTCGGGTTCTCGACCTTCCTCTCCGAGGCCACCGAGTCCCGGCAGCTCAAGGAGTCCTACAACTCCGCCGAGTTCACCGAGTACATCGACGGGGTCCTGACGAACCTCGAGCCGATGCCGCCGTGGTCCCCCGCCCCGCTCGAGGAGGCGGAGCTCGAGCAGGCCTCGCTGATGGCCACCCCGCTGAAGGACGCCGTGGACACCGCGACCCTGCAGTTCATCCTCGGCCAGCGGGACATCGGTGAGTGGGACGCCTTCCTCGGCGAGCTGGAGGCCTCCGGCCTGCCGAACTACGTGGAGCTGATCAACGGCGCCCGCGACCGGTTCGTCGACAAGTCCTGAGCACGGGCCGACGGAGGCCGACGGCCCCGGAGCTCAGGAGCCCTGCTCCTCCTTCGGGGCCGTCGACTCGCGCTCGATGAGCACGGTCTCGAGCTTGAAGGGATGGGCGAACAGGCCCGGGTCGGAGGAGAGCGCGAGCAGACGCTCGATCGCGACCTGGCCCATCGAGAACAGCGGCTGGCGCACCGCGGTGAGCTGGGGATGGGTCCACTGCGCGATCATCGTGTCGTCGAAGCTGACCACGCTGAGCTGCTCCGGCACCTCGACGCCCAGCTGACGGGCGGCGCGCAGGGCCCCGACCGCCAGGGTGTCCGCGACGGCGAAGATCGCGGTGGGCGGCTCGGGCAGCTGCAGCAGGCGCTCCGCGCCGGCCTGGCCCGCCTCGTAGGAGAAGTTCCCGTGCTCGATGAGGTCCTGCTCCCACTGCACGCCGACGGAGCCGAGCGCCGAGTGGTAGCCCTGGAGGCGCTGGCGCGCGGGGACGGAGTCCGCCGGGCCGGCGAGCACGCCGATGCGGCGGTGGCCGAGGTCCAGCAGGTGCTGGACGGCGGTCCCGCCGCCCTCCCAGTTGGTGGCCGAGATCGTGACGATGCCCTGGACGTCCGGGTCGATGGAGACCGGGTCGATCGCGATCAGCGGCAGGGCGAGGTCCCGGCTCCAGCGCGCGTGACGGGCACCGATCGGGGTGGTCACCAGGACCACGCCCTCGACGCCCCGGGAGGCGACCTCGGCCATCCAGGCCCGGGAGAGCCCGGCGGAGGTCTGGTCGCCGCTGACCACGATCAGATCGACGTCGGCGCGGTGGGCGGCCTGCTCGGCACCCTCGAGCACCTGCAGGGAGTACGGGCTGGTGAGGGTGTCGAAGTGGATCAGGGCGGTGCGCCGCTTGTCGCTCTCGCGCCGCTTGGGCTGATAGCCGAGATCGCGGGCGGCCTGGGCGACCGTCTCCCGCGTGGACTGGCGCACGTCGGCGCGTCCGTTCATCACCTTGGATGCGGTCGCCAGGGAGACCCCGGCCTTCTCCGCGACCTCCTTCAGCGTGACGCGTTCGCTGCGCCCGTCGCTCTGCGCCATGTCCTCACCTCTTCGCTGTCCAGTGGCCGGTCGACGATGCCCGGCGATCTCGGGGTGCGCTCCGGGGCGCACGCGCGAGATTCGCTCTTGACCGACATCGTCACCCCTCGTAGCCTAAATCAGAACTCAACTTTCAGTAGTATTTCATGGCAGTTTCGCTCGCCGGGAGCGGGAGCTCACACCCCTCGGCGCTCACCGTGGAGGCCCCCGCATGGCGCTGTTCGACCTGTCCCTCGATGCCCTGCGGGAGTACCGGCCGTCCCTCGAGGAGCCGGCGGACCTCGCCGAGTTCTGGGAGGGCACTCTCTCCCGGTCCCGTGAGGCCTCCGCACCGATCCTCGAGATCGATCGGGCGGACAACGGCCTGGCGCTCGTGGACACCTGGGACGTCACCTTCGCCGGCCATGACGGCACCCCGGTGCGGGCCTGGTACAACCGCCCGGCCGGCGGCGGGGACGAGCTGCCCGTGGTCGTCGAGTACCTCGGCTACGGCGGCGGCCGCGGCGAGCCGCACGAGCGTCTGGCCTGGGCCTCGGCGGGCTACGGGCATCTGCTGATGGACACGCGCGGACAGGGCTCGGGCTGGGGCGCGGGCGGCCACACCGCCGATCCCGCCGGCTCGGGACCGGCCGCGCCGGGCGTGATGACCCGCGGCATCGAGTCCCCGCACACCTCCTATCTCACCCGTCTGCTCACCGACGCGGCCCGCGCCGTGGACGCCGCGCGGGAGCTGCCCGGGGCCGACGGCCGGGTGGCGGTCACCGGCGGCAGCCAGGGCGGCGGGCTCGCCCTGGGGACGGCGGGTCTCGTCCCGGATGTCGACGCCCTCCTCACCGACGTCCCGTTCCTGACCCACATGCGTCGGGCGGTGGACATCACCGACGCCGATCCGTACCAGGAGATCGTCCGCTACCTGGCGGTCCACCGGGACCTCGAGGAGCAGACCTTCGCCACGCTCGCCTACGTCGACGCCCTGCACCTGGGGCGTCGCGCGACCGCGCCCGCCCTGTTCTCCGTGGCGCTGCGCGACATGATCTGCCCGCCGTCGACGGTGTTCGCCGCCTACAACCTCTACGGCAGCGCGACCGGCACCGATCCGGAGCGGGAGATCAACGTCTACCCGTACAACGGCCACGAGGGCGGCGGGGCCACCCAGCAGCGCCGCCAGCTGGGCTGGCTGCGCGCACGCTGGTGAGCCCGGCCGCCGCCCGGTGATCGCCGCCGCCCGGTGACCGGCCGGCGAACACGCCCCGACTCTCACGCCGATGCCCCGCCCTTCTCGAGGGCGGTGAGCAGCGGCGCGGCGGAGCGGTCGAGCAGCACCACGAGCGGAGCGGCCGCGAACAGCAGCACCCATTCGCCGATGACGGCGACCTGGAGCAGGGCGGCGAGGGCCACCAGCACGATGCCGAGCACGCCGCGCCCCGAGACGCCGACGGACCCGAGGGCGCAGCGCCACAGCGCACCGCCGCCCGCCGTGAACCGCGCGGCGACGACGCTTCCGATCAGCGCGACCACGGCGACGACCGCGAGCAGGATCGCGCCGACGGCGTCCGGCCCGGTCCGTCCCTGCAGGACGGCCGCGCCCAGCAGCAGCGCCGCCAGGACGCCGACGGGCACCCACAGCGCGGCAGCCTGTCGGAGGGACTGGCGCACCCCGCGCACCAGGCGCCGCAGCGGTCGCATGTCCTGGGTGAGGTCCTGCCCGTGCACGGCGTGGAGGGCTCCGATGAGGAGGGCGCCGACCACCCCGGCCAGCAGCGGGAGCAATGCGAGGCCGAGCAGGGTCCCCGCGGTGAGCACGAGGGCGGCGAGCGGCAGCGCGCCGCCGGCGGCGAGGCCCGCGCCGAGCAGGCCGAGGTTGTAGACGACGACGGTGGCGCGCCAGATCCCGCGCTCGTGGTGATCAGGGGCGCTCACCCGCTCCTCGACCGGTGCCGGGGCCGCGCTGCACGTCGGACCCTGCGTGCGGGACGCGCCCTGCGTGCTCTGCGTGCTCGTCGTGCTCTGCGTGCTGGTCGTGCTCATGGCTCTCTCCGTCCTCCTCGCGGGGAGGCCCCGGCGCCGCCGCGGAGGACGGGTCACCGGGGCCGGGGCATCAGCCGGCGAAGGCCTTCTGCGCCTCGCGGACGATGTCCATGTACTTCGAGGCGCCGTTGTCGTCGCACTCGGTCGCGAAGGCGTCCCACTCCCCCACGTCGCGCTGACCCGTGACGAACTTCAGCGTGCCCTGGTCCACGAAGTCCTTCAGCGGGGTCGCGACCAGGGTCGCCTCCTCCCGCTGGATCTCGTCCATCGGGTACGGGGGCAGCGGCTCGAGGGCCTCGTGGGTCTTCGCCGTGCGCTCCTGCCAGTCGACCTCCTCCTCGTTCATCGTCGAGCGCAGCAGATCCGTCGTGCCCCCGTAGGAGAAGACGCCGCCGGAGAAGCCGAAGTCGGTGCGGAGGTCCTTGGCCCCGTCGGGGTTCAGGCCCAGGAAGGTCACGTCCTTCGCCGGCACGCGCTTGTCCCCCTCGCGCTCGTACGTGACACCCTCGACGCCCCACTTGGAGAACTCCTGGCCCTCGTCGGAGTACCAGAGCCAGTCGATGAACTGGAGCATGGCCAGGAACTTGTCGTCCTCGGCCATCTGGGCGTTGAACATGACGCCGTTCTCGAGGCGGGAGCCGCCCATCACCGCACCGAGCGGGCCGCCGGGCAGGAGCATCTTCTTCACCACGGCCCTGCCCTTGCCGAGCTCCTCGTCCAGGCCCTTGCGGCAGTCGATGATCGTCTGCGAGTTGGTCGAGATCGAGAAGGACTTGCCGGTGACGAACTTCCGCAGCGCGGCGTCGTCGTCCTGCGTGAAGCCCTCGGTGTCGATGAGCTTCTCCTCGACGCCGGTGGAGAACCACTCGAGCATCGCGAGGAAGGCGTCCTGCTGGGGGCCGAAGACGAGCTCGTCGGAGCCCTCCTCCGAGCGCACCACGCCGTCGCCGAAGCCCCAGCCCGCGGAGACCCCGTAAGTCGCGGCCACGAGGCCCAGGAGGTTGGCGCCGGCGAAGCGGTCCGAGAGCGGCCACATGTCCGGATGCGCCTCGCGCACCTTGCGGTAGACGTCGGCGAGCTCGTCCCAGGTGGTCGGCTCCTCGAGGCCGAGCTCCTCGAGGATGTCCACGCGGTAGGCGAGGGTGTAGTCCGGCCAGACCTCCTCGTGCAGGCCCGGCAGCACGTAGTACTTGCCGTCCTGCTGCTTGAGCCGCTCGATGTCCGACTCGAGCTTCCACCGGGTGACCTTGTCCATGTAGTTGGGCATCTGGTCGACGTAGTCGCTGATGGGCAGGATCGCGCCGGCGGCCACGAAGGCGGTCTCCTGGCCCGGATAGGTCTTCGGGATGATGTACGGCGCGTCCCCGGCGCTGACCAGGAGCGATCGCTTCTGCTCGTAGTCGGACATGGGGATCACGGTGGGCTTGAGGGTCACGTTCGTGCGCTGGGTGATCTCCTCCCAGAACAGCCAGTCCTTGCGGTACGGATAGGCCGGGTTGTCGCTGTACATCAGCCCCAGGTCGAAGGGCTCCGAGGCCGTGAAGGTGGTGCCCACGCCGTAGTCGGGCATCGAGCCGGCGCTGACGTCGCTGACATCCACCGGCTCGTCACCGCCTCCGCTCGAGCACGCGCCGAGGGCCAGGGTGGTGCCGAGTGCCGCGCTGCCGGCGGCGAGGAACTTCCGTCGAGTGAACATGGGTGATCACCTTTCATCATCGAAAAGATCGGAACGGGTGCTGCAGGACGAGCGGTTACTGCTTGACCGAGCCGAGCATCACGCCCGACACGAAGTAGCGCTGCACGAAGGGGTAGACGCACAGGATCGGGAGGACCGTGAGCACCATCGTCACGGCCTTGATGTTGGAGGAGATCTGGGTCTGCGCATCGGCCGACGCGGCGGCGACGTCGGAGGTCTGGCTGGTGCCGGCGATCATGTTGCGCAGGTACATCGTGACCGGGAAGAGCTCCTTGTCGCTGAGGTACAGGAACGCCTGGAACCAGGAGTTCCAGTGGGCGACCGCGTAGAACAGCAGCATCGTCGCGAGGATCGCCTTGGACAGCGGCATGACCACGCGCAGCAGGATCCCGTAGGTGGTGAGGCCGTCGATCGCCGCGGCCTCCTCGAGCTCGAGGGGCATGTTCTCGAAGAACGCCTTCATGACGAGCAGGTTGAAGATGCTCACGGCATTGGGGATCACGATCGCCCACATCGTGTTCATCATCCCGAGCGAGCTGATGAGGATGTAGTTCGGGATCATCCCGCCGTTGAAGAACATCGTGAACACGGCGATCCCGATGAACAGTCCGCGGCCGCGCAGCCGGGTCCGCGAGATCGCATAGGCGTACATCGTGGTCAGGACCAGCGAGATCATTGTCGCGACGATCGTGTACACGACGGTGTTGCGGTAGTTCAGCCAGAACAGGCGATCGGACATGACCACCTTGTAGGTGTCGACGTTGAACCCGATCGGGAGCAGGTTGACGCGTCCGGAGACGATCGCGGACTCGCTCGAGAGCGACTGGGCGATGATGTTCACGAACGGGTAGAGCGTCAGGAAGACGACGCCCAGCAGGACCACGACGTTGACCGCCGTGAAGATCTTGTAGCCGCGGGAGGTTCTCATGGCGTTCCCTTCACCACAGGCTCGCGCCGACGACGCGGCGGGAGATCCAGTTGGCGTACAGCACCAGCGTCAGCCCGATGACGGACTCGAACAGGCCGATGGCGGTGGCATAGCTGAAGTTGTTGGAGACGAGGCCGACGCGGAAGAGGTATGTCGCGATGACGTCCGCGGTCTCGTAGGTCAGGGGGTTGTACAGCAGCAGGATCTTCTCGAAGCCGACGGCCATGAAGGTGCCGATGTTGAGGATCAGCAGCGTGATCATCGTGGGGGTGATCCCCGGCAGGGTCACGTGGAGGGTCTGCTTCCAGCGGTTGGCGCCGTCGATCGTGGCGGCCTCGTAGAGCTGGCTGTCCACCTGGGTGAGCGCGGCGAGGTAGAGGATCGTCCCCCAGCCCACCGTCTGCCACACCTCGGAGCTGACGTAGAGGGTGCGGAACCAGCCGGCCTGCTGGATGAAGTTGATCGGCTCCGCGCCGAAGGCCCCGATGATCGAGTTGACCGTGCCGTTGAGGGAGACGAGCTGCATGACCATGCCGGCGACGATGACGATCGACATGAAGTGCGGCAGGTAGGAGACGGTCTGCACGAAGCGCTTGAACCAGCTCTTGCGGACCTCGTTGAGCAGGAGCGCGAGGATGATCGGCATCGGGAAGACGACCACCAGCGAGAGCACGCCCAGCACGAGGGTGTTCGTGAAGACCCGCCAGAACGCCGGGTCGGTCATGAACATCTCGATGTAGCGCAGTCCCACCCAGTCCTCGCCGAACATCGAGCCGCCCGGCCGGAAGCGGCGGAACGCGATGATGTTCCCCGCCATCGGGAGGTACTTGAAGATCACGAGGTAGATGAGCGGGAGAGCCAGCAGCGAGTACAGGCGCCAGTCCTTGCGCACGTCCCGCCAGACGGATGGCCTGCGCGCCACGATGGTCCGGCCGGCCGGGGGCTCCCCCGGGGCCGACCCTTCGATGCGGGCCGGCTCCTCGGCCACGCTGTTCTGCGTCACGGTCTGTGCGCCTCCTCGTGCATTCCGGGTCGAGCCCGAAGGAATGGGCTGGAGCAGAGCATCCCGCCGCAGGGACGGACCGTCATGGCTTCGGTGCCACGGGCCGCCGCACGGGTGTCGGGAACGCTCCGATCGCCAGAACGCATCCCGAAATCATTTCACGATACGTTTCTGAAACTTCTCTGGCGCGAGAGACGCTATACACCCGGTCCGGACCCGTCAAGGAATGTCGCCAGATTGGCCCGATGGCGTGGAAATGCGCGGCAACAACTCGGATAACCTGGCGCAGCACGGCATTCCCGTGAGAATATCCAGTGCCGTCCGTGTGCAGAACCGCAGCGACCGGCAGCCGAAATCTTTTCGAGGGGTCGAGTCGCTCCCGCCCGCCTGACCGCACCCGAACAGCGAAAGACGCCCGATCCATCGGATCGGGCGCCCTGTCGTGCGGGCGTCCCGGGCGCGCGACGCGGCGGCACCCCAGCCGCGCAGCGCGCCGGTGCCTCAGCTCCGCAGCGCGGGGTGCCCGGCGCGGCCGCTCGCCTCGGCGAGGGCGTCCTGCACCGCATCGTAGGCGGGCTTGCGGGTGAAGTCGTCCCACAGCACGGTCGCCGCCCCCTCGCCGGGGAAGGTCCCGGGGACCCACGAGTACTTGTCCAGCACGCCCCACAGGGTCAGCGACCGGCAGCCCTCGACGGACACCGCCGCCTCGACCACCAGGCGGTGGTACTCGGCCTGCTTCGCGAGCTGCTCCTCGGTCGGCCGGCCGCCCTCGGGGAGGTCCATGCGCACGTCGAGCTCGGTGATGGCCGTCTGCAGCCCGAGGTCGGCGAAGCGCTGGAGGTTCTCGGCGAGGTCGCTCGGGAAGCCGTAGCGGATCGAGATGTGGCCCTGGGTGGAGAAGCCGTGGACCGGGACGCCGTCGGCGAGGAGGTCCTGGATCAGCGCGTAGTAGGCGTCGCTCTTGGGGTTGATGCCCTCGACGTTGTAGTCGTTGACGAACAGCAGCGCCTGCGGATCCGCGGCATGGGCCCAGCGGAAGCAGTCCGCGATGATCTCCGGCCCCAGCTCGCGGATCCAGATGTTCCCCTCGGTGCGGAGCACGGCGGCGTCGTCGAAGATCTCGTTGACCACGTCCCACTGCTGCATGCGGCCCGCGTACCGGCCCACCACGGTCTCGATGTGCTCCTTGAGGATCGCGCGCAGCTCCTCGGGGCTGTGCTCCCCCTCGGTGACCCAGGCCGGGATCTGGTTGTGCCACATCAGGGTGTGCCCGCGCACCACCAGGCCGTTCTGCGCGGCGAACTCCATGATCGCGTCGGCATCGGTGAAGTCGAAGGCATCGCGCGAGGGGCGCAGGTGGTCCCACTTCATCTGGTTCTCGGCCGAGAGCGAGGTGAACTCCGCCGCGAGCACCGCACGGTAGGTCTCGTCATGCGTGAACGGGGCCGGGTAGGGCTGGGAGAGGTGGTGGCCGCCGCCGGCGACGGCGCAGCCGATCGCGAGCACATCGCCCGCGGCGAAGGCGAGCGTGTCCTTCGTCGCGAGGCCCGGCGGCGTGGTGCTGCCGTTGCCCGGGGGCGTCGTCCGACCGGACGGGGCCGGTGCGGCGACCGCGGCGGGGCCGACGGCGGCGGTCGTGGTGGCGAGTGCTCCGGCGGCGAGGATCTGGCGGCGTCTCATGGTGTCTCCTTCGACATCGATCGAGCGGGGTCCTGCGGGGCGCCGGCGGGTCCTGCGGGAGGCATCGACGGGCCCTGCGGGGGATTCGACGGTCCTGCACGTGCAGGCGCCCCGTCGGCCGCGGACGGCCGGCGGGGCGCCGGAGGTCAGCCCTTGACGGAGCCGAGCATGATGCCCGAGACGAAGTACCGCTGCACGAACGGGTACACGCACAGGATCGGGATCAGGATGAGGATCATCGTCACCGACTGGATGTTGGCGTTGATGTCGTTGACGCTGCCGCCCGAGGCGGCCGCGCCCTCCGACGCCGCCGTGGAGGCGCCGGCTATCAGGTTCCTCAGGAACAGCGTCACCGGGAACAGGTCGGTCCGGTCCAGGTAGAGGAACGCGGCGAACCAGTCGTTCCAGTACTGCACCGAGTAGAACAGCACCATCGTGGCGATGACCGCCTTGGACAGCGGCAGCACGATCCGGAAGAAGATCCCGAACCAGCTCAGGCCGTCGATGTGCGCCGCCTCCTCGAGCTCCGTGGGAAGGTTCTCGAAGAACGCCTTCATGACCAGCAGGTTGAAGACCGACAGTGCCGGCGGCAGGATCACCGCCCACATCGTGTTCTTCATGCCCAGCGAGGAGATGAGCACGTAGTTGGGGACGATGCCGCCGTTGAAGAACATCGTGAACACGGCGATGCCGATGAGCAGGCCGCGGCCGCGCAGGTGCTTCTTGGACAGCACGAAGGCGTAGGTCGTGGTGAGCACCATCGCGATGCTCGTGCCGATCACCGTGTAGACCACGGTGTTGCCGTAGCTGCGCCAGAAGCTGCTGTTGTTCGCCACCGCCCGATAGGTGTCGAGGTTGAAGTCGACCGGGAAGAGGTTCACCTTGCCGGCGTTGATCGCCCCGGCCGAGCTGAAGGACTGCGCCAGCAGCATGACGAACGGGTAGAGCATCACGGCGCACATCAGCACCAGCAGCACGGTGTTGACGACCGTGAACACCCTGTACGAGGTGGAGTCCTTGATCCGGGAGGTCCTGGCCCTGACGGGCGCCGGACGCGGAGAGTCCGGGGCCATTGCTTCGATCACCACAGGCTCGTCCCCACCAATCGCTTCGAGATGTAGTTCGCCGTCATGACCATCGCGAATCCGATGATCGCCTGGAACAGGCCGATGGCCGCGGCGTAGCTGAGGTTGTTGGACACCAGGCCCACCCGGTACAGGTACGTCGAGATGACGTCACCGGTGGAGTAGGTCATGGGGTTGTACAGCAGCAGGACCTTCTCGAACCCGACGTTGAGGAAGTTGCCGATGTTGAGGATCAGCAGGGTGACCATCGTGGGCCGGATCCCCGGGATCGTGACGTGCCAGGTCTGCTGCCAGCGGTTGGCGCCGTCGATGCGGGCCGCCTCGTAGAGCGCGTCGTCCACGGCGGTCAGCGCGGCGAGGTACAGGATCGTGCCCCAGCCGACGGTCTGCCAGGCCTCGGAAGCCACGTAGATGAAGCGGAACCACTCGGGCTTCTGCAGGAACGTCACGGCGTCCCCGCCGAAGGCGTCGACGATCTGGTTGACCGTGCCCTGCAGGGCCAGGAGCTGGTAGACCATGCCCACCACGATCACGACCGAGAGGAAGTGGGGCAGGTAGCTGATCGACTGCACGATCCGCTTGAAGTGCGTGCGCCGCACCTCGTTGAGCATCAGCGCGAGCACGATCGGCAGCGGGAAGCAGACCACCAGGGTCATGCCGCCGATGATCGCCGTGTTCGCGAAGACCTTCCAGAACGCGGGATCGTGGATGAACATCTCGACGTAGAAGGTTCCCACCCACTCGTCGCCGAAGATGCTGCCGCCGGGACGGAACCGGCGGAAGGCGATCACGTTGCCGAGCATCGGCAGGTACCGGAAGATCGCCAGGAAGATCAGCGGGAGGACCGCCAGGGTGTACAGCGGCCAGTCGCGCCGCAGCGCCCGCTTCCACCCTCCGGGCCTGCGCTTGGGGACCGCCGGGCGCGGCGCAGGCTTCTGCGCCGCGGCCACGGTGGGCTCTGCCAGTGTCATGAGATCGGTCCTGCCGTCGGCGTCGGCGCGCCGCTCACCCGTTCGCCTCGACGAAGCGGTCACGGGCGGTGTTGAGCAGCTCGAGGTAGCGGGGCAGGCCCGCGGCCTCCAGCTCGCCCGTGAAGGCGTCCCACTCGCTCATGTCGCGCTCGCCCATGATGAACTGCAGGGTCGCGGTGTCCACGGCGTCCTTGATCGGCGTCGCGAGCAGCGAGGCCTGCTCGAGCTCGGCCTCGTCCATGGGCTTGGGCGGGTAGGGCTCGCGCGGGGTGCGCACGGACAGGACCTCGTCGATGTACTCCACGAACTCCGGGGTGCTGTAGGACTCCTTGAGGGCCCGGGACTCGCTGGACTCCGCCGGGAAGGTGGAGAAGCCGAGGTCGACCTTGATGTCGGTCTTCCCGTCGGGGTTGATCGCGTAGTCGTCGAGGCTGAACTCGTCCTTCAGCGTGATCGTGCCGTCCTCGGCCTTGGTGTAGTTCGTGTCCTTCTCGCCCCAGCGCAACATCTCGCGGGCGTCGGGGTTGTAATAGAGCCAGTCCAGGAACTGCAGGGTGGCCAGGAAGTTCTCCGACTTCGTGATCTCCGAGTTGAGCATGAAGCCGTGCCAGAAGTTGCGCGGCTCGACGTTGTCGCCGGCCGGGCCGGCGGGCGGCGGGATGAGGGTCACCGAGTGGTTCCCCGCGCCCACGGTCTCGTCGAGCGCCGTGGCGAACTCGATCGCGGTGCCGGAGGAGCCCGACGCCGCGAAGCAGGTCTCGGCGGCGAACTTCTCGCTGACCGAGGCGGCGCCGCTGCCGTCGTTCGAGGCGGTGAGGGACTCCTTGTCCAGCAGCCCCTCCTCGACCAGCACGCGGAAGTTCTCCACCATCGCCTTGTACTCGTCGGTGATCGCGACGTAGGTGAGCTTCCCGTCGGGGCCCTCGATCGAGCCGTCGCCGAAGCCCCAGCCGGCCTTCGTGCCGAAGGCGTGGGAGGCGTAGTTGAGCATCGAGGCGGCCTCGAAGCCGTCCGCGAGCGGCACGGCGTCGGGGTACTTCTCCTTGATGAGCTTGAGGCCCTCGTGCAGCTCCTCCCAGGTGTTCGGCACCGCGCCGGTGAGCTCCTCGAAGACGTCCTTGCGGATGACGAGGCTGAACACGGGGACGGACACCTCCTGCAGGCCCGGCACCATGTAGTACTTGCCGTCGGACTGCTTGAGGTTGTCGATCATGTCCCCGAGGTCCCATTCCTCCACGTACTTCTGGAAGTTGGGCATCTTGTCGACGTAGTCGCTCATCGGGACCACGGCGCCGGAGGAGACGAAGGGTGCGTCCTCGCCGGTGTAGACCAGCGGGATCAGGGTCGGGGCGTCGCCCGCGCTGATCAGGAGGCTGCGCTTCTCGGTCGCATCGCTGAAGGGGATGTGGGTCAGCGTGATCTCGACGTTCGTGAGCTCCTTGATGTGGTCGAAGATCCGCCAGGTGTCCTCGACCGGGACCTCGGGCCAGTCGGTCCACAGCATGGAGACCGTGATGGGCTCGGTGGCCTTGAACTGGGTGTCCGCGGCGAAGTCGTCCATCGCGCCGACGTTCTGGGTGCCGAGGTCCACCTCGTCGCCCGAGTCGGAGCCGCAGGAGCTCAGGGCCACCGTGGCGAAGGCCGCCGCGGAGAGGCCGACGAAGCTCCGTCGGGAGGGAGCGAAGGGGAAGGGGTGGGGCATGGTCATTGCCGTCTCCTCATCAGGATCTGAGCCGGACCGGATGGTGCGGCGAAGGGCGAAGCGGATCGAACCGGTGCTGCAGAGTCCTCGGGGACGGGGTGCGACCTCGGAACCCCGACACGACCGAGCCCGACGGTGGAGTCGGCATGTGCGGCGCCGGCCGGCGACCGTGCCGGCGGAGCCGCGAGACTGTCGTCAAGCGTTACCTGTGCCACTCAACGTAGCCGCAGTCGTGTCGTCGGTCAAGAACTTCCCGAAAAGTTGCGGAGAGACGTTTCTGCCTCCACAGCATGGCCACAGCCTGGACATATGCAGGATCAGGCGCTCCCGGACCCCCCTTCGGCCCGGGTTCTCCTTGGTAACATTTAGGCATCCATACATCGACAGAACCCGAAAGTTTCGGGCATGATGGGTCGGAGTCGTCGCCGCGGTCGTCGTCGACGATGACGCGCTCGACCCCTGGAGGAGCCATGACGCCACCCCGCCGCCCTCGCGGGCTGTTCACCGACCTCACCGAGGGCGTGTACTGGTTCCTCGTGCTGGACCTGATGCTGGTGCTGGCCGCCGTGCCGACGATCCTGCTGTGGACCGTGATGTCCCCGGGGCCGCTGGGCGCCCTGCTCTTCGTGGTCGCGGCGCTGCCGCTCCTGCCGGCGCTCGCCGCGGGTCTGTACGCCTGCCGGTCCTGGCGCGAGGAGCGGGAGCTGATCCCCGCCCGGCAGTTCCTGCGCGGCTACCGGCTGAACGCGCTCGATGCCCTGAAGGTCGGCACCCCGGCGCTGCTCGTGATGGCGCTCGCCGCGTTCAACCTCACCCGCAGCTCCTCCCCCGGCCTCGGCGCGGGCGAGATCGCGTTCCTCGTGGTGGGCGTGGCGGCGCTGCTGGTGCTGCTGCGGGCGCTGTCGATCGTCTCGAGGTTCAGCTTCCGGGTGCGCGACGCGCTCCGGCTGACGGCCTTCACCCTCCTGGTCACGCCGCTGTCGACCCTCGCGCTGCTGTCGCTCGGGGTGCTGACCCTCGGCATCGTCCTGATGATCGGCGAGTTCCTGCTGCCGGTCGTCGCCTCGCTGCTGGTCTTCGCCCTCTGGGCCTCGGAGCGCCCGGTCGTGCGGCTGCTCACCGAGCAGTTCACGACCGGGCCCACCGTGGTCAGCGCGGAGTCGTGAGGGCGCCGTCCGCCCCCAGCCGGAGCACTCCCCCGCCGCGCGGGATGCTCACCTCGTGCACGACCCCCTCGATCTCGAGGCGGTAGCCGCCGGCGAAGCCCTGCAGGATCGTCGCCCCCTCCGCATCGCTGCGGAGCTCGGCGCGGTCCACCCACCAGTCCTCGGTGATCAGCTGCTTCAGCGCGTCATAGCCGGGCTTCGTGGTGCCGTCGGCCCGCACCAGGCCGGCCGGGGCCCCGAGCCAGGCCGAGGCGTCGTCCAGGCCCCAGTAGGTCAGCGACTCGGTCGCGGGGCTGGCGAGCACGGTGCGGTAGTGGCTGACGAGCTCCTCGGCCTGGCGCTCCTCCCCCTCGGGCGTGGAGGGCCAGGAGTCGACCTGGTGGTCGTTGAGGTCCACGATGTGCGCGGGCATGAGATCGCCGGAGAGCAGCGTCGTCTCCGTCATCTGCAGGGGCAGCCCGAAGCGGGAGAAGCGCTCGAGGACCTCGGCGATCTGCTCCTCGCCGCGATAGCCCTTGTGCATGTGGGTCTGCAGACCGATCGCGTCGATCTGCACCCCCGCCTCGAGGCACTCCTCGATGACGGCCTCGTAGTCCGGGGTGAGGTCGAAGTCGTTGAGCACCAGGCGCGCTGCGGGGTTCGCGGCGCGGGCGGTCTCGAACGCGAGGCGGATGACGTGCATCCGACCGCGAGCACGGGCCAGCCGCGTCACCGCGTTCTCCTCCGCGGTGAAGACCGGCAGAATCACCGTCTCGTTGATCGCGTCCCACTGGTCCACGAGCCCGGCGAAGTCGCCGGCCTCGCGGGTGATGCGGGAGCGGATCGTGTCCTCGACGGCCTGGTCGTCGCGCTCCATGAGCCAGGTCGGGGCGAGGGTGTGCCAGAGCAGCGGGTGGCCCTTCAGCCGCACGCCCTGCGCGCTCAGGTGCTCGGCGAGGGCGCGCAGACGGGGTGCGTCCGTCGGCCCGCCGGGCGTCTGCTCGAACCAGCGCCAGTAGAACGGCAGGGTCGCAGCGTTGAACAGGTCCAGCCATCGATCGGCGAGATCGGCGCCCGCCGGGTCGGCATCGCGCTCCTCCGGCGTGGTCGGCATCGAGAAGGCGATGCAGCCGAAGCCGAAGGCGTGGGAGCTCTGCCGGGCGATGACGTCGACCCCGGGGCGCGGGGCGCCGGCCTCGTCGACCAGCTGCACCTCGAGGGTCTCGAGCCGCCCGTCGGGGGCGGAGGCGGCGCTCATCGGACGCTCGCCGCCGCGGTCTCCTCGCCCGCCGCCGCCGGGGCGCCGGACACCGCCGTGACCTCGACCGGGGTGTCCAGCACCCGCTCGCCGTCGCCGACGACGCGCAGCGGTCCGGTGACGCGGAAGCCGTCCTCGAGCGTGATGTCCTCGCTCGAGGAGCCCACCCGCACGCGGAACTCGCCCGGCTCGACGATGCGCCGATGGTCAGGACCGAGGAACGAGGTGCGGTCCGCATGAAGGCGGAAGGTGACCCGGGCGGCCTCGCCCGGCGCGAGGGCGACCTTGGTGAAGCCGACGAGGCGCTTCAGGGGCCGCACCACGGAGGCGACGGGGTCGCTGAGGTAGAGCTGGGCGACCTCCTTGCCGTCGCGGTCGCCCACATTGGTGACGGTCGCGGAGACCTCCACGGTGCCGTCCGCGGCGATCTCCGCGGCGGAGACCTGCAGATCGGAGTACTCGAAGCGGGTGTACCCGAGGCCGAACCCGAAGGGGAACAGGGGCTTGGGATCGATGTTGGAGATGCCGTCGCTGACCCAGGCGAGGACAGGGGCGAGGTAGGTGCCGGGCTGGCCGCCCATGCCGCCGGGGATCCCGATGGGCAGGCGCCCGGAGGGGTTGACCCGGCCGGAGAGCACGCCGGCGAGGGCGCTGCCGCCCTCCTCACCCGGCATGAACGCCTGGACGATCGCGGCGCAGCGGTCCGCGTAGTCGCCGAGCGCGTAGGGGCGACCGGTGACCAGCACCAGGACCACCGGGGTGCCGGTGGCGAGCACGGCCTCGACGAGCTCGTGCTGGGCGCCGGGCAGGCGGAGGTCCGCCACGTCGCAGCCCTCGCCGGAGGTGCCGGCGCCGAACAGGCCGGCGATGTCGCCCACGGCGAGCACCGCGATGTCCGCGGCCTCCGCGGCGGTCACGGCCTCGGCGATGCCGGTGGTGTCGGGTTCGAGGAAGGGGACTCCACCGGCCTCGGTGACGGTGGCGCCTGGGAACTCGGCCCGGAGGGCCTCGCCGAGGGTGGGCACGTCCACCGAGGTGCCGTTGTCCTGCAGGCGCGAGAGGACGTGGTTGGTGAAGCTGTAGCAGCCCAGGAAGCTGCGGGGCTCGACCGCGGCCGGGCCGAGCAGCGCGATGCGGCCGGGCGCCGCGAGCGGGAGGGCTCCGGCGTCGTTGCGCAGCAGCACGATCGACTCCTCGGCGACGCGGCGGGCGAGCTCGCGGTTCGCGGCGGAGTCGAGATCGATCGCCTCGCCGGTGGTCGCGGGGTCGAAGTCGGGGTCCAGCAGGCCGAGCCCGATCTTCTGGCGCAGCACGCGGCGCACCGCGGTGTCGAGCACCTCGACGTCGAGCTCTCCGGCGTCGATGGCCTCGAGCAGCTCGGGGAAGGTGTTCGTCTCCGGCAGCTCGACGTCCATGCCGGCGCGCAGGGTGGTCACCGCGGCCTCGCGGGTGGTCTCCACGACGCGGTGCATGGACTGGAGGAAGTTCACGGCCCAGTAGTCCGAGACCACGGTGCCCTCGAAGCCCCAGGTGTCGCGGAGCAGCTCGGTGAGCAGCCAGCGGCTGGCGGCGGGGGCGATGCCGTCGATGTCGGCGTAGGAGTTCATGACCGACCGGACGCCGCCCAGGCGCACGGCCATCTCGAAGGGCACCAGGTCGATCTCGTGGAGCTCGCGCATCCCGATGGAGACCGGGGCGTGGTTGCGGCCGGCGCGGGAGGCGGCGTGGCCGGCGAAGTGCTTGAGGGTCGCGATGACGCCGGCGCTCTGCAGGCCCTTCACGTAGGCGGTGGCCAGGGTGCCGGTGAGGTACGGGTCCTCGCCCATGGTCTCCTCGATGCGGCCCCAGCGGTAGTCGCGCACGATGTCCAGCACCGGGGCGAGGCCGTGATGGGTGCCGAGCGCGCGCATGTCCTGCCCGATGCGCGTGGCCATCTCCTCGATCAGCTCGGGCGCGAAGGACGCGCCCCAGGCGATGGCCGCCGGGTAGGTGGTGGCCTGATGCGCCATGAGGCCGGTCAGGCACTCCTCGTGCGCGATCGCGGGGATGCCGTGCGGGGAGCCGGCGACCACGGAGCTCTGCAGGCGGCGCAGGTTCGCCACGCCCTCCTCGACGGTGAGCGGGGCGCTGCCGAAGGCGCGGGTGATGTGCCCGAGCCCGTTCTGCACGGCCTCCTCGAAGGGGTCGCGGCCCTCGTCGAACGTCGACTGCATGGGGGCGAAGCCCTCGGCGTCGCCGATCTCGGGGCGCTTCCAGTAGCTCCCGAGCTGGGCGATCTTCTCCTCGGGGGCGAGGTCGGCGAGGAGCGCCTCCACGCGCTCCTCGACGCTCGACGCGGGGTCTCTCCAGGGGGCAGCGGTCATGGGGTGCTCCTTCGCACGATGCTCGCGGGTGCGAGGCACCCGGTCCACCCACCCGTCCCGGGCGAGTTTAGAAAGCTTTCTGTCCACTTTCGACAGGGCACAGGCTAGGTCAGGCCACGAGCGGTGGTCAATGCCCTGGCGTCTCTCAGCGTCGATGGGGACAGAAGGGAGCGGAATGTTCGACTTCCCGACACACTGCCCGTCCCGCCCCATGGGACGACCCGCCCGAAACTTCTGCGCGCTTGACCGCAAGACTTTCCGTTCGTACGTTAGGACTCTCACCGCGGAGCGCCCCGCTCCCGTCCGGCCGTTGCATCCCGTCATCGTCGACATCAGGAGAAGGTCATGACCATCGACAAGCTTTCCCGCCGTTCCCTACTGGGGGCCACCGCCGGCCTCTCCGCCCTCACCCTCGCCGCCTGCGGGACCTCCGGACCCGGCGGCGCCGGGGGCGGCGGCGGGGACGGCGCCACCTACTGGGCCCTCTCCGGAGAGCCCAACGAGAAGATCTACGGCGACGCCGTGGATGCCTTCAACGAGGGCGACCAGGGCAGCGTCGAGGTCACCTTCTTCCAGAACGACGCCTACAAGCAGAAGATCCGCACCGCGATCGGCGCGGGCGAGGCGCCCACGATCATCTACGGCTGGGGAGGCGGCGGTCTGCGCACCTACGCCGAGGAGTCGCAGGTCCTGGACGTCACCTCGTGGCTCGAGGAGAACGCCGACTACAAGAACCGCTTCGTGGAGTCCGTGTGGGACGCCGCGACGGTCGACGACAAGATCTACGCCCTCCCCCAGGGCGCGACCCAGCCGATCATCCTGTTCCACAACAAGAAGGTGCTCGGGGACATCGGCGCCGAGGCGCCGGAGACCTGGGAGGACCTCCTGGGCGTGGTCGAGAAGGCGAAGTCCGCGGGCATCGCCCCGATCTCCCTCGCCGGCCAGTCCCGCTGGACCTCGATGATGTGGCTGGAGTACCTGCTGGACCGCGTGGGCGGGCCCGAGGTGTTCGCCAGGATCGCCGCCGGCGACAAGGAGGCGTGGCTCGACGACGCCGTCGTCGCGATGGGCGAGAAGGTGCACGAGCTGCTCGAGGTGCAGGCCTTCGCCGACGGCTTCGAGTCCATGGCCGCCGACTCCAACACGGACCAGGCCCTGCTCTGGACCGACCAGGCCGCCCTCATGCTCCACGGCGGCTGGACCTTCGGCAGCATGAAGGCCAGCGGCGGCGAGTTCGTCTCCGGCGGCAACCTCGGCTTCAGCCCGTTCCCCACGATCGACGGCGGCAAGGGCGAGCTGAAGAACCTCGTCGGCAACCCCTGCAACTACCTGTCGCTCTCCTCCGCCGCGGAGGACGAGGCCCTCGAGGTCGCAAAGGCTTTCCTCAAGGACGGGGCGATGTCCGACCAGGTCGCCTCCGACCTCATCGCCGCCGGCTCCGTCCCGGTCATCACCGGCCAGGACGATGCCCTCGCGGCGAGCGAGGACGCGGAGTACCTCCAGTGGGTCTACTCCTCGATCCAGGACGCCCCGGCGTTCACGCAGTCCTGGGACCAGGCCCTGCAGCCCACCGATGCCGAGACCCTGCTGGTGAACACCGAGCAGCTCTTCCTCGGCTCGATCACCCCGGAGCAGTTCGCCGAGAACATGAGCACCGGCAAGGGGGCCTGAGCATGACGGCTCTGTCCGAGGAGCCCGCAGTCCCCGCCGCCGGGCCGGTGGCCGAGCGCACGGAATCCGCGCGCTCGGCCCCGACGGCCCGACGGTCCCGCAAGGACCGGGTGAAGACCTCTCATCTCCTCTTCGTGCTCCCGGCGCTGCTCTTCTTCGCGGTGTTCGCACTGCTGCCGCTGGTGGGCGTCGTGGCGCTCTCCTTCACCAGCTGGAACGGGATCGGCGCGATCCAGTTCACCGGGCTGACCAGCTGGGCGGAGGCGCTCGGGCGCTCCACCACCTGGCACGGGCTCCTCCTCGTGCTGCTCATGATCGTGGCGACCTGGCTGCTGCAGACCCCGATGAGCATCCTGCTGGGCGCGTTCCTGGCGGGTCCGCAGAAGTACCGCAACGTGCTCGCGATCCTGTACTTCCTGCCCCTGCTGCTCTCCTCCGCGGCGATCGCGATCACCTTCAAGTCGCTGCTGGATCCCAACTTCGGCCTCGCCAACGGGCTGGACATGCCGATCCTCAAGCAGAACTGGCTGGGCGACTCCGTGCTGGTCTGGGTGGTGCTGCTGTTCATCATCGCGTGGCAGTTCATCCCCTTCCACACCCTGATCTATCAGGGTGCGGTGCGGCAGATCCCCCGCTCGATGTACGAGGCGGCGGAGATCGACGGCGCCGGCCGCGTGCGGCAGTTCTTCTCGATCACCCTGCCCCAGCTGAAGTTCACCCTGATCACCAGCTCGACCCTGATGGTGGTGGGCGCCCTGACCTACTTCGACATCATCTTCGTGCTCACCCAGGGCGGGCCGGGCGTCGCGACCCGCATCCTGCCCCTGGACATGTACCTCACCGGCTTCCGCGGCAACGAGATGGGCGTCGCCAGCGCCCTCGCCGTGATGCTCGTGGTCCTCGGCCTGGGGCTCGCCCTCGGCGTGCAGCGGCTCGGCGGCAAGGACTCCGCCGCCAGCCAGATGGAAGGAGCCTGACATGAAGCGCAACTGGATAGGCGGCGCCTTCGGCTGGCTGTGGCTCGCCGTCGTACTGCTCCCGATCTACTTCGTGCTCATCACGAGCGTCAAGTCGATCTCCACCTACTTCGGCTCCAACCCGGTGCTGCCCTCGCTCCCGCTGGCGTTCGAGAACATCACCGCGGTGCTCGAGGCGGACTTCACCCTGTACCTGCTCAACAGCGTGCTGGTCGCGGTGGGCACCGTGATCCCGCTGGTGCTGATGGCCTTCATGGCCAGCTACTCCCTGGTGCGCGGGACCCGCCGGGTGTTCGGCCCGATGCGGAGCCTGTTCCTGCTGGGCCTGGCGATCCCGGTGCAGGCCACGATCGTGCCGATCTACCTCATGATCATCCGGCTGCGGATGTACGACTCCCTGGCCGCGCTGATGATCCCCGCGATCGCCTTCGGCCTGCCGCTGAGCATCCTGATCATCTCGAACTCGCTGCGGGACGTCCCCAAGGAGCTCTTCGAGGCGATGGACGTCGACGGCTCCACGGAGTGGCAGAAGATGTGGCGCCTCGCCTTCCCGATCGTGCGCCCCGCGCTCGTGACGGTCGCCGTCTATCAGGCGCTGATGTCCTGGAACGGCTTCCTGTTCCCGCTGATCCTGACCCAGAGTCCTGACAAACGCACCCTTCCCCTGGCACTGTGGAGCTTCCAGGGCGAGTACGCGACGAACGTCCCCGTCGTCATGGCCGCCGTCGTCCTCTCCTCGATCCCGATCGTCATCCTGTACGCCTTCGGTCGTCGCTACCTGGTCAGCGGCATGACCGCCGGCTCGGGCAAGTGAGCCCGGGATCGCCCTGCCCTGCACCACCACCGCACCACCCATCCTCCGAGGAGTCGTGAGACCCGCAGTGACCACCCCTTCCGCGCCCGCCCGCCCGCTCCGCATCGGCATGGTCGGCTACGGCTTCATGGGCGCCGCCCATTCACATGCCTGGCGCACCGCCCACCGCTTCTTCGACCTTCCGCTCACCCCCGAGCTGCGCACGCTCGCCGGGCGCACCGAGTCCTCGCTCCTCGCCGCGGCCGAGCGCTACGGCTTCGCGCAGACCACCACCCGGTGGCAGGACCTCCTCGAGGATCCCGAGATCGACGTCATCGACATCTGCACCCCCGGTGACACCCACTTCGAGATCGCGATGGCCGCCCTCGCCGCCGGCAAGCACGTCCTGTGCGAGAAGCCGCTCGCGAACTCCGTGGAGGAGTCCGAGCAGATGACCGCCGCCGCCATCGAGGCGCGCGCCCAGGGCGTGCGGAGCATCTGCGGGTTCTCCTACCGCCGCACCCCCGCGCTCGCCTATGCCCGCCAGCTCGTGGCCGAGGGCGCCGTGGGCGAGATCCGCCAGATCCGCGCCCAGTACCTGCAGGACTGGCTCTCCGACGCCGACGCCCCGATGACCTGGCGCCTGGACAAGGAGAAGGCGGGCTCCGGGGCGCTCGGCGACATCGGCGCGCACATCATCGACCTCGCCCAGTGGATCTCCGGCCAGCGGATCTCCTCCGTCTCCGGGACCCTGGAGACCGTGGTGCCGACGCGCCCCGCCGCCGGCGACTTGCAGGGCCTCGGCGGCAAGGGCGACACCTCCGGCGAGCGCCAGGACGTCACGGTGGACGATGTCGCCCTGTTCACCGGCCGCTTCGAGTCCGGTGTGCTCGGCTCCTTCGAGGCGACCCGCATGGCCCAGGGCCGCAAGAACGCGATGCGCGTGGAGATCAACGGCTCGGCCGGCGCCGTCGCCTTCGACTTCGAGCGCATGAACGAGCTCGAGATCTACGACGCGACCACCCCCGCGGGCCGTCAGGGCTTCACCCGTGTCCTCACCACCGAGCCCGAGCACCCCTACGCCGCGAACTGGTGGCCCACCGGCCACGGCCTCGGCTACGAGCACACCTTCACCCACCAGATCGCGGACCTCGTCACCGCGATCGGTGAGGGCACCGACCCCTCGCCCTCGTTCGAGGAGGCGCTGCAGGTCCAGCGCGTCCTCGCCGCCGTCGAGACCAGCGCCGCCGACGGCAGCAGCTGGACCAGCACCGACCCCCAGAGCAGCACCCAGGAGACTTCCCGATGACCACCCCCCGCACCTGCCTCGTCGTCCGCGGCGGCTGGGACGGCCACCAGCCCATCGAGGCGACCGACCTCTTCCTCCCCTTCCTCGAGGAGAACGGGTTCTCGGTGCGCATCGAGGACTCCCCCGCGATCTACGCCGACGCCGAGTACATGGCCACGGTCGACCTCATCGTCCAGTGCAACACCATGAACACGATCGAGCGTCCCCAGTTCGAGGGCCTGCGCGCCGCGATCGAGGCCGGCACCGGCATGGCCGGCTGGCACGGCGGCATCGCCGACAGCTACCGCAACGAGTCGGACTACCTCACCCTGATCGGCGGCCAGTTCGGCTGCCACCCGGGCAAGCACCCCGATGAGCGCACGGGCGAGCAGGCGGACAACTACGTCCCGTACACGGTGACCATGGAGCCGTCGGCCGCCTCGCACTACATCACCGAGGGCATCAGCGACTACGACCTGGTCACCGAGCAGTACTGGGTCCTCGCGGACGACTACTGCGACGTCCTCGCGACCACCACCCAGAAGGTGCGCGAGTGGGATCCGTGGACCCGCGAGATCACCTCGCCGGCCCTGTGGACCCGCCAGTGGGGGCAGGGGCGCATCTTCGTCTCCACGCCCGGCCACCGCGTCGAGGTCCTCGAGGACCCCAACGTCCGCACCGTCATCGAGCGCGGCATGCTCTGGGCCGCGCGCGGTTCCGAGCAGCCCTACGGCGACCACGGCCGCCCCGCAGTCACGAAGGAGTCCTCCCTGTGAAGATCGGCATGATCGGCTGCGGAGTCATCTCGCAGCAGTACCTCAAGAGCTTCGACCAGCTGCCGGACGTGGAGCTGGTGGCCGTCGCGGATCTGGACCCCGCGCGCGCCGCCGCCGCCGCGGAGGGCCGTGAGGGCGTGCGCGCCCTCACCGTCGACGAGCTCATCGCCGACTCCGAGGTCGACACCGTCCTGAACCTCACCATCCCCGCGGCGCACGCCGACGTGGACCTCCGCGCGATCGCGGCGGGCAAGAACGTCTACTCGGAGAAGCCGTTCGCGGTCACCACCGAGGAGGGCGCCGAGGTGCTGGTCGCCGCGCAGGCCGCGGGCGTGCTCGTGGGCTCCGCACCGGACACGGTGCTCGGCACCGGCACCCAGACCGCCCGGACCGCTATCGACGACGGCGTGATCGGCATCCCGACCGCGGCGACCGCGATCATGGTCTGCCCCGGCCACGAGCGCTGGCACCCGCAGCCGGACTTCTACTACGTGCCCGGCGGCGGCCCGCTGCTGGACATGGGCCCGTACTACATCCACGCCCTGGTCACGCTGCTGGGGCCGGTCTCCTCGGTGATCGGTGCGGCCAGCCGTCCGCACGCCGAGCGCACCATCGGCTCCGGGCCGCGGGCCGGGGAGAAGATCCCGGTCTCCACCGACACCCACGTCACCGGCGTGCTGGTGCACGAGAGCGGCGTGCTCTCCACCCTGGTGATGAGCTTCGACGCGGTCGCCACCTCGGCGCACCCGATCGAGGTCCACGGCACCGAGGGCACCCTCGCGGTCCCGGATCCCAACCACTTCTCCGGCGAGGTCTCCGTGCGCCGGCTGGGCGGCGAGGGCTGGGAGGCCCTGCCGGTGTCCGGCGGCTACGAGGACTCCGGTCGCGGCGTGGGCCTGCAGGACATGGCCGTGCGCGGTCCGGAGCTGCGGGCCAGCGGCGAGCTGGGCCAGCACGTGCTCGAGGTGATGAACGCGGTCCTCGAGTCCGCGCACGGCGGCACCCGGATCGAGATCGCCAGCAGCGTGGCACGCCCCGAGGCCGTGCCGCTGACCGCGAACGACGCGGCCGCCGCAGCCCTCTGACACGCCCCGTCGGCCGGGGCCGTCGACCGATCGGATCGACGGCCCCGGCCGACGGGCACCGCACGTCCCCGCACCGCTTCCCGCACCCCAGGCTCAGGAGCCACCCCTCATGCTCTCCGTCGGCATCATCGGCACCGGCAACATCTCCCGCGCACATGTGAACGCCTACCTCGGCTTCCCGGAGGAGGTGAGGATCGTGGCGCTGGCCGACACCGCCGCGGGCAAGGCCGAGGCGGCGCGCGCCGAGCACGGCCTGGACGAGGCGCGGGCGTACGACGACCCGGCGGCGATGCTCGCCGACGAGCAGCTCGACCTGGTCTCGATCGCGACGCCGCCGAGCACCCACTGCCCGCTCACCGTGGCGGCCCTCGAGGCCGGCGTGAACGTGATCGTCGAGAAGCCGATGGCGCCCTCCCTCGAGGAGTGCGACCGGATGCTCGAGGCGCAGGAGCGCTCCGGGAAGCTGCTCTCGGTGGTGGCCCAGAACCGCTTCCGCGATGACATGGCGCGTCTGAAGGCCGTGCTGGACAGCGAGCGGATCGGCCGCGTGACCCATGCCCGGATCGCCTCGGAGTGGTGGCGCGGGCTGTCCTACTACGACCTGTGGTGGCGCGGCACCTGGGAGTCCGAGGGCGGCGGTCCCACCCTGAACCACGCGATCCACCACCTCGACCTCACCCTGTGGCTGCTGGGCAGGCCGCAGGCGGTCGCGGCGATGATGACCAATGCCGCGCACCACAACGCCGAGGTCGAGGACCTCTCGGTCGCGATCCTGCAGTACGAGCGGGGGCTGGCCGAGCTGACCAGCTCGGTGGTCCACCACGGCGAGCAGCAGCAGATCGTGATCCAGGGCGAGCACGCCCGGATCTCGCAGCCCTGGGAGGTGGCCGCCGAGACCGCGCGGCCCAACGGCTTCCCCGCCGAGGGCGGGAACGCGGAGCTCGCCGCCGAGCTCGAGGCCCTCGCCGCGGATCATCAGCCGCTGGCCCGCACCGGTCATGCCGGGCAGCTCGGTGATGTGATCGCCGCGCTCGCCGAGGGGCGCCCTCCGCTCATCGACGGCGAGGCCGGCAAGCGGGCGATCGAGCTGGTCACGGCGATCTATGCGGCCGCGATCGAGCGCCGCACCATCGACCTTCCGATCGCTCCTGAGGACCCCTGGTACCGCAGCGGCACGCTCGTGGAGCGGGCACCGCACTTCTTCGAGAAGACCGCCTCGGTCTCCTCGCAGGACGGCGACATCGACCTGGGCCCGTCCTCCCGCTGACCCGGATCGGGCGGCCCGGTCAGAGGTTCCAGAGCACGGGGACCAGCAGGATCTTCACGACGATCGAGAAGGCGAAGAGCGTCGCGTAGGCGGCCTCGATGCGGTCGTCGGCCCGTCGGGCACCGGCCGCCTCGAGCACCGCCGGCTGGCCGAGGAACCCGGCGACCGCGCCCGCGGCGCGCGGGGCGGAGAGGTCCAGCACCCAGCGCCCGGCGATCACCAGTGCCAGGCAGCTCAGCGCCGAGACGGCCGCGGCGAGCACCGCCGCACGCCAGGCCGTGGGCGAGGCGAGCATCGCGGCGACCTCGGGCCCGGCGGTGAGGCCGAGACCGGCGAGGAACAGCAGCAGCCCCAGCTGGCGCAAGGTGCGGTTCGCGCTGCCCGGCAGCGCCCACACCACCGGGCCCGTGCGACGCAGGGCCCCCAGCACCATGCCCACCAGGAGCGGGCCGGCGGCCGGTCCCAGCGCGAAGCTGCCGCCGCCGGGCATCGGCAGGGTCACCAGGCCGAGGGCAACGCCGAGCACCAGGCCGAGGCCCAGGGAGAGCACGTCGAGCTCGCCGGCCTTGCGGTCCGAGTCGCCGAGGAAGGTGTGGACGGCGTCGAGGCGGCGGCGGTCCACCACCACCGCGATCCGGTCCCCGGGCTCCAGCACGAGGTCGTCCCGGGCGAGGAGCTCGAGGTCGCCGCGCCGCACCCGGGTGACCACCGCGCCGAAGCGCACCGGCAGGTTCAGCTCGGCGATCGAGCGGGAGGCGAGGTCCGGGTTGGAGACGGTGAGGCGGGTGAACTCCACCAGGGAGCGGTCATGGGCGACGTGCCGGTCGCTGGTCTCGCCGAGCTCCGCGGTCACCTCCTCGACCTGGTCGGGCATGCCGACGGCGACCACCTCGTCCCCGGCCAGGAGGTCCTCGCCCGGCACGATCACCCGCACCGTCCCCTCCCGGCGCAGGTAGGAGAAGCGCACGCGCTGCTCGTGCCACTGGGGCACATCGCGCAGGTTCACGTCCTTCGCCACGCGCACCGTGCGGGAGGACAAGCTGGTGCCCGCCAGGGCCGGGGTGTCCTTCCGGCCCGGCCAGGCGCGGGTGACGATGCTGGAGACCAGCACGATGCCCACGATCACGCCGATGGGATACCCGAAGGAGTAGCCGACCGACGGTCCGGCGGTCCCGGTCAGACGGGCGGCGGCGTCGAGGGCCGGGGCGGCGGTGAGGGCACCGGTGAACAGGCCCAGGGACAGATCCCGTTCCAGACCCAGCGCCCCGCCGAGCAGCAGGGTGAGGGCAGCGGCGATGACCGTGCCGAGGGTGGCCGCCGCCAGCAGCGGCAGCTGACGGTTCAGGGTGCCGAAGAACGTGGCCCCGGCGGAGATCCCGACGGTGTAGACGAACAGCGCCAGTCCCAGGGTCTGCACGATCTCCATCCCGGCGCCGAGGTGCGGGGCGAGCGCGGAGAGGAGGAGCCCGGTGAACAGGGCCCCCGCGGCGCCCAGTCGGATCCTGCCGAAGGGGATCGCCCCGAGCAGCGCGCCGGAGGCGACGACCAGGAAGAGCGTGAGGAGCGGGCTCCCCTCGAGCGCATCGATCACGGTGGCCTTTCCCGTGCCCGCGGCGGGCACCGGGTCCGGACGCGGTGTGCGCGAGCACCGCAGTGTGGAGTCCAACCACGATAGACCCGGCCCGGCGCTCGGACCTCACCGAGTTGCGCCAGGTCACGACCTCGTCCTGGCACGGCAGGACACGATGGGCTCAGCCGAGGGAGAGCGGCAGCATCTGTGCGCGCGGGCCGAGGGCGTCGAGCTCCGTCCGCTGCTGGGCCGACGGCTCCTGGCGGCCGGTCGCGATCCGCAGGGCGTCGGCGTCGGTCCAGGTCGCCGGCAGCCGGAGCCGGATCCGACGTTCGAGCATGTCCCGCGTCTCGGCCAGGCCCTCGCCGGGCGGGCCGGGCGGGGCGCCCGCGGGATCGAGGTGGGCGATCAGGTCCAGGTGGTGGAGCGTCCACTCGAGCACGTAGGCGCCCAGGTAGTCGCGCACCGTGAGGGTCATGCCCTGGGTGGAGACCGGCAGGTCCGGATGGGCGAGCAGGGCGGCGCGGCCGGCGGCGCCGCCGACGTCCCCGAGGTGGTCCCGCAGCAGCGAGGGCTCCTCGTAGGCGGCCGCGAGGCGCACGGTGAGCGCGTCCAGCGGATCGGTGCCGTCCGGAGCGGTGGGGCTCGGGGTCCAGTAGCTCAGCGCATCGGCGGTGGGCGCCGTCTCCGCCGGGGTGGCGAGGGTGATGAGCACGTCCTGCGCGTCGATGACGAGGTGGCCGAGCAGATCCCGCACCAGCCATCCCCGGCAGCCGGAGGGCCGGGCGAGGGCGCGGTCCGGCAGACCGGTCGCCGCGGTGAGCAGCGCGGTCCAGCTGAGGGAGAAGAGGTCCACGCAGCGAACGGTAGCAAGCACCGTCGGCGCACGTCGGACCAGGGTCGCGAGGCATCCGGACCCTGGCAACACCCGGCACACCCCTGCCGTCGGCCCCGTGGTGCAGGACACTTCTGGGCAGTGCGCCGAGGGGGACCGCTCCAGTCCGCGACGGCGCGGTCGTGACCCGTGGCAGCCACACCGCCCCTCCCCCGCAGCGCCTCTGCCGCAGCAGACCTGTTCATCGGATCTCCTGATCACCCGTCGAAAGGACCCCCATGGCCGTCTCCGAAGGAGCCAACTACGCACCGGACTCGATGCCGAAGCCGGTCGTCGAGCCCGGCGAGTTCGTGTTCGCCGCGATGCACCTCGACCACGGCCACATCGGAGGCATGACCCAGGGCCTCCTGGACGCCGGCGCGACCCTGAAGTGGGTCTACGACCCCCAGCCCGAGCGCGCCGCCGCGTTCAAGGAGCAGTTCCCGCAGGTCACCGTCGCCTCCAGCGAGGAGGAGGTGCTCGCCGATCCCGAGGTGCACCTCGTCGCCGCGGCGGCGATCCCCGTGGACCGCGCCCCGCTGGGCATCCGCGTGATGGAGGCCGGCAAGGACTACTTCACCGACAAGACCCCGCTGACCACCCACGAGCAGCTCGCCGAGGCGAAGGCCGCCGTGGAGCGCACCGGCAGGAAGTACGCCGTGTACTACTCCGAGCGGATCCACGTCGAGGCCGCGGTGCTCGCCGGCCAGCTCATCGACCGCGGCGCGATCGGGAAGGTGCTGCAGGTCCAGGGCATGGGCCCGCACCGCATCGGCGATCCCGCCACCCGCCCCGACTGGTTCTTCGAGCGCGCCCGCTACGGCGGCATCCTCACCGACATCGGCAGCCACAACTTCGAGCAGATGCTCGCCTTCACCGGCTCCGACGACGCCGAGCTGCTCTCCTCCTCGATCGGCAACTTCGGCAACCCCGAGCACCCCGAGCTGGACGACTACGGCGACGCCCACATCGCGCTCTCCTCCGGCGCGACCGGGTTCGTGCGCGTGGACTGGTTCACCCCGAAGGGCCTGGGCACCTGGGGCGACGGCCGCACCTTCATCCTCGGCACCGAGGGGTACATCGAGCTGCGCAAGTACATCGACGTCACCACCGACAACGGCGGCGGCCAGGTCATCCTCGTCGACGGCGAGGGCGAGCACCGGATCAAGGCCTCCGGCCAGGTGGGCCACCCCTTCTTCGGCGAGCTGATCCTCGACGTGCTCAACCGCACCGAGAACGCCATGACCCAGGCGCATGCCTTCAAGGCCGTGGAGCTGGCGCTGGACGCGCAGAAGCACGCCCGGGAGCTCACCGGCCGCACGGCCTGAGCCCGCACGGGCTCAGAACCGACAGGCTCAGCGCTCCCCAGCCCCCGTCCCCGCGGTCCTGCCGCCGGGGCGGGGGCTCCGTGCGAGCTGGACGAGCACCTCGTCGCCCTGCAGGCCCTCGGCGCTCGCGCTCACGCGGAGCGTGCCGTCGGCCCCGCGCTCGGCGGCGACGACGGCGAGCGCCCTGCCGCTGAACGCCCGACGCTCCGGCGAGGGGAACGCGGTCATGTCGGTGGGGTCGCCGTTGTCGGTGGCGAGGATCCGGCCCGGGCCCTCGACGGCGAAGCGCAGCAGGTCGGTGGCAGTGGGCACCTCGACCCCGTCGGCGTCGAGCACACGGGCGGAGACGTGGACGAGGTCGCGCCCGTCGGCCGTGATCGCGCTGCGGTCGGCGGTGAGCTCGAGGTGGGCGGGGGCACCGGCGGTGCGGACCACGTCCTCGGCCCACGGCGCACCGTCCCGATAGACCTGCACCCGCACCTCGCCCGGCGTGTAGACGGTCTCGTCCCAGCGCAGGCGGAACTGCCCGGGCTGCTTCCGGCGGCGGCCCTGGGAGACGCCGTCCACGAACAGCTCGGCCTCGTCGCCCGAGGTGAACACGTGCACGGGCGTCACCTCGCCCTCCCGGCCCGGCCAGGTCCAGTGCGGCAGCAGGTGCGCGGTGGGCACCTCCGGCCGCCACTGCGAGCGGTACAGCCAGAAACGATCCTTGGGGAAGCCGGCGAGGTCCACGATGCCGGTGTACGAGCTGCGGGCCGAGTAGTACGGGGTGGGCTCGCCCAGGTAGTCGAAGCCGGTCCAGACGAACTCCCCGGCCACGTAGGGGTGGCTCTCGAGGGAGGCGAAGACCTTCTCCGCCGTGGACCCGAAGTCCACGGCGTGGAGCTCGTAGGCGCTGACGGTGCAGCTCGCGTCGTCGGCTCCGCGGCCGTCCCGGGCCGGGCCGCTCTGCTCCTCCGCCACGGGGAAGAGGTAGGTGCCGCGGGTGGACAGCGCCGAGGCGGTCTCAGTGCCGAGCATCGGCGTGCGGGGGAACGCCTCCCGGAAGAGCGGGTACTGGGGTGGGGTGCGGATCCGGTCGGTGCCCTCGAAGATCGGCTCCTGCCGGATCCCCTCGCCCTGGTAGTTGATGCCGATGACGTCCACCTCGGCCGGCAGCGGCATGTGCGGCTTGGCGTAGTTCATCGCGGTCGTGGTCAGGCGGCTCGGGTCCTCCTGATGCGCGATCTCCACCAGGCGCCGGGCGACCAGCGCGCCCTCCTCCTCCGTGTACTGCTCGCCGACCTCGTTGCCGATCCCCCACAGGATCACCGAGGGGTGGTGGCGGTCGCGGCGGATCATCGCCCGCAGGTCCGCCTCGTGCCAGTCCTCGAAGATCAGATGGAAGTCGAGGTCGGTCTTGCGGGCGTACCAGGAGTCGAACACCTCGTCGAGCACCAGGATCCCCATCCGGTCGGTGAGGTCCAGCAGCTCGGGAGCGGGCGGGTTGTGCGCCGTGCGCAGCGCGTTCGCGCCCATCTCCTGCAGGATCTCGAGCTGCCGCTCGGCCGCGCGCTCGTGGAAGGCCGCACCCAGGGACCCGAGGTCGTGGTGGTTGTTCACGCCCTGGATCCGGATCCGCTCGCCGTTGACGAGCAGTCCCTCGTCGGCGTCGAACTCGATCCGGCGCACGCCGAAGGGGGTGCGGACCTGGTCCACCACCTCGCCGCCCTGCCGCACCGTGGTGACGGCGAGGTGGCGGTGGGGCCGCTGGGTGGGCGGCGGTCCCCACAGCGCAGGCCGCTGGATGCTGGCCGATCCGGAGAGGGTGGCCTCGGCGCCGGGGCCGACGTCGGCGGTGCCCGGTCCCGTGGTCGCGACGAGGGTGCCCGCCGGCGATCCGGTGCCGGGCATGCCGCTCCCGTCGGGGATCGTGTGGATCTCGGTCTCGACCTGCACGGCGACCGGCTGCGAGCCGGCGTTCACGAGCCTCACCTCGACGTCGACGTCGGCGGAGTCCTCGCTGACCTCGTGGGTGGTGATCGTCGTGCCCCAGTGGCCGACGGCGACCGGGGCGGTGCGCACCAGGTGGACGTCGCGGAAGAGCCCTCCGCCGGGGTACCAGCGGGCCGAGCGCGGCGGGTTGTCCAGCCGGATCGCCAGCAGGTTCCGCTCGCCCGGCCGCACGTGGGGCGTGAGGTCCAGGCGCCAGCTGGTGTAGCCGTAGGGCCAGCCGCCCACCAGGGTGCCGTTGAGCCACACCGAGGCGTAGGACATCGCCCCGTCGATCTCCAGGTGGATCGATCGGCCCGTGTCCTCGGCGAGGATCTCCAGGTCACGGCGGTACCAGCCCACTCCCCAGCTCTCCAGGCGCCCCATGCCGCCGTGCGGGCCCTCCACCAGGAAGGGGCCGGCGATCGCCCAGTCATGGGGCACGGTGACCTGCTGCCAGTCGGCGTCGTCGGTGCCGGGGTCGGCAGCTCGGGGCCGGACGGGCGGTGCACCCTCCGGCCGCTCGGCGCGGGCCGACGGGTCATGGACGAAGGGGGACGCGGTGGGCAGGATCCACGGCCGCAGACCGGTGTCCGCCGCGTCGTGGCGCACCTGCTCGGGGCGGGCGTCGGCGTCCTTGCCGTCCTCGGCGGCGCCGAGCTCCGGCCAGGGGATGTAGTCCAGGGCGTGATCCACCTGGTCGGGGGCGATCCGCTGGAAGCGCCACCCGCTCTCGAGGCGCTGTCTGCTGCGGGGCGGGGGCGTCATGTGATCTCTCCGGCGAGTCGAGGACGTCGGTGCCGCCCGCGATCGGACGATCGATCTCGAAGTCTATCGGGAAGGGTTCTCGACACACGGTCGGTCCGGGTGGTGATCAGGACCCCGGCGTCCCCGCCCCGGCGCGCACGCCCGTCAGCGGTCGAGGGAGAGTCGTGACCTCGCCTCGACACCTCGGATGTGCTCCTCCACGGCGTGACGCGCACGCGCCGGGTCGCCGGTGGCGAGAGCACGGCGCACCGCGTCGTGCTCGGCGAGGGACACCTCGACGTCATCGACCCCCTCGGGCCCGAACAGACGGAAGCGCTGCACGTGGACGGGCAGCGAGTCCAGCGCGGAGCGGAGGAACCTGTTCTCGCACGCCTCACCGATGAGCGTGTGGAACTCGGCGCTCAGCTCCAGGTACTCGCGATAGTCCTCATAGGTCGGCCCGACGCTCACGCGTCGGGAGCGGTCGAGGTTCTCCCGTAGGGCGTCGTCGAGCCCCTCCGCGCCTGCGGCCTGGGCGGCGATCTCCGATTCGAGGAGCAGACGCGCGTGCATGAGGTCGACGACCTCCTCGCCGGAGAGGAGGGGCGCGACCGTGTAGCCGCGCATCGGCGAACGGAGAACGAGGTGGGATCCGGCAAGTCGCCCGAGGGATTCTCTGATCGGGGTCTGGCTCACCCCGAGCCGTGCCGCCAGGGCCTGGACGCGAAGCGGTGCCCCGGGGGCGAGGGAACCGTCCATGATCATCTCCAGGAGCCGATCGTGGACCGCATCGGTCAGCGGAACCCGCACCACCGTCTCATCCGTCATGGCCTGCCTCGCCTCCCGATCCCGTTGGTCGCCTGCGCTTCCGCCCGAGCTGCCGTCACCCGCGAGCAGCTTCTCCGTCGTCAGGGAGAGTACTGCGCTGGACGCGAGCCCGCCCTCGAGCACCTGGACGAGCCGTGTCGGGTCCACCCCCGCCCGTTCGGCCAGGGCGATGGCCTCGCCGATGGCGCTCAGCGTGCCGGGCGTGCTGTTCGCCCCTCCGCGTCGCGCGGTGCAGGACGACCATCGATCCCGATTGTATATTGTGTAGCATCTGGGATCACATGACGTCCCACTGCAAGGAGGCAGTCGCATGGCGCTGACGCCCTATCCGGCATCCGAATTCCCCACCACCCCGACCGCGATCGTCACCGGGGCCGCGTCACCGCGCGGCATCGGTCGCGCGACCGCTCATCGACTCGCCGAGGACGGCTGGGCCGTCGCGGTGGTCGATCTCGACCAGGCGGCCAGCGAGGGCGTCGCGGCGGAGGTCGCCGAGCGGCACGGCGTCCCCGCCCTCGGCCTCGGGGTCGACATCAGCGACGAGAGCGCGGTGGGGGACGCCGTCTCCCGCATCGAGGCCGAGCTCCCGCAGATCGTCGGGCTCGTCAACAATGCCGGGGTCTCGTCGCCCGTCCCGTTCCTCGAGGTCACGTCGGAGGAGTGGAAGCGTGTCATCGACGTCAACGTCAACGGCACCTTCCACGTGACGCGCGCTGTCGCTCCGATCATGGTGAAGCACTCCCTCGGCCGCATCGTGAACATCGCGAGCGCCTCTGCTCAGCGGGGCGGCGGGGTGTACGGGCGTGCGGCGTACTCCGGCTCCAAGGCCGCGCTCATGGGGATCGCCAAGACCCTCGCGCGGGAGCTCGGGCCCTACGGGATCACGGCCAACACCGTCTCGCCGGGGTCGATCGACACCGACATCATGGGCGGCCGCCTGACCGATGAGCGCAAGGAGTTCCTCCTCAAGGAGCTCCCCGTGGGCCGCGTCGGCACCGTCGACGACGTCGCCGGCGTCATCAACTTCCTCCTCGGCCGGGAGGGCGGCTACCTCACGGGCGTCACCTACGACGTCAACGGCGGCTCGCACATCGCCTGACCGACCCCGGACCCCACCTGGGCGGTCGCTGCTGATCTGCCCGACAGAAAGGAACCACGATGGAGTGGATGGAAGAGACCGGCTGGGAGAGCTGGCTCGGCACGGGCGGCCTCATCGGCGTCGCGGTCGTCGCCGTCCTCCTTCTGCTGCTGCTGGTGATGCGCTTCAAGGTGCATGCCTTCCTGGCGCTCATCATCGTCAGCCTCCTCACCGCGCTCGCAGCCGGCATCCCCGTCGGCAACGTCGTGGACACGCTCGTCGCCGGCTTCGGGAGCACCCTCGGGAACGTCGCGCTCCTGGTGGCGATCGGAGCGATGCTCGGCGCGCTCGTGGAGACGTCAGGGGGCGCTCGTGCCCTCGCCGAGAAGATGATCGGCATCTTCGGCGAGCGGCGTGCCCCCTTCGCCCTCGGCATCGCCTCGCTGTTCATCGGCTTCCCCATCTTCATGGATGCGGGATTCGTGCTGATGATCCCGATCGTCTACGCCGTCGCCCGGCGACTCGGGATGAACCTGCTCGCCATCGGACTCCCGGTGGCGGCCGCCCTGTCCACGATGCACGTGTTCCTGCCGCCGCATCCCGGACCCGTCGCGGCGACGGAGTTCGTCGAGGCGAATCTCGGGTACGTGCTGCTGCTCGGCCTCCTCGTCGTGTTCCCGGTCTGGTTCCTCTCCGGCCACCTGTGGGGGAAGGTCGTCGCCCGCCGCTTCGTCGTGGATGTGCCGGATGCGGTCTTCGGCACGATGACCGGCGAGGAGGAGGAGATCGAGAATCCCCCTGGGGCGGGGACCGTGGTGTTCCTGCTGCTCCTCCCGCTCTTCCTGATCCTCCTCAACACGGGCCTGGACGGCCTCGGCAGCGCCGGCGTGGTGGATGCCGGGGCGAGCTGGGTCGAGGCCCTGCGGATGCTCGGCCAGACCCCGGTCGCGCTGCTGATCGCCGTCATCGCCACGACGGTCCTGCTCGGGTTCCGCCGCGGCAGGAGCGGGACGGCGATCGAGCGGACGCTCGAGAACGCCCTCGGCCCGGTCTGCTCGGTCATCCTCATCACCGGCGCAGGAGGAATGTTCGGCGGCGTGCTGCGGGCCACCGGGATCGGTGACGCGATCGCCGACTCCCTCGCAGCGGTCGGCATTCCGCTGATCCTGGCGGCCTACCTCATCGCCGCGGCGATCCGCATCGCCCAGGGGTCGGCGACCGTCGCGCTCACCACCGCCGCCGCGCTGGTCGCTCCGGGTGTGCTCGCGAGCGATCTGAACGAGCTGCAGGTGGCTTGCGTCGTGCTCGCCCTGGCCGCAGGCTCCGTGCTGGCCGGGCACGTCAACGACTCGGGGTTCTGGCTCGTCTCCAGGCTCCTCCGCATCGATGTGAAGACCACCCTCCGCACCTGGACGGTGCAGCAGACCATCGAGTCCGTCGCCGGATTCGCGCTGGTCCTGGTCATCTACGGGGTCGTCTCCCTCGTCTGACCTGCTGCACACAGGAAGAGGCGTCCCCGCGAGATGCACGGAGGCGCACCTGCTGCTGCGCGCGCTGATGCATCGGGGCTTCGCCGAAAAGGCCGCCTCGGACCAGACCTGCCGTCTGGGGTCGCGATCCCGCAGTAGTCCCAGGAGCTGGTGCACCTGGGCACGCTGGACGGGCCGCACATGCTCCACCTGGGCACGGTCGAGCCCGAGCGCCCTGCGGGGTTCGTCGTCGCGCCATCGGGAACGGCGTCACATCGTGTTGGCGGTGCCGTCTGCTGACGTCCACTCCGTCGACACCTCTCGTCGACCCTCCCCTGCGTACGTTGGTCGCAGGCCGCGTGAGCACACGGCTCCGCGCACCTGAGACGACGAGGGGTACATCATGGGGTTCTGGGGCGATCTCCCCACCTGGCTGACGACGCTCGCGATAGTGGTCGCGGCATCGCAGTTCCTTCTGGAGCGCGGCAGGCGGAAGGAGGAGCAGGAGCGAGACACGCGGGAGCAGGCACGCCAGCTCACCGTCTGGACAGTCACCGATCCCGACCCGACATCGCGCTCCTACGGGGTGATCCTGTCGAATACCTCGGGATCGACCTTTCATGACGTCGACATCCAGGTGCGGCTCCACGGGAAAGAGGCCTCCCCGCTGACCTTGAAGATCCTCCCACCAGGGGTCTTCTACGTCGAGCACGCACCCCAGGAGAGCTATTCCTGGCGATTCCCTGTCGACCCGCTTCACTGCGACCATCACGAGCTACGCCCCTACATGAAGAGCGACAAGTACCAGGTCGTCGGCCTCTCCTTCACCGACAACGCCGACGTGCGCTGGCACTCGGACGACCGGGCCCGACTGGAGCGTGCCTGAGAATCGCTCGAGCGGTCCCGCCGAACGGATCCACGGCGCGGCTCTCCACGGATCCGGGCGTGCGGGAGTCCTCCGCCCCGCCTACAGCCCCAGCACGGCCGTCGCGATCGTGAAGTAGATGATCAGGCCGGTGGCGTCGCAGAACGTCGAGATGAAGGGGTTGGAGAAGACGGCCGGGTCCGCGCCCACCTTCTTCGCGATCAGCGGCATCAGACCGCCCACGATCGCGGCCATCGTGCAGATGGACAGCAGGGTCAGGCCCATCACGGTGCCGATGGCGAGGCCGTAGACGAGCCCCGAGACGAGCAGGCCGAGGGAGCCCAGCACCGCGCCGAGCACCGCGCCGATGCGCAGCTCGCGCCACACCACCCGCGGCAGGTCCCGCAGCCGCACCTCGCCCACGGCGAGCGCGCGGGTCACGGTGGTCGCGGCCTGGTTGCCGGTGTTCCCGCCGGTGCCGGTCAGCAGCGGGATGAACAGCGCCAGGATCACCACCTGGTCGAGCCGGTCCTCGAAGATCTCCAGCACGTGCACGGTGAGGATCGCAGAGATCGCGAGCACCAGCAGCCACACGATGCGGCTGCGCACCACGCGCAGGATCGGGGTGGAGAGGTAGGCGCGGTCCAGGGGCTCGGTGCCGCTGGTGCGGGCGCTGTCCTCATGGTTCTCGCGGTCCAGGATGGCCACGGCGTCGTCGACGGTGAGGATGCCGACCAGGCGCTGCTCTCCGTCCACGATCGGCATGGCCAGCAGCTCGGCGGCGAAGAAGCGGCGCGCGGCGTCCTCGCGGTCGTCGGTGGCCTCGGCGGCGACGGCCGCATGGGCGAGGTCGCCCACGAGGGCCTCCTCCTCGGCGAGCAGCAGGCGGCGCAGCCCCACCACGCCGAGCAGCACGCGGGAGGGGTCCACCACCGGGAGCAGGTAGATCGTCTCGGCCTGCTCCGCGTGGGTGCGCACGTGGGCGAGGGCCTCGCGCACGCTCATGCCCGGGGTCAGCGGGAGCACCTCCGGGGACATGTACCGGCCGATGGCGTGGCGCGGATAGCCGAGCACGGCCGTGGTCATGGCGCGTTCGTCGAGGTCGAGGCCGTGCATGAGACGCTCGGCGACGGAGGCGGGGAGCTCGTCGAGCAGGGAGGCGCGGTCGTCGGGGTCGAGGTCGCCGATGATGTCCGCGACCTGCTGGGTGCGCAGCCCGGAGATCAGCTCGGCCTGGTGGGTGGCCGGCAGCGCCTCGAAGACGGCGAGCGCGGCATCCTTGTCCAGGACGCGGAACAGGATCGCGGATTCCGTCGCCGGCCGGGTCTCGACGAGGTAGACCAGCTCTCCCGGAGGGAGGGTCTTCGCCTCGAGGGCGAGCTGCTCGAGCTGCTCCTCGCTCTGCGGCGCGCTGCGGAGCAGGGCCAGGACGGTCTCTGTGGTCGCGCTGCTCGTGGTCACCGCTCCATTGTCCACGGTGGCCCGTGACCGGCCGGGGCGAGCCGCCGGGTCTGCACGCCAGAGGGTGAGAGCCTGGGATCCTCGCGCCGTCGGCCTGTAGACTGTTGCGAGTCCCGAAATCGTAGTTTTGCATGATGAAACGTGCGGTGCTCTGCCGGTCCGGCTCCCTGCTTGCCGGCCCGCTCGGCGCGACGTCGTGAACACCTGGAGGTCCTCCGTGCCGGATGCCGACATCTCGCCCGCCCTGAGCCGCTCGCGCCTCGGGGGCCTGCCGCTGCTCGGGGCCTCCGCCCCGCAGGATCCGGCCCGCGCGGGCATCATCCACCTGGGACTGGGCGCCTTCCACCGCGCCCACGCGGCGGTCCACACAGCCCGGGCGCTGGCCGCCGAGGAGGGCGACTGGGGCATCATCGGCTTCGCGAACCGCTCCCGTTCCGTGGTCGACGCGATGTCCCGCCAGGACGGCCTGTACAGCGTGCTCGAGCTCTCCGAGTCCGGCACCCGCGCGGACGTCGTGGACGTGCACCGCGGCGTCGGCGTGATGACGGAGGATCCCGGCGCCGTGGTCCGCGAGATCGCCGACGCGCACCGCCGCATCCTCACCCTCACCGTCTCCGAGGGCGGCTACTACGTCTCCCCGCGCAGCGGTCACCTGGACGTGGACTCCCCGCTGCTGCGCTCCGACCTCGCCGACCCGTCGGCGCCGCGCACCGTCATCGGGCTGCTCGGGGCGGGCCTCACCGCCCGCGCCGCCGCCGGTGGCGAGCCGTTCACGGTGCTGCCCTGCGACAACGTCGCCTCCGCCGGGCAGACCGCCCGGCGCATGGTCACCGAGTTCCTCGAGCACTCCGGCGCCTCGGCGGACGTCCTGGAGTACGTGCGCACCGGCGTCTCCTTCCCCGACGCGATGGTGGACCGGATCGTGCCGGCCACCTCCCCGGGCACCACCGAGCAGGTCGCCGGGCTGCTCGGCGTGCGCGACGACGCCCCGGTGCGCACCGAGCAGTTCTCCATGTGGGTCATCGAGGACGACTTCCCCGCGGGCCGGCCCGCCTGGGAGCGCGGCGGCGCGATCCTCTCCGACGAGGTCGAGAAGTACGAGCAGGTCAAGCTGCGGATCCTCAACGGCCCGCACTCGCTGATCGCCTACCTCGGCGCGCTCGACGGGCGCACCACGATCCCGGAGTCCTTCGCCGAGGACTGGGTCGCCGAGGCGACCCTCGCGCTGATCCACGACGAGAACCTGCCCACGATCGAGCTGCCCTCGGGCTTCGACGTCGGCGGCTACATCGAGGACCTCACCCACCGCTGGCGCAACCACGACCTCGGCCACCGGACCCGCCAGGTGGGCTCCGACGGGTCGATGCGCCTGCCGCAGCGCATCCCGGTGCCCGCGCTCGCGCACCTGCGCGCCGGGCGGATGCCGGCGCTGCTGGCCCTCACCGTCGCCGCCTGGTTCGCCTGCGTGGTCCCGCCCCGGGGCTTCGAGCCGGGCGAGCAGGCACGGGCGATGACCGATCCGGACCAGTCGCGGCTCCAGGAGATCGCCGCGGGCACCGCGACCCCGGCCGAGCACGCCCGGGCGCTGCTCGAGAGCGGCTGCCTCTCCGCGGAGCTCGCGGAGGAGTCCGGCTTCGTCGACCTCGTCGGCGCCCTGCTGACCACCCTCGTCACCTCGGGTCCGCGCGCCGCCGCCGCCGAGGCCCTCACCCTCTCGCTCAAGGAGAACCGTTCATGAAGCAGCTCGCGATCCACGCCGCCGAGGACATCCGCTGGGAGGACGCCGCCGAGGTGGAGCCCGGCCCCGACCAGGTGCGCCTGCGCGTCCGCTACGTGGGCATCTGCGGCTCGGACCTGCACTACTACTTCCACGGCGCCAACGGGGCCTTCGTGATCACCGAGCCCCTGACCCCGGGGCACGAGCTCTCCGCCGTGGTGGACCTCGACCCCAGCGGCGAGTACGCCCCGGGCACGCCGGTCACCGTGCACCCCGCCCGCTACGGCACCAGCCGCCCCGGCATCGAGGACCGCCCGCACCTGTGGCCCGGCGGCGACTACCTGGGCAGCGCGAGCGTCACCCCGCACAAGCAGGGCGCCGCCGCCGAGCACCTGGTGGTCGAGCGCTCGACCCTGCGCCGCCTGCCGGAGTCGCTGCCGCTGGAGCGCGGGGCCCTCGCCGAGCCGTTCGCGGTCGCGCTGCACGCGGTGACCATCGCCGGCGACGTGACCGGGAAGACGTGCCTGGTCCTGGGCGCGGGGCCGATCGGGCTGCTCGCCGTCGCAGCGCTGCTGCACCGCGGCGCCGCCTCGGTGGACGTCACCGATGTGCGACCCGAGCCGCTCGAGCGCGCCGCCGCCCTCGGCGCGGAGCGCACGATCCTGGTCACCGAGGACTCCCCCGAGACCAGCGCCTACGACGTGGTGCTCGAGTGCTCCGCGGCGCCGGTCTCCCTCTCCTCCGGGGTGCAGGCCGTGCGGCCCGCCGGGATCATCGTGCAGGTGGCGATCCTCCCCGATGCGGAGATCCCCGTGAACCTCGCCGCCCTGGTCGCCAAGGAGGTCCAGCTGCGGGGCACCCAGCGCTTCGACACCGAGATCGACGAGGCGATCGAGCTGCTCGCCGAGGACGCCCGCTTCGACGCCGTCATCACCCAGACGATCCCCGCGGCCGAGGCCGTGACCGCCTTCGACACCGCCCGCGACGCCTCCCGCTCCGCGAAGGTGCTGCTGGAGCTCTGAGCACCCGCGCCGCACCGCCGGCGCGCACCGTCCGCTCCGCCCCGCTCATCCCGCCCCTCCCGAGGAGATCCGCCATGACCGCCATCGACCGCCCGTCCCTCCCCGAGCGCACCGCCGCCTCGCGCCTCGTCGTCGTGATCCGCGGTGAGCGGGCCGAGCAGTACGCGCCCGTGCTCGAGACCCTCGCCGGGGCCGGCATCCGCTCCGTGGAGCTGACCCTGTCCACCCCCGGCACGCTCGACGAGCTGCCGGCCCTGCTCGAGGGCTTCGGGGACCGGATGGACATCGGCATCGGCACGGTCACAGATCCAGCCGATCTCGTCACCGCCGCGGAGCGCGGCGCGCACTACATCGTCACCCCCATCACCCGCGCGGACATCCTCGAGGCCGCTGCGACGGCGGGCATCCCGCTGGTGCCGGGCGGTCTGACGCCGAGCGAGCTGCACGCGGGCTGGGCGGCCGGCGCGGCGGCGGTCAAGGTGTTCCCCGCCTCCGTGGTGGGCCCCGGCTACGTCAAGGACCTGCGCGGACCGTTCCCCGGCATCAAGGTGATCCCCTCGGGCGGCGTGGACCTCGAGGCCGCCGGCGCCTGGCTGCGCGCCGGCGCCGAGGCCGTCTCCGTGGGCGGGCCGCTGCTGGGCGACGCGCTGACGGGCGGCAACCTCGACGCGCTGGCCGATCGGGCCGCGCAGTTCGTGGGCGTCACCACGCGGGAGGCCGGGGCATGACCTTCGCGGCACGGGTCGTCACGCTCGGCGAGACCATGGCGCTGCTGCGCAGCGGGTCGATCGGCTCGCTCGCGCATCTGGCCTCGGTGGACGTCGCCGTGGGCGGCGCCGAGTCGAACCTCGCGATCGGCCTGTCCCGACTGGGGGTGCCGACCGCCTGGATCAGCCGGGTGGGCGAGGATCCGCTGGGGCTGCGGGTGGTGCGCGAGATCCGCGCCGAGGGCGTCGAGGTGCACTGCGCGGCCGATCCCTCCCGGCCGACGGGACTGATGGTGAAGTCCCGACCCACCGCGACGAGCACCCGGGTGGACTACTACCGGGCCGGCTCGGCGGCCTCCGCCCTGTCCGAGGAGGACCTCCCCGAAGGCCTGATCGAGCAGGCGGAGGTCCTGCACCTCAGCGGGATCACCTCGCTGCTGTCGGAGAGCGCGCAGTCGGCGGCGCTGACCGCGGTGCGCCGCGCGGCGGCGGCCGGGGTGACGGTGTGCCTGGACGTGAACCACCGCTCGCGGCTCGGCTCCCGGCAGCTGCTGGCCGAGCGGCTCGGTGAGCTGCTGGAGCAGGTGGACCTCCTCGTCGGCGGCCCGGAGGAGCTGGCCGCCCTCGCTCCGGGTGTGCCCGAGGAGGACCATCGCGGCCTGCTCGAGGCGCTCGCGCAGGAGGGTCGCCAGGTGGTGCTCAAGCTCGGCGCCGACGGGGCGATCGCCTTGGCGGACGGCGTGGTCCACGAGGCCGCCGCCCACCAGATCGAGGCGGTCGACACCGTGGGCGCGGGCGATGCCTTCGTGGCGGGCTATCTCAGCGCCCAGCTGGAGGGCCTCGACGTCGACGCCCGCCTGGCCAGGGCGAACGCGTGCGGTGCGCTCGTGTGCACGAGCCCCGGCGACTGGGAGGGCGCGCCGCGCCGGGACGAGCTGGAGGCGCTGCTCGCGGGCGGTGCGAAGGACCCCGTGCACCGCTGACCCGCCGACGGACCGACGGGCGGTCGCACGCCGTCGCCGATCGGCCGACGGACAGCCACCTCACGGGGCTGACGGGGGATCCCTGGCGGTCGCTGTGCGCCGTCGTGCGCCGTCGGGCCCCACCGTGCGCTCCACAACACATTCGCTGTGCTCCCTTGTTTTGATTCGCATTGCGAACTACTCTGGCTCGCGTGATGACCACTCCCCCTGCCTCCCCCGAGCTGCCCCAGCACCTCGCGCTGGTGTGCAGCCAGTTCACCCGCCTCGCCGCCCGGCGCTCCGAGGTGGGCGTGGGGACCGTGTCCTGGCGGGTGGTCGCCACGATCGACCGGCACGGCCCGCTGCGGCTGAGCGAGATCGCCGAGCGGGAGCGGGTCTCCCGCCCCACCGCGACCGCGGTCATCAAGCGACTCGAGGAGGAGGGGCTCGTGCAGCGAGCCCCCGACCCGTCGGACTCCCGCTCCTCGCTGATCTCCATCACCGACAGCGGCTCCACGCAGCTGGCCGCCTGGCGCGCGCAGCTCGCCGAGGGCGTGGGCGGGCTGCTCGCCCCGCTCCCCGCCGAGGACATCGAGACCCTCGAGCGCGCCTCCGTGATCCTCTCCCGCCTGGTCGACGACCACGGCGGCTGAGCCGCTCCCCTCTCCCCCGCGCCCCAGCACCGCCTGATCTCCAGCACCTCCCCGCGCCCTGCGCCGGACCGTGCGCCCGCCCCGTCCCGAAGGATCCCCGCATGACCTCATCGGTCCGCGACACCGCCACGTCACCCTCCCCGGCAGCCTCCGCCTCCTCCGTCCCCACCCTGCGCCAGGCCTTCCAGCAGCCCCGCGCCGTCTGGGCGATCGCCTTCGCCGCGACCGTGTCCTTCATGGGCATCGGCCTGGTGGACCCGATCCTCCCCGCGATCAGCACCCAGCTGGACGCCTCGCCCTCGCAGGCGATGCTGCTGTTCACCAGCTACCTCTTCGTCACCGCGATCGCCATGTTCTTCACCAGCTGGTTCGCCTCGAAGGTGGGCGTCAAGCGCACGCTCCTCATCGGGCTCGCGCTGGTGGTGCTCTTCGCGGCGCTCGCCTCCACGGCCGGCTCTGTCGGCGAGATCATCGGGCTGCGCGCCGGATGGGGCCTCGGCAACGCACTGTTCATCTCCACCGCGCTCGCGGCCATCGTGGGCGCCACCGCCGGCCCCAGCGGCGGCGCGATCATCCTCTACGAGACCGCGCTCGGGATCGGCCTGGCCGTGGGCCCGCTGCTCGGCGGCCTGCTGGGCACCATCTCCTGGCGCGCACCCTTCGCCGGCACCGCGGTGCTGATGGGCATCGGCTTCCTCGCCATCATGCTGCTCCTGCAGAAGGAGGCGACGCCGGCGCGCGTCTCCCCGCTGGCCGCGCTGCGTGCGCTGTCGAACCCGGCGCTGCGCACCCTCGCGCTCACCGCGATCTTCTACAACTTCGGCTTCTTCGTGCTGCTGGCCTACTCGCCCTTCCCGCTCGAGGCCGCCGCCGCGGCCCGCGGCACCGAGTTCGGGGCCCTGGGCCTCGGCGGGGTGTTCTTCGGCTGGGGCCTGGCGCTCGCGATCACCTCGGTGTTCCTCGCCCCGGTGCTCACGCGCCGGATCGGCCTGATCCCCACCCTGCTGACCACCCTCGGCCTGCTCACCGTGCTGATGCTGGGTCTGGGCCTGTTCCACTCCTCGATGGCCGGGATGATCACGCTCATCATCGTGGGCGGCCTGCTGCTGGGCGTCATGAACACCGCCCTCACCGAGACCGTCATGGAGGCCACCGACCTGCCGCGCGGCGTGGCCAGCTCCGCCTACTCGGGCGTGCGCTTCCTGGGCGGCGCCGTCGCCCCGGCCGTGGCCGGACCGCTCGCGGCCGCCACCACCAGCGGGGCGCCGTACCTGCTGGGCGCCGGCACGCTCGCGCTGGCGATGGTCATGCTGATCATCGGCCGACGCCACCTCGGGGCCGTCGGCACCCACCACGACCTCACCGAGGTCGAGGAGGCCGAGGCGATCACCGCCGGCGACGAGGCCTGAGCCCCGCCCGTCAGCGCCCGGCGGCGTAGCCCTGGGCGCCGCGGGAGTTCGCGGCCGCGCGCAGGACTCCGGTGCCCGGATCCCGCGCCACGCAGGAGAGCCGGCCCAGCGCCCAGTCGCCGGCTCGCACCACCTCGTGGCCGCGCGCCTCGAGCCCCGCGATCACCTCCTCGCCGAGCCGGTCCTCGACCACGGCGCGGCCCGGCGACCAGGTGCGGGGCCAGAAGGAGCCCGGCATCGAGAGGGTGTGCAGCGACGGGGCGTCGATCGCCTCCTGGAGCGTCAGCCCGCCCACCAGCACCCGCAGCAGGAACATCAGCTGCCACTGGTCCTGCTGGTCACCGCCCGGGGACCCGCAGGCCATGACCGGCTCGCCATCCCGCAGCACGAGAGTCGGGGTGAGGGTGGTGCGGGGGCGCTCCCCGGGGCGCAGCGCCGTGGGCAGCGACTCGTCCAGCCACGTCATCTGCAGCCGGGTGCCCAGGCAGAACCCGATCCCGGGGACGGCGGGCGAGGACTGCAGCCAGCCACCCGAGGGCGTGGCGCTGATGATGTTGCCCCAGCGGTCCACGACGTCGAGGTGGCAGGTGTCCCCTCGCGCCTCGCCCGTCGGGCGGACCGTCGGCTCGCCGGAGCCGCCGTGATCGACCGCTCCGCCCGTGCGCCGCGCGTGCTCGTCCTCGGTGAGCAGGGGCGGCAGCGGTGCGGGACCGTCCCCGAGCACGCTCGGGCGGAACTCGTGGCAGGCGGCGTCTCCGATCAGGGTCCGGCGCTCGGCGAGGTGCTCTGGGCAGAGCAGTCGGCCGAGGTCCAGGCCCCGGTCGCCGAAGTGGGCGTCGCGGTCCGCGAGGGCGAGCTTGAGCGCCTCGAGGATCCGGTGCGCGCCCGCCTCCGTGGACGGGTCGAGCTCGTGGTCCTCGAACCCCTCGAGGAGGCCGAGCGCACCGAGCAGGGCAGGGCCCTGGCCCCAGGCGCCGGTCTTGGCGATGGTCCAGCCGCGGAAGTCCCCCGTCACCGCGGGCTCGAAGCGGGCGACGGCCCCCGCGAGATCGGCGGCGGTGAGCACCCCGGCGTGGTCCGCGCCGTCGGAGTGGCGGTGCGGGGTGCGCACGAACTCGGCGATCGCCCGGGCGACAGGGCCGGTGCGCCAGCGCTCCCGGGCGGCGGCGATCCGCGCCCGACGGTCCCCGGTGCCCTCCCCCGCCTCGATCAGATCGCGCAGCACGGCGGCGTACTCGGGGTTGTAGATGATCTGCCCGGGCTCGGGCGGGGCGCCGTCCGGCATCCACAGCGCGGCGGAGCTCGGCCAGTGCTCGGCGAAGGTCTGCGCGACGGCCGCGATCTGGGCGCTCACGCGCTCGAGCACGGGGTGACCGTCCTCGGCGTATCCGATCGCGGCGTCGAGGACGTCCGCGAGCTCCCAGGTGCCCTTCTCCTCCAGCAGCAGGAGCCATGCGTCCACGGCGAGAGGCACCGCGGCGGCGAGGGCTCCGGTCCCCGGGACGGCGTCGAGGCCCTCGGCGCGGTAATGCTCGATCGTCGCGCCCGACGGGGCGGGGCCCTGGCCCATGACCACCACCGGCTCCGGGTCCTCGGCGGTCGCGAGGATCGCCGTCATGTCCCCGCCGGGTCCGTTGAGGTGCGGCTCGACCACGTGGAGCACGAAGGCGCCCGCGGTCGCGGCATCGAAGGCGTTGCCCCCGCGCTCGAGCACGCTCTGCATGCAGGCGGTCGCGATCCAGTGCGTCGAGGCGGTCATCCCTAAGGTGCCCTCGAGGGTGGGTCGGGTGGTCGGCCCGGAAGGGACGACGAACGGGGTGGTGGGGCCTGCCGGGGTGGTGGGGTCAGCGCTCACCAGGGGTCTCCTCGGGGGTGCGGGGTCCGCTCCGTCGCGGGCTGCGACGGCGGACGCTCACATCGTGCCCCCTGGGAGCGGGTGCTGTCGCCCGCCTCGCCCGGCCGGACCGGAATGAACCGGAACGGCCGGGCCGGGCCGGCGGGTGGGACGTCGAGCGTCGGGCCGCCGCCCCGCACGACCTCACCAGTCGTGCACGGATCCGTCCCGCAGACGGTTCACGGGCAGGTACGCGGGCACGTACTCGTGCGCGGCCGCGGCCTCGCGGTCCAGGTCGACGCCCAGACCCGGGGTCTCGCCCGGATGCAGCAGGCCGTCCTCGAAGCGGTAGCTGGTGCGGAACACGGACAGCGTGGTCTCGGAGTGCGGCATGTACTCCTGGATCCCGAAGTTGTGGATCGCGAGGCCCAGGTGGAGGTTCGCGGCCATGCCCACCGGGGAGACGTCCGTGGGTCCGTGGAAGCCGGAGCGGATCCCGTAGACGGCGGCGAAGGCCATGATCTGGCGCAGGCCCGTGATGCCGCCGGCGTGCGTCGAGGAGGAGCGGACGTAGTCGATGAGGCGCTCGGTGATCAGCGTCTGGTAGTCGTGCACCGAGTTGAAGACCTCGCCGATGGCCAGCGGCGTCACCGAGTGCTGGCGCACCAGGCGCAGCACCGACTGGTCCTCGCCCGGGGTGCAGTCCTCGAGCCAGAACGGATCGTAGGGCTCGATGTCCTTCGCCAGGCGCGCCGCCTCGATCGGGCTCATGCGGTGGTGGCCGTCGTGCAGCAGGCGCAGCTCGGGGCCGAACTCCTCGCGCACGCCGGCGAACACCGTGGGGAGATGGCGGAGGTAGGCGCGGGTGTCCCAGGTCTCCTCCGTCGGCCGCAGGGGCGCTCCGGCGGCGGTGCGTCCGGCGGGCTCGTACTCGTACTTCCCGCCCGGCGCGGAGTCGTGCACGCCGTAGATCTGGTCCAGCCCCGGCACGCCGGCCTGGATGCGCACGGCCTGGAAGCCCTGCTCGACATAGCCGTGGATCGCCTCGTTGAGGCGCTCGATGGTGGTGCCGGAGGCGTGGGCGTAGCTCAGCAGGCCCGTGCGGGAGGCGCCGCCCAGCAGCTTGTACAGCGGCACCCCGGCCTTCTTCGCGGCGATGTCCCACAGCGCCATGTCGATCGCGGCGACCGCAGCCATGGTCACGGGGCCGCGGCGCCAGTACGGGCTGCGGTAGAGGTACTGCCAGATCGACTCGATCTGGGACTCGTCGCGGCCCAGCAGCGTGGGGGCCACATGGTCGCGCAGGTAGGACGCCACGGCGAGCTCGCGGCCGTTGAGGGTCGCGTCGCCGAGGCCCACCACGCCGTCGCTCGTGGTCACGACGGCGGTGACGAAGTTGCGGCCGGGGCTGGTGACGTCGACGTCGATGCGTTCGATGGCCAAGGGGATCTCCTCCGGGAGTGGGGTGCAGGTGGTGCGGGGGCCGACGGGCGCCGTCGGCGCGGCGGGCGCGCCTCCATGATGCGCGCCCGCGGCGGGGACTCACATGGCGGGGTTCGGATCGGTGAGGTCGCGCCCGGCGACCTCCTTCATCCACACGGCGGCGAACAGGGCGCAGCCGCTGAAGAACATGATGATCACGGCGACCGGGATCCAGGAGCCGGTCGCGGCCACGATCGCGGCGGCGATGACAGGAGTGGCGCCGGTGGCGACGATCGCGGCGATCTCGCGGACCACGCCGGTGGCCTGGTAGCGGTTCCGGGCGCCGAAGATCTCCGGCAGGGTGAGGTTCTCCATCGAGGCCAGGGACATCACGCCGATGTTGTGCAGGACCACGTAGCCGACGATGACCTGCCAGGTCACGCCCGAGACGATCAGCAGCATGCAGGGGATGACGACGACGATCCCGATCGCGCTCATGATCGTGTACATCCGCTTGCGCCCGAACCTGTCGCCCAGCAGACCGATGCCGGGCACGGTCGCGAAGGCGACGATCGAGGAGATGATGACGACCTCGGTGGAGAGCTGCTTGTCCAGCAGCAGGAACACCGTCATGAAGGAGATCAGGTAGGTCTGGATCATGCCGGAGTTGCCGGCCTGGCCGAAGCGCAGCAGGAACGCGACGGCCACGGACTTCACGGTGAGCGGGCGGGCGCTGCGGAACTCGGCGGCCTCGGCGGGGGCCTCGCCCTCCTGGACCTGCGCGGCGTCGACCGCCTCGCCGTCGACCACGTCGTCCCGCGCCTCGAAGACGGGGCTCTCCTTGAGGTTCAGGCGCACCCACACGGCGAAGACCATGACCGCGGCGCTGGCGATGAACGGGATGCGCCAGGCCCAGTCCAGCAGCTGCTGCTCGGTGACGACCACGAGCAGCACGGCCCAGATCGCCGAGGCGAAGAGGGTGCCGCAGTTGGTGCCGAGCGCCACGAGGGACGCGACCAGGCCGCGCCGCTTCACCGGGGCGTACTCGGCGAGCATGACGCCCGCACCGGAGATCTCCGCGCCCGCGCCGAAGCCCTGCAGCAGGCGCAGCAGCACCAGCAGGGCCGGGGCCAGCAGGCCCACGGTCTCGTAGGTGGGGAGCACGCCGATCAGGGTGGTCGCGAGGCCCATCAGCACGATCGTGTAGAAGAGGACCTTCTTGCGTCCGATCCGGTCGCCCATGCGGCCGAAGTACCAGGCGCCCACCGGCCGCGCGACGTAGCCGACGCCGTAGGTCGCCATCGCGCCGATGACCGCCATGCCGGGATCATCGGCAGCGAAGAACAGCTGGCTGAACACGAGGGCCGCGGCGAGCGAGTAGAGCTGGAAGTCCATGAACTCCAGCGCGGTGCCGAGCCAGCCGGAGACGGCGGCGCGCACCAGGTCGCCCACGGAGCGCGTGGGCTGCGGGGAGGCGGCCTCGCCGGGTGCGGGGTTCTCGGGCGGGGCGGCACCGGTGGTCGACGGGGTCATCGTGCTCCTTCGCGCGGATCGGGCCGGCCGTGGCCGGGGCGGCTCCGTGGCCACCCGTCGCCCTTGACGTTTCGCTAGTCGAAACGCTAGTTTCATATGACGCGATGACTATAGACCCCGCGAGGGGATCGCGACAACGACGTCCCACCGCGCGCCCCGCGCCGGTTCCGCCCGTGTGGCCCCCACCGGTCCACCGCCGCCCCGAGCATCGGAGACACTGTCCCCATGACCACCACCCCGCCCTCCGAGGCCTCCCCCGTCGGCAGCGTCGACAAGGCGCTCACCCTGCTCGAGCTCCTCGCCGCGGCCGGCCCCGAGGGAACCACGCTGCGGGACATCGCCGCGCGGAGCGGGTTGAACAAGGCCTCGGTGCACCGGCTGCTGCGGGCGCTCATGCACCGCGGCTTCGCCGAGCAGTCCGACGGGGACCAGCTCTACCGCCTGAGCACCGCGGCGCTCGGCCTCTCCCACGCCTTCGGCGCCGGCGAGAACCTCCCGGCCCTGTTCGCCCCGGCCCTGGCGAGCGTCTCCGAGCACACCCAGGAGCTGGTGCACCTGGGGCAGATGGACGGCGCCCGGGTGCTCTACCTCGACAAGGTCGAGCCCCAGCGCACGCTGCGGGTGTGGTCCCGGATCGGCAGCCGCGCCCCGGCGGCGCGCACCGCGATGGGCCGCGCGATGCTCGCGGCCGACGGGATCCGCGGCGAGGCCCTGGCGGCGTACGCGCAGGCCACGGAGTCCGCCGACGGCGGCAGCGTGATCACGGCGGAGCACCTGGCCGAGGTGGTGTCGGTGACGGCGGACCGCGGCTGGTCCACCGAGATCGAGGAGAACGAGCAGGGCATCGCCTGCGTGGGCGTCGCGCTGGTGCGCCCCGGCGGCCGCTCCCTCGCGGTGAGCGTGACCGGGCCGATCGAGCGGATGGACGAGCGGCGCCGCGGCGAGGTCGGGGAGCTGCTGCGCGAGCAGCTCACCCGCCTGGCGCCGCTGGACTTCACGGTCGCCGCGCTCGGCTGATCCCGGCGGCGCCCGCCCGAGGCGGCGGCTCAGCCGGCGAGCGCCCCGTACGCCTCGGAGAGCACCATGTAGTGGCTGTCCCAGACGTCCTTGCCGGGGATGTCGCCGCCGGTCACGGCGCCGATGAGCCGGTCGAGGTACCACTCCCAGCCCGGGCCGACATGCTGCAGCATCTCGCGGGGCACGTCGTGGTGACGCAGGACCACCTGCGTGGATCCCGGCCCGTCGGCCGCGGCGCCGAGCTCGAGGCTCAGCCGCCAGGAGTCCTCCCCCATCGACGAGCTGACCGTGACCCGGCGCTCGGGCTCGCAGGCGTGGATCGTGTACTCCGAGGTGCTCGCCTCGCCGGGCTCCGCGGTCATGGTGACCTCGACGGAGCCGGTGGCGGGATCCCCGGTGTACGTCCCGTACCAGGTGGCCAGGAGGTCGGAGCGGGAGACGTGCTCCCAGATCCGGCGGGCCGGGGCGGGCACGGTGCGGGTGAGCGCGAGGTCGCGGCCCTCCCCGGTGAGCGCGCCGGCGAGGGGGCGAGAGGCGGCGGGGCTGTCGGGAATGGTCACGAGACCTCCAGGGCGTTCGCGGATCGTCGGCGGGACGTCCGCATCTGCACGAGCTCGCCGATCACGCTGCCGATCCCGAGCGCGACCAGGGCGGCGATGAGGGTCGTGAGCAGGGACAGCTCGGGGACGTCCAGGCCGGCGACCACGTGGAGCGCGTGCAGCACCGTCCTGCCCGCGGTGAGGAGCGCGGCGACGATCCCGGCGGCGGCCACGCCGAACTGCAGCCCGCGCACGCGTCCCGCGGCGGCGACCAGGAAGCCGACGATCGCGGCGAGGGCCACGCCCTCGAACACCACCGCGGCGCCGATCGCCAGGATCGAGGAGGTCAGACCCAGGAGCTCCGGCAGGGCGTCCCCCGGGGCGCCCAGGCCGATCAGCAGGCAGGATCCGATGCCGATGGCGGCGGACCAGGTGGTGCCGTCCTCGAGCACGAACACCAGCACACCGGCCACGGCCGCCGCCAGCAGACCCAGCACGATGAGCGCCCCGCTCACCACGGGCAGCGCACCGGAGGGACCGGTCGCCATCCGCAGGACCATGACGAGCACGCCCACCAGCAGACCGAGGCCCATCGCGAGCCCGGCACCGTTCCAGGCACGCCGCGGCCCGGCGATCGCCGCGCCGGCGAGGGCGAAGGAGAGCGGGACGGCCAGCAGCACGGCCGTGAGCGCGCTCGCGAGGAGCTCGGCGGGGACCAGGTCGTAGGTCATGCTCCATGATCCCCCGGACGGCGGGGTGTCGGTGCGGTCTTCCCGGAATCGGGATATCGTCCTCGGATGCCGCAGGCCGCCGAACGTGCCGAGTCCGATGCCTCTTCCGTCACCGCGCCCGACACGCAGCGCGGCGTCCCCTACCGGGTCCTGATCTGGCTCGCCGTCGCGACCTTCACCACCGGGATCGACGGCTACGTGCTGGCCGGGCTGCTGCCGGACATCGCCTCGGACCTCGAGGTCACCGCCGCCGCCGCAGGACAGCTGGTAGCCGCCTTCGCCCTCACCTCCGCCCTCGCCGGTCCGCTGCTCGGCGCGCTGACCAGCGGCTGGGAGCAGCGCCGCACGATCCTCATGGCGCTGGCGACCTTCATACTCGGCAACATCCTCAACGCCCTCGCCCCCACCTACGCGGTCGCGCTCGGCGGCCGGGTCGTCGCCGCGCTCGGCGGCTGCCTGCTGGGCGCGGCGGTGACCGGGTACGTGGTGCACCTGGTGGCACCGCAGCACCGCGGCCGGGCGCTGTCCTTCGTGCTCGGCGGTTGGATGACCGCGACCGCTCTCGGCGTGCCCGTCGGCCTGATCCTCGGCCAGTCCAGCTGGCGCCTGCCGCTGCTGATGGTCTCCGTGGTGGGCCTCGCGGCGCTGACCGGGATCGCTCTGCGCCTGCCCCATCTGCGCTACCCCTCCACCTCGCTCGCCGAACGGCTGCGCCCTCTCGCCCGGCCGCGGCTGGTGGGCGGGCTGCTGGTCTCCACCGGAGTGCTCTGCGCGAGCTACACCTGCTTCACCTACGCGGTGCTGATCCTCCAGCCCTCGCACCCGGCGAGCTGGATGATCATCGTGATCATGTGCGCGTACGGCCTGGCGAGCATGGCCGGCAACGCCGTGACCGGGCGCCTGGTGGACCGCTTCTCGCCGGTGCGGGTGCTCACCGTGGTGCTCGCGCTGCTGCTGGTCAACTCCCTGTTCGGGGCGCTCTCCCTGACGGTCGCGGCACCGGCGGCCGTGGCTGTGCTCAGCCTGGTGTGGTTCCTCGTGGCGGGCGTGGGCAACGGCGGCCACGCCGTCCCCCAGCAGACCCGCCTGGCGGCCATGGCGCCCGCATCGGTGCCGGTGGTGATGGCGCTGAACGCGAGCGCGATCTCGCTGGGCAGCGCCCTCGGCGGCGGGCTCGGCGGCGTCGCCCTGACCGTGGGTCTCGGGCCCGCGCACCTGCCGCTGGTGGCCGCCGGGGTGCTGGCCGTGACGATCCCGCTGCACCTGCTGGTGGCGTGGTCCGCGCGGCGGGCGGATCGGGTGGCGCTCGGGGCACCGTCGGCCGACGGGGCGCGGCTCAGCTGATCGCAGGGCCCGGCGCTCGGCGGCCGGCAGAGCCGGTTGCGACGGGCGGGCTCAGTCGGCCACGGACCGCGGGTGGGAGCGACGCTCCACGAGGTGCCACGTCCACAGCAGCGAGCCGGCCACCACGAAGACCACGGCCGCGACGGCGACCACGGTGAGGCTCCCGGTGATCAGCGGCGCGATGACCCCGGAGAGCAGGGCGTTGACGACCAGGGTGAAGAAGGTCCCCAGCGACGCGGCGGCGCCGCGGTGGTGCGGGAACAGGTCCAGGATCTCCAGCTGGATCGGGGCGAAGAACAGCGAGGCCGTGAAGGACATCAGCATCGGCCCCACCAGCACCGGGATCAGGGAGGCGTCCAGCTGCCCGGAGGGGTCGGGGAAGACCATCACCAGCACCAGGTTCAGGCCGCTGGTGAGCAGGGTGCCCAGGTAGCCGAGGGTGATCAGGCGGGTGCGGTCCATCGCGCCGGCCGCACGACCCACCACGAACGAGCCCGCCATCATACCCACGATCAGCGGGCCGAACAGCACCCAGAAGTCCTGCTCCCCCAGCCCCAGCAGGCGCACGACGATGATCGGCGCGGCGGCGACGAACACGAAGTGGGCGGCGAAGCCGAGCGCGGTCGCGAGCGCGATCCGCACCATCGTCCCTGAACGGCCCACCTCCCAGAGCGAGCCGACCACGGAGCCGAGCCGCAGCGGGATGCGGGCGCTGCGGGGCAGCGACTCGGGCATCAGCGCGGTCAGCACCATCACCAGCACTCCGTACAGGCCGACGCCCGCGAACACCCAGCGCCAGTCCCCGAGCAGAAGCAGCCATCCGCCGAGCATCGGCGCGATCACGGGCGACAGCGCGAAGATCATCATGACCTGCGCCATCAGGCGCTGCGCCTCGGCCCCGGCGAAGAGGTCGCGGATCACCACCCGCGAGACGATCGTGGCGGCGCCGGCGCTCATCCCCTGCAGCACCCGCAGCGCGATCAGCATGCCCATCCCCGAGGCGAGGACCGCGCCGAACATCGCCAGGATGTAGATCGCGAGGCCCGTGAGCATCACGGGCTTGCGGCCCAGGGCGTCCGAGAGCGGGCCGTGGAACACGCTCATCACCGCGAAGGACGCGAGGTAGACGCTGATCAGCTGCTGCAGCACCACGTCCGAGGCACCGAACTCCTGCCCGATCTGCGTGAACGCCGGGAAGACGGTGTTGATGGTGAACGGCCCGAGCATGCCCAGCGCCGCGAGGGTGAGGGTGATGCGGGCGCCGGCGGCGCGACGGGGCGAGGGTGCTGCGGGATCGGCCGCCGCCGGGGTGGTCACCCCAGGAGCCTAGGGGCCCTGGGGGCTGCGGGGCATCGGCCTCTCACGCCTCGGCGCCGGGCACCGCCTGCGAGGCGGCGCCCGGCATCCTGCGGGGTGCTCACTCCCGATGCGCCCACAGGTCGCGCAGCAGCGCGATCTCGGCGAGGTGGTGGATCAGCTCGCGGTTGATGTGGGCGACGAGCGTGGCGCGCGAGGAGGCGGCGTAGGGCCCCTCTGCCTCGCCGACGGCGATCTGGAGGGCGTCCGCGTCCCAGCTGCGCACACCGGCGATCCAGCGTTCGTACTCGGCATCGAACTGGGCGAGGGCTTCGTCAGCCGTGGCGGCGTAGTCCCAGCTCAGGTAGTCCGCGGGCGGGCCGCCGAAGTGGGAGTGGCTGCGCACGGCGAGCACGCCCACGATGACGTGCCCGAGCCGCCACGCGATCGTGGTGAACGGAGCGGGCGTCGGCTCGGGCCTCTCGAAGTCGATGGCCATCGCTCCGGAGCCGCCCTGGAGACGGTTCGGCGCGAGCTCCTCGTCGGGGATCCGGGGGTGGACGGTCCAGGCCTTCCCGGCAGGGGTCGGATCGAAGAGGTACTCCTCGTCCGTGAGGCCCTCCAGCCGCGGGCGCAGCTGCGCGCGGATGTCGAACTCGATCTGGTCGATGAGCACGGTGGGCAGGTCGCCGTCGGTGCCGAGCGTCTCCCCGGCAGGAGCGGTCGCGTCGGTGGTCAAGGGGTCCTCCTCAGGTCGTGGGATCGAGGTGTCGTCGAAGCCGAGGGGATCACCAGCCGGCCGGCGGCCAGGTCTGCCCGGCGGCGAGGGCGTTGAGCTCGTAGGCGGTCTTCCCGTCGAGGCTCTCGCGCACGATGTCCGCGTGACCGGCGTGGCGGGCGTGCTCCTCGATCTGGTGCGTGGCGTACCAGCGCATGCTCCAGCTGGTGCGGCCCTCGAACCAGGGCGCCTCGGGCACGGGACCGAGGGTGTCGAGGTCGGCCGCGCGGATCGCTGCGGCCAGATCCTCCCCGGCCCGGTGGAGCTCCTCGATGAGGGACTCCGCCGTGTCCTCGTCGCGCAGGGCCTCGGGCGCGAGCCCGCCCTCGCGCTGGGCCTGCTCGGGGGTGCGCTCGGGGTCCAGGCCCGGACCGGGCGCCGCGGCGATGGTCAGCGCCGCACCGCCGGCGACGAACGCCACGTGGCGGGCCAGGGCCCCGAGGCTCAGCCCCGAGGCGCTCGGGACCTGGGCGAGCTGCTCGCGGTCGAGACCGTGGAGGGTGGTCGCGACCTGCTCGATCTGCTGCTGGGCGAAGGTGGCGAGGGTGTCGGCCTCGCCGGTGGACTCGGCGGTCAGGAAGGGCATCGGGGTCTCGTCTCTGTGTGCTGGCCGCGCAGTTCGCGCCGCCGTCCGGGGTGGTCGAGAACCACTCTGCCCACCGAAGCGGACAGCTTCTGTCCGCGAAGTGGAGGAGACTTCCTCCATGAGCGATGTGACGACGAGAGCGCTGCGGCTCCTGGCCCTGCTGCAGTCGAGGTCGGTGTGGACCGGGCCCGACCTCGCGCTCGAGATGGGCGTGACCACGCGGACGGTGCGACGGGACGTGGACCGGCTGCGGGAGCTGGGCTACCCGGTGCTGACCTCGGCGGGGCACGGCGGCGGCTACCAGCTCGGCGCGGGCCGGGCGCTGCCGCCCCTGCTGCTGAGCTCGAGCGAGGCCGTCGCGGTCGCGGTGGGGCTGCGCCTCGCCGCCGCCAGCGCGGTGGACGGCCTGGACGAGGAGGCGCTGCGGGCGCTCGCGGCGCTGGACCGGATCCTGCCGGCGCCCGTGCGCGCGGAGGTCGGCGCGATCACCGAGGCGATGGGCGTGATCTCCCGGCCCGCCGCCGGCATCCGCTCCGAGGTGCTGATGACGCTGGCCACCGCGGTGCGCGACGGCGTGCGGGTGCGGGTCGACTACGAACGGGCCGACGGCGAGCGCGCCGAGCGCCGCCTGGAGCCCCACCGGGTGCTGTCGATGGAGGGCCGCTGGTACCTCTTCGCCTGGGACCTGGACCGCGAGGACTGGCGCACCTTCCGCCTGGACCGCATGCTCGCCGTGCACGCCTCGACCTTCGCATTCACGCCGCGCCCCACCCCGGACATCGAGGCGGCGGTGCGGGAGTCGATCACCGTGGGCGCCTATCCGCACTCGGTGACGGTGCGGATCCTGGCCCCTCTCGAGGAGATCGCCCCGCAGGTCCCGGCGCGCGCGGGCACGGTCACGGCCGACGGGCCGGATGCCTGCGTGCTGCGCGCCGGGGCCGGCGAGCTGCACTGGGTGGTGATGCACCTGGCCCGCATGGGGGCGCCGATCGAGGTGATCGACCCGCCGGAGCTGCTGGAGATGATCCAGGGGGTCGGCGAGTGGGCGCTCAGAGCGCGAGCAGGCCGATCGCCGAGGCCACGGTGAGCACCAGCACCAGGTTCTCGAACACCTTCTGCGGGATGCGCCGGGCCACCTTCGCCCCGACGTAGGCGCCGATCAGCACCAGCGGGACCAGCATCGCGTCCATCACCAGCACGCTGGGCGTGATCAGACCCAGCCCGGCGGAGAAGGGGAGCTTGAAGATGTTGACGATCGCGAAGTACCAGGCGGAGGTGCCCAGGAAGGTCAGCACCGGCAGCCGCATCGCGTAGAAGTACATCGACATCACCGGCCCCGCGGCGTTCGCGACCATGGTGGTGAAGCCGCCGAGCAGGCCGTAGCCGATGCCCTGGACCGTGGCCGCCCGGCCGGGCTGGGAGCCCTGCGCGACCTCGGGGGCCGGGGCGTCGGCCGGGCGAGCGGCGGCGAGCCGCTGGGCGCGATGGCGGCGCCAGACGGTCACCGCCACCAGGACCAGCAGGATCACGCCGATGGTGGCCCGCACGGCGTCGCCGTCGGCGTAGGCGAAGTAGAAGACCCCGATCACCACGCCCACCATGGCGCTGGGCAGCAGGCGCAGCAGGGTGCGCACATCGGGCTCGCGGCGATACACCCACAGCGCGGTCATGTCTCCGACGATCAGCAGGATCAGCAGCGCGGCGGTGGACTCCTTGGCGGGCATGGCCAGGGCGAAGAGCCCCACGGCGAGCGTGCCGGCGCCGGGCAGGGCGGTCTTGGCGGTGCCCACGATCAGGGCGCCGAGGGCGATCAGGATCCAGGGACCGGCGCCGAGCGAGGGGATCAGCGCGAGGAGGTCGGACATGGAGCGAAAACCTACCAGCGTCCGGATCCGGGCGTCCCCGAGGTCCACCCCGCGCGGCCGGGGTCCTACCCGAGTCTCAGGAGATCCAGCCGGTCTCCACCTCGCCGCCGTCGACGGCGGCCCGCGCAGCACCGATGACCAGGGCCATCGCTGCGGCTCCGGGGTCGATGACGCCCTTGGACACCTCGCCCACGTAGCTGGCGCGACCACGCCGGGCGGTGCTGTCCGCGGTGGCGCGGGCGGCCTCGACGGCGGCCCGTTCCGCGTCCGCGAGGGCGGCGGCGGGCTCGGCCCCTGCCTCGATCGCCTCGCGGAGGGCCGCGATGGCCGGGGCGAGGGAGTCGATCATCGTCTTGTCCCCCACCTCCGCCTCGCCGTACTTCTGCACGACGGCCTGCCCGGCGGCGAGGGCGTCGGCGAGCTGGGCGAGGGTGGGGACGGCGCCCTCCTCCCCCGCCTTGGCGAGGTCGCGGAAGAACATGCCGAACAGCGGCCCGCTGGTGCCGCCCACGCCGAGCCACGCCATGGACATCGCGCTCACCCACTGGCGGTAGGTGGTGGGGGCGTCCGCCTCGAGGTTGCCGGTGGCGAGCTTCATGGCGGTGCGGACATTGGTGCCGAAGTCGCCGTCGCCGGCGCGGCGGTCGAGATCCCCGAGGGCGTCGGCCGCGCCGGAGAGGGTCGCGTGGAGGCCGGTGATGAAGTCGCTGCCGAGGCCCTCGGGCAGAGGCTGGGTGGAGGTGTCGGTCATGTCGGGCTCCTTACCAGGTCAGGGCGGGGGTGCGGACGGGGGCGTCCCACAGCGAGCGGGCCTCGTCGTCCAGCGGCATCAGCGTGATCGAGACGCCGTGCATGTCGAGGCTGGTGACGTAGGAGCCGACGAGGGATCGCTCGATCGCGATGCCGCGGTCCGCGAGGCGATGGTGCAGGGCCCGGGCCACGAGGTTCAGCTCCAGCGGGTAGGTGCCGCCGAGCCCGTTCACGATCGCGAGCACCTCCTCGCCGCGCTGCAGCGAGAGCTCCTCCCGCAGCGGGTCCAGCAGCAGGTCGGTCAGGCCGTCGGCCGAGGTGAAGGGGACGCGGCCGCGGCCGCGCTCCCCGTGGATGCCCACGCCCAGCTCGATCTCGTCGTCGGCGAGCGTGAACTGGGGCTCGGAGTCCCCGGGATGGGTGCCGGCGGAGAGCGCGAGGCTCATGGTGCGGGCGCGGGAGGCGGCCCGACGACCGATGGCGGCGACCTCGGAGAGGCTCGCCCCGGCCTCGGCGGCGGCGCCGCAGAGCTTCTCGACGATGACGGTCGCGGCCGTGCCGCGGCGGCCCGGCCCGGTGCCGTCCTCGGTGTCGGTGGCGAGGTCGTCGTCCACGAGCACGATCTCGGTGTCGATGGCGTCGTCGCCGCTGATCTCCCCGGCGATGCGGAAGTTCAGCACATCGCCGGTGTAGTTCTTGACGATCTGGACCACACCGCGGCCCGCGTCGGCCGCTTTGGTGGCCTCGAGGACCTGCAGGGCGGTGGGGCTGGCGAAGACGGCGCCGGCGACCGCGACGTCGAGCATGCCGGTGCCCACGAAGCCGGCGTGCAGCGGCTCGTGCCCGGACCCTCCGCCGGAGACCAGGCCCACCTTGTCCTGCGCGCGCGTGCGGCGGGTGACGTAGCGGTGCTCCTGATTCAGCTCGAGCAGCAGCGGGTGGCTGAGCACGAGGCCCTCGAGGGCCTCGGGGACCAGGTCCTCGGGATCGTTGACGATGCTGCGACGCATGGAGGCTCCTTCCGGGAGCGGCCGGGATCCCGAGCCTAGCCTCGCGGCGCGCGGCGGGACAGCGGAACCGGCCGAGCGGACCGGCAGGGTGCGGCGGAGATCCGCGAATCCCGGTCGGAGGCGACAGACGATGCCTAGGATCATGCCCATGTCCCAGGTCATCCCCGTCCCGCGCCGGTGGGCGCTGCTGGTCGCCCTCGCCGCGGCCCTCGTGCTCACGCTCGTGGGCGCCCCGGTGGCTCACGCCTGCAGCTGCGACCCGCGCACCTTCGAGGAGGCGGTCGAGGGCACCGACCTGATCGCGGACATCACCATCCAGCACCGGATCGACGGCACCGACGGCGGGACCACCTACTACGCCGCCGTGGACACGGTGTGGCAGGGCGAGACCTCCCGCACGATCGAGTTCTCCACCGAGGAGGCGATCGCCTCCTGCGGGCTCGGGGAGCTCGAGGACGGCACCAGCCTGCTGGTGTGGGCGAGCGGGGCCGACGGCCAGTACTCGAGCTCCTGGTGCGCGCTCCCGGTGGATGCCGGCCCGGACGTCCGTGCACGCCTCACCCAGGAGCTCGGCTCCCCCGCGGACCTCTCCGACCAGCCCATCCCTCGGTCGGAGCACCCTGCACCGTTCTCCACGCGCAAGGCTGCACTCCCCCTCGCGATCCTGGCGGGAGCCGGAGTGCTCGTGGCAGGAGCCGGCGGGATCGCGGTGGGGGCGGTGCTCCTCCTGCGCCGCCGCCGCTGAGCCTCGCCCCGTCCGTCCGTCCGTCCGTCCGTCCACAGGACTCTCCCCCGGGACGACTCGCCCCGTACAGTGCTGGACATGCGTCTTCTCCTCATCCGCCATGGTCAGACCCCCAGCAACGTCGACGGCATCCTCGATGCCGGCTATCCCGGCCCGGGGCTGACCGCCCTGGGGAGGGCCCAGGCCGAGGCGGTCCCCGAGGCGCTGCGCGACGAGGACATCGCCGCGATCCACGTCTCCCGCCTGGTGCGCACCCACGAGACCGCCGCACCGCTCGCGGCGGCGCGGGGCCTCAGCCCCTTCCTCACCGAAGGGCTGGAGGAGATCAGCGCCGGCCAGTACGAGCAGCGCCGCGACCGCGAGGCCGTCGAGGCGTATCAGCAGAACCACGCCCGGTGGAGCGCGGGCGAGTTCACCGAGGGCGTCCCCGGCGGGGAGACCGGGGACCAGTTCTGGGCGCGCTACACCGGCGCGCTGCGGCACATCGCCGCACTCCACGCGGCGGATGCGACCGTCGCGGTGGTCAGCCACGGCGCCGCCATCCGCGTGTTCGCCGCCGTGGTGGCCGGGCTCGAGGCGGCCTGCCTCGACGAGCGCCCGCTGTTCAACACCGGCATGGTCACCCTCACCGGCCACCCCGACGAGGGCTGGGTGCTCGAGGAGTGGCTGAGCACCCCGCTGGGCGGCGAGCACCTGCTGCAGGGAACCGCGCACGACGTCACCGCGGACCAGGAGGCCGAGGCGGCGGTCTGAGCCACCCCTCCCCACGCACGACGGAGCCCGACACCCCCTGACGGGGTGTCGGGTTCGGTCGTTGCCTGCGACCCTCAGGCCATCGGCCACTCCAGCCGCGGGGTGTCCGGGCCCTCGTAGGGGGCGTCCCCCACCTCGGCCTGCATCTGCGCGGTGAGCTCCTGGAGCTCGCCGAGCACCTGCACGTACGCCGGTTCGGTCGCCACGTTGGTCATCTCGTGCGGGTCGGCGACGAGATCGTAGAGCTCGTCCTCGACGGGCATGATGCGGTCCGACGAGCCGGGGGTGCCCAGGCCGTCGTTGTAGTACCGGATGTACTTGTGGGTGGGGGTGCGCACGCCGTAGTGGGCGGGGGCGTGGTGCTCGGGGTCGTCATGCTCCCAGTAGCGGTAGTAGACGGCCTGGCGCCAGTCCTCGACGTCCTCGCCGCGCAGCTGGGCGAGGAAGCTGCGGCCCTGCTGGTCAGGGAGGCCCGAGAGCTCGGCGCCGGCGGCCTCGAGCAGGGTCGCGGCGAAGTCCACGTTGGAGACGACGTCGGTGACGTGGGAGCCGGCCGGGACCTGCGCGGGCCAGCGCACCAGCATCGGCATCGTCAGGGACTCGTCGAGCATCAGTCGCTTGTCGAACCAGCCGTGGTCTCCGAGGAAGAAGCCCTGGTCGGAGGTGTAGATGACGATGGTGTTCTCGGCGATGCCCTGCTCGTCGAGATGGTCGAGGATCTCGCCCACCGAGTCGTCGACCGCCTGCACGCAGCGCAGGTAGTCGCGCATGTAGCGCTGGTACTTCCACGACGACCGGGCGCGGCGCGCCTCCTCGCCCTCGCCCTCGAGCTCGGCGGGCAGCTCGTCCTTGTAGTCCGTGGGCCGCAGGTCGTCGAGCTGCATCGCGACCTCGCGCACCACCTGGGCGCGGGTCTCGTGCTCGTCCCACATGGTCTCGGGCTCGGGGATGGTGCCGGCCTCGTACATCCCGTCGTAGCGGGGATGCGGGATCCAGGGCCGGTGCGGGGCCTTGTGGTGCACCAGCAGGCAGAACGGCTTCTCGGGGTCACGGGCGTCCAGGAAGTCCAGGCTCTGGCGGGTCACGATGTCCGTCGCGTAGCCCGCGACCTTCTCCTCGCCGTCGGGACCGGCCATGACCGGGTCGAAGTAGTCGCCCTGACCGGGGAAGATCCGCCAGTCGTCGAAGCCGCGGGGCCGTGCCACCTCGGTGTGCCCGAGGTGCCACTTGCCGTACAGCGCGGTCTGGTAGCCGCACTCCTGGAGCACCTCGGGGAAGGTGTGCACCCGGTAGTCGAACTCGGAGTAGATCGAGGGGGCGCGGTTGATGTGGCTGTAGGTGCCGGTGAGGATCGAGGCGCGCGAGGGGGTGCAGATGGCGTTGGTGCAGTACACCGCGTCCATCCGCGCGCCCTCGTCGGCCAGGCGGTCCATGTGCGGGGTGGTGTTCACACGACTGCCGTAGGCGGAGATCGAGTGGGCGGCGTGGTCGTCGCTCATCACGAACACGATGTTGGGGCGGGTCATCGGGGGTGCTCTCCTCGAGGGCGGGGCGGAGTCGGGTCAGGGGCCGAGGCACGCCCGGTGCAGGGTCGGGCCGGGCGAGGGTCGGGCCGGGCGAGGGTCGGCCAGGCAGGCGTCGGGCCAGGCAGGCGTCGGGCCAGGCGGGCGTCGGGCCAGGCGGGCGTCGGGCCAGGCGGGCGTCGGGCCAGGCATGGGGGCGAGTCGGGGCAGGTCCGATGGAACGCCATTGTGCGCCCCACTTCCAGCCGTGGAAGCCAGGCGCACAATGGCGGGTCGGGGCCGGACCGGGGCCGAACCGGGGCCGGGTCCCGACCGACTGAACCGAACGCCGACCGACGGAACGGGGCGTCGACCCAGGCCCGTACCCCGGCCCCGGCCGACGCCCCTCTCCCCCGACGGGTCACCAGCGCGGGTGGATGTCCTCGCGCAGCAGCTCGTCGTAGGTCTCGTGCACGGCGGTGTCGAAGCGGGCGATGACCTCGGCCTGCTCGTCGGTGGGCGCGCTGCCGGCGGCGGCGTTGCGGCGGGCCTGGTCCCCGCTGCTCGCGCCGGGGATCGCGGCGGTGACGCCGCTGCGGGAGACGATCCAGCGCAGGCTGGCCTCGGGCAGGGGCATCGCGCCGTCGAGCGAGCGCTCCAGGCGGGCGACCGCCTCGAGGCCGGTGGCGTAGTCGACGCCGGAGAAGGTCTCGCCCTGGTCGAAGGCCTCGCCGCCGCGGTTGAAGTGGCGGTGGTCGTCCTCGGCGAAGCGGCTGTCCGCGGAGAACTTGCCGGTCAGCAGCCCGGAGGCGAGCGGCACGCGGGCGATGATCGCCACGCCCCGGCTCTCGGCGAGGGGCACCACCTCGTCCAGGGGCTTGAGGCGGAAGGGGTTGAGGATGATCTGGATCGAGGCGAGGTGCTCGCGCTCGAGGCTGATCAGCGCCTCCTCGCAGGTCTCGACGCTCACGCCCCAGGCGGCGATCCTCTTCTCCTCGGCGAGGGTGTCGAGCACGTCGAACACCCGGTCGTCGCGGTAGACGGCCGGCGGCGGGCAGTGCAGCTGGACGAGGTCCAGGGTGTCCATGGCGAGGTTCTTCCGCGAGCGCTCCACCCAGGCCCGCAGGTTCTCCTCGGTGAAGGTCTCCGGAGCGAAGGGGTCCGCGCGACGGGAGGCCTTGGTGGCGAGGAACGGCAGGTCCTGGGGTGCGGCGCCGCCGTCCGCGAGGCGGCTGCGCATCGCGCCGACCAGCCGTTCGCTGCGGCCGTCGCCGTAGACGTCGGCCGTGTCGAAGAAGCTCACGCCGGACTCGCGGGCCGTCTCGAGGACCTCCTGGGCGGAGGCATCGGTGACCTCTCCCCAATCGGCCCCGATCTGCCAGCATCCCTGCCCGATCACGGACAGCGGGCGGCCCAGCCGGGACGGCGTGCGGTGCTGCATGGACATCATCGACCTCGCATTCATCGGATGCCGCCGGGTGCGGCTCCGTCGGACAGTCTCCCAGGTTCTGCACCACTCCGGGGGTCCCGGTTCGCGCCATGGCCTTCGGGCCGTCCCTCGAATCTCCGTCGCGTCGGGAGCCTTCGTCCTGCGCGAACCAGGAATGCACCGCGGAACCACTTCCCAGAGGTCCGATCTTTCTGGAAAGCTGTGCGCATGGCATCACCGACGATCCTCCGCCCCTCTCCCGAACAGCTCGCCTGGCAGAAGGCCGGCTTCGGCGTCTTCTTCCACTTCGGCGTGAACACCTTCGCCGGGAAGGAGTGGAGCGATGGGACGATCCCCGCCGCCGACTTCGACCCCACCGAGCTCGATGCCGACGAGTGGGTGCGCGCCGCACGCGACCTGGGCGCCGCCTACGTGGTGCTCACCGCCAAGCACCACGACGGGTTCTGCCTGTGGCCCACCGGGACCACCGCCTACTCCGTCGCCTCCTCCCCCTGGAAGGACGGGAAGGGCGATGTGGTCGCCGAGGTCGCCGAGGCCTGCCGTCGCCACGGGATGAAGCTGGGCCTGTACCTCTCGCCCTGGGACCGCAACGCCGAGTGCTACGAGGACGCCGCCGCGTACGACGCGTTCTACCTCGCCCAGCTGCGCGAGCTGTGCACCCGCTACGGCGACCTGTTCGAGCTGTGGTTCGACGGCGCCGGCTCCGCAGGCCGCGAGTACGACTGGGACGGGATCGGCGAGCTGATCGCCGAGCTGCAGCCCGGCGCGATGGTCTTCAACATGGGCCCGGCCACCATCCGCTGGGTGGGCAACGAGGACGGCCTCGCGGCGGATCCCTGCGAGTACGTCACCGACTCCACCGACCTCAACAACTACGACGAGGACGTGGTGGGCATCGGCGCTCAGCGCTACCTGCCCCCGGAGTGCGACGTCTCGATCCGCCGCGGCTGGTTCTGGCAGCCGGGCGAGGAGCCCAAGACCCTCGGGCACCTCCTGGGCATCCACGACCGGTCCATCGGCCTGGGCGCGAACCTGCTGCTGAACGTCCCGCCGGACCGACGCGGCCGCCTGGACGCCGAGGACCTCGCCCGCATGACCGAGTTCGGCGAGGCCCTGCGGGCGCGCTTCGGCGACGGCCGCGAGGCGACCCTCGAGGTCACCGAGGGCGGCGCCACGGCGACCCTGCCCGAGGCGGCCCGCTTCGATCACGTCGAGCTGCGAGAGGTCCTCACCGAGGGCCAGCGCGTCACCGCCCACCGCGTCCTCGCGGCCGACGGCACGGTGCTCGCCGAGGGCGCGACGATCGGCGTGCGCCGCATCCACCGCCTGCCCGAGGCGGTCGAGCTGGACTCCCTGCGCATCGAGGTCGAGGGGACGGGCCCCGTGCTCGAGGCGGTCATCGTCCACGACGCGACCGGTGCGCCGGTGCCGGATCTGGACGAGGGCTACCGCGCCCCGACCGAGGCGCCCCTGGACTGACCCGCGCCGACCCTCGCCGCCTCAGCCCTCCCCGCCGTCGGAGGCGGATCCCGGGGCGGCGGGCCGGTCCCCGTCGGCCGGCGGATCACCGGCCGGCGGATCGCCCGCGGGCGGCTCGCCGCCGGGAGCTCCCCCGCCGCCCATGCCACCGGCCTCGGGCTCTGTGGTGGTGTCGATCGGGACGTCGATGCTGAAGGCGTAGCCGCTGTCCTCGTCGCCGGTGAGCCGGGCGAGCTGCTGGTCGTGGCCGTCGGAGAAGATGCCGTCGGTCTCGAGCGTGAGCTGGTCGAGGTTCTCGGCCGAGCCCACGTACTCGGGCCGTGCGTAGACCGCGGTGACGGCGTCCTCGGGCAGGGCGATCTGGGAGGTGAGGAGGGCGTTGCCGGCGTCGACGATCGACTCCGCGTCCGGGAACACCTCGAAGTGCAGGTGGGGCCAGCGCCCGGCGTAGCAGCCGGGGACGATGCTGGTGAAGGTGACCTTCCCGCTGCCATCGGTGATCTGCACGCCGCGCAGGTAGGTCTCGTCCTCCACGCCGGAGGTGTACATCGAGTACCGGCCCTCGGCGTCGCACTGCCACAGGTACACCGCCGCGCCCTCCATCGGCACGTCGCCGCCGGCCATGTCGATGAGGGACATCGTGATCTCCAGCGGCACGCCGTCGGCGGTGGTGGTGGAGTCGATGCTGGTGGTGATGTCGCTGCGCTCCACGTCGCTGGTCTCCAGCACGTCCGCGCCGTTGGAGCCGTCGCCCGGGTAGGGGCCGGCGGTCTCACCGGGCATCTCGGTGAGGCTCGAGGAACCGGAGCCGCCGTCGCTCGCGCCTCCCCCGTCGCTCGCCGAGGTGCCGTCGGTCGCCGAGGCGTCGTCGCCGGTGCTGCAGGCGGCGAGGACGGCCGCGACGCTGCCTGCGCCGAGCACGCCGAGCGCTCCGCGGCGGGAGACGAGCGTGCCCATGTCGAAGGCGAGGCCCTGGTCCTCGACGTCCTCCTCGGGGTGGGGCAACATACGACCTTCGAAGGCGGCCGGCGGGGCGGCGTGCGCGACGTCGTCAGAGTGCTCGTGCGCTGCCGGGTAGGCGCGGTGGTTGCGGGGGCCGGGGGTGTGGTCCATGGCGGTCCTCTCGGTCACGGTGGGTGAGGGGAGGGACGCTAGGACCGCCGCCTGTGGGGGTACTGCTACCCCGCCGTGACCTTCCGGGGGTCCGCCCGGGAGAACCCTGGGATCCGCTTCCGCGCCGGGAGGGTGGCGAGCGCCTCCCGGTGCCGCATCGCCGCCACCCGGATCACCTCGTGGTGGTCGCCGAGCGGCGCGCTGACGAGGTCCGCGCCGGCACCTCGCACCAGGTTCGCGAAATGGCCCGGGGCCAGCACATAGCTCGCGGCGATCACCCGCAGCGCACCGGCCTCGCGGGCGGCCTCGACGGCCTCGGGGATGGTGGGCGCGCACCCGGCCCCGTATCCGATGCTGACCGGGCAGGGCAGGCGGGCGGCGAGCAGATCGCGCGTGTGCTCCACGGCACGCGCCGCGGCGGGATCGGAGGAGCCGGCTGCGGCGAGCACCACCTGATCGCCCGGCCGATGCCCGGCGTCTCCCCCGCTGAGCGCGGCCAGCCGGTCCCGCAGCGCGAGCACCAGCGCGGGGTGCGGGCCGAGCGCCGCGGCGGCGACGGCGCGCGGATGGGGCAGGACGGCCCCGGCGATGTCCACGGAGGTGTGGAACCCGGTCGAGAGCAGCAGCGGAACCACCACCACAGGCTCCCCGGCAGCGGCCGCGCGGGAGACGACGCGGGCCACCTCGGGCAGCTCGACGTCCACATAGGCCTCGTGCACGGCCGCGTCCGGGACGGCCAGGGCGAGCTTCTCCCGGATCCGCGCGATCACGGCGCGCCCCTCCGGGGAGCTGGTGCCGTGGGAGCAGGCGATGAGCGCGGTCATGAGGCCTCCTGGGTCACGCGTGCGGCGGGATCGAAGTGCTCGACGACGGCCCGCACCAGAGCGCCCATCCGGCTGCGGGTGGGCAGCAGCGCGGGCAGGCCCCGCGCCTGCAGGGGCGCGGCGGTGAGGGGGCCGACGGCCGCCATCAGCAGCTCGCCGGCGCGGACGCGGGCGGCGAGACGGGGCAGGGCCCCGGCCCGTTCGGCGGCGCGCAGCCAGTTCTCGGTGCCGGGGGCTGCGGTGAACAGGACCGCGTCGACGGTGCCGTCGGCCGCGGCGAGCACGGAGCGGTGCACGGCGGCGGGGTCGCGCGGCGGGCCCCAGCGGTAGACGGTCAGGGCCACCACGTGGGCGCCGGCGGCGGCGACCGCGGCATCGAGTCCGTCGGCTCCGGAGCCGTGGTGCTGCACGGCGACGCGACGGCCCTGCAGGTCCAGGTCCCGGAGGTGGGCGATCACCTCGGCGGAGGTGCCCTCGTCGGCGACCCAGTCCACCTCGAGCCCGACGGCCTGGGCGGCGCCGCGAGCCTTGGGGCCGCGGGCGAGCACGCGGGTTCCGGCGAGCGAGGTGCGCAGCGCGGGGCCGACGCCGGCGGCGTCGGCCGCCTCGAACCAGCCGCGCATGCCCACGCCGGTGGTGGCCACGAGCACCTCGGGCGCGCGGGCGATGAGATCGGCGGTGCGGGCCAGCAGGTAGGGGTCGTCCACGTGCGGGATCATGCTCATCGCCGGGGCGTGCAGGATCTCGGCGCCGTGGCGGGTCAGCGCCGCGGCGAGCTCCTCCGCCCGACGGTCCAGGGCGAGCACGAGGCGCCGCCCCTCGAGGGCGTCGGAGAGCCGCGGCGGAGTGAGGCCACGGGGGCTCGGGCCGGCGCTCATGCCGCGTGCTCCGCGGTGGGCAGCGCGGTGGGCGCGGTGGCGGGCTCCGTGGTGGACGGGGTGGCGGCCAGCGTCGCGGGCGGCGCCGCCGCGACCGGCTGCAGCAGCTCAGGGCGGGCCACCTCGCCGATGACGATCACGGCGGGGCTGCGCACCTGCGCGGCGGCCGCGGCGTGCACCGCCCCGGCGAGGGTGGTGCGGGTGGTGCGCTGGCGCGGGGTGTGCCCGTTCTCGATGATCGCGACCGGCCGCTCCCCCGGCACCTCGTGCGCGAGCGCCGCGGCGACCAGCGCAGGCAGGGCCGCGACGCCCATCAGCACCACGGTGGTCACGGCGCGGTCCGCGAGCGCGGCGAGGGTCGCGTCGGAGGGCCCGCGCGGGCCCGTCAGGTCGTGGCCGCTGACCAGGTGCACGGTGGAGGAGATGCCGCGGTGGGTGACGGGCACCCCCGCGGCCTGGGGAACGGCGACCGCGCTGCTGATCCCGGGGACCACCTCGGCCTCGATCCCGGCCTCCCGGCAGGCGAGCACCTCCTCGCCGCCGCGGCCCAGCAGGAACGGGTCCCCGCCCTTGAGGCGCACCACCGCGCGGCCCGCGAGGGCGTGCTCGAGGATCAGGGCGTTGATCCCCTCCTGCGGGACGGGGTGATGGCCGGGCCGCTTGCCCACGTCGATCACGAGCGCCCCGGGGCGCAGCTCGGAGCGGATCTCGGCGCCGGGGCCCAGGCGGTCCACGATCACCACGTCGGCCGCTCGCAGCAGGCGCAGGGCGCGCACCGTGAGCAGGTCCAGCGGACCGGGCCCGCCGCCCACCAGCGCGACGGTGCCCCGCCCGACCGTCGTGCTCGGCCCGCTCATCGGGCGCCGCCGCGCAGCAGGTAGAGGTCGCCGTCGAGGGTGCGCACGGGCCAGACCCGCAGGCGTCGGACGTCCTTCCCGCGGGTGTTCACGCAGGTGCCGGAGCGGAGGTCGAAGACCTGCTTGTAGATCGGGGAGGCGATTGTGGGGCGGCCGCCGCGGGAGCCGACGATGCCGCGGGAGATGACGTTCGCGCCGGAGTAGGGGTCGTGGTTGTCCACCGCGCGGATGTCCCCGTCCGGCAGGAGGAACAGGGCCACCTGCTCCTCGCCCACCAGGGCGGCGCGCCCCCGCTCGACCTCGAGATGGCTCAGCGGGCACAGCCGCTCCCAGTTGGCGGCGAGCTGGGGCGCGAGCCCGGAGCGGGTCCGGGCGAGCGTCGCGGTGGTGAGGGTGCTGGTCATCTTCGTACCTCCAGGGTCGTGCCGGCGATCAGGATCCCGGGGCGCTCGCGCTCCTCGGGACGGGCGGGCCGCAGCTGGTCCCGTTCGGGGACGTAGGCGAGGCCGGGGTCGGGGGTGGTCGGGGCGTTGACGAAGGAGTCGAAGCGGGCGAGCTTCGCGGCGTCGGCGAGGGTCTCGGCCCATTCGTCGCGGTAGTTCTCCACATGGCGGTCCATCGCGGCGTCGAGGTCGGCGCAGAGTCCGAGGGAGTCGTCCATGACCACGGCGCGCAGCCCGTCGATCCCGCCGTCGAGCGCCTCGAGCCAGGGGGCGGTGCGCTGGAGCTTGTCCGCGGTGCGGGCGTAGTACATGAGGTAGCGGTCCAGGGTGCGGATCAGGGCGTCGTCGTCCAGGCCCTCGGCGAGCAGCTCGGCGTGGCGCGGGGTGGCGCCGCCGTTGCCGCCCACGTAGAGGTTCCAGCCCTGGGCGGTGGCGATGATGCCGGCGTCCTTGGCGCGCGCCTCGGCGCATTCGCGGGCGCAGCCGGAGACGCCGAGCTTGATCTTGTGCGGGGCGCGCAGGCCGCGGTAGCGCAGCTCGAGCTGCACGGCCATGGCGGTGGAGTCCAGCACGCCGTAGCGGCACCACGCGGAGCCCACGCAGGACTTCACGGTGCGCAGGGACTTGCCGTAGGCGTGGCCGGATTCGAAACCGGCGTCGACCAGGCGCTGCCAGATCTGCGGCAGCTGCTCGAGACGGGCGCCGAACATGTCCACCCGCTGGCCGCCGGTGATCTTGGTGTACAGGCCGTAGTCGCGCGCCACCTCGCCCACCACGATGAGCCCCTCGGGGGTGACCTCGCCGCCGGGCATGCGCGGGACCACCGAGTAGGTGCCGTCCTTCTGCATGTTGGCCATGACGTGGTCGTTGGTGTCCTGGAGGGTGGCGTTCTCGCCGTCCAGCACGTGCTCCCCGCCGAGCAGGGCGAGGATGCCGGCGAGCACGGGCTTGCAGATGTCGCAGCCGCGGCCGCGGCCGAACCGCTCGATGACGGCGCTGAAGGTGGTCAGCCCCGAGACGTGCACGGCGTCGAACAGCTGGCGGCGGGAGAGGTCGAAGTGCTCGCAGAGCCCGGTGCTGACCGTGCGGCCCAGCGCCGAGAGCTCGGAGCGGACCAGGGTGGTGACCATGGAGGTGCAGGAGCCGCAGGTGGCGCCGGCCCGGGTGCAGGCGGTGACGGCGGCGGCGTCGGTGCAGCCCTGCTCGCGCACGGCGTGGCGGATCGCGCCGGCGCTCACGGAGGAGCAGGAGCAGACCACGGCCTCGTCGGGAAGCTCGGCGGTGGGGGCCGCGGCGGCGCCGGCGGGCAGGAGATGCGCGGCGGGGTCGCCGCCGAGCGGCCCGCCCACCAGGGGGCGGAGCGAGCCGTAGGCGGAGGCGTCACCCACGAGCATCCCGCCCAGCAGGGTCTTCGCGTCGTCGGAGAGCACGAGCTTCTTGTGCACGCCGCTGACGGGGTCGGTGTAGACCACGTCGAGGGCGCCGGGGGTGGTGGCGAAGGCGTCGCCGAAGCTGGCCACGTCCACGCCGGAGAGCTTGAGCTTGGTGGAGAGGTCGTAGCCGGGGAAAGTGGCGTCCCCGCCGAGGATCCGGTCGCCGGCCACCTCGGCCATGGCGTAGCCGGGGGCGACCAGGCCCACGCACTGCCCCTCGAAGGAGGCGACCTCGCCGATCGCACGGATCGCCGGGTCGCTGGTGGTGCAGGTGGCGTCGATCCGCACGCCGCCGCGCTCCTCGCAGTCGACGCCGGCGGCACGGGCGAGCTCGTCGCGGGGGCGGACACCGACGGTGAAGACCACGAGGTCGGCGGGCAGCTCGCTGCCGTCGGCGAAGGTGACGGCGCGGGCTCGACCGTCGGCGTCCGGGAGCACGGAGGTGCTGCGGGACTCGGTGCGCACGGTGATGCCGCGGGCCTCGATGAGGCGGCGCAGCACCGCTCCGGCCGGGAGGTCCAGCTGAGCGGACATCAGCCGGTCGCTGGACTGGAGCACGGTCGCCTCGGCGTCCATGCCCTGGAGGGCGCCGGCCGCCTCGAGGCCCAGCAGCCCGCCGCCGACGACGACCCCGCGCACGGGCCGGCCGAGCTGGGCGGCGCGGGACTCGACGTGCTCGCGCAGCGCCTCGACGTCCTCCACGGTGCGGTAGACGAAGCAGCCGGGCAGCTCGGCGCCGGGGATCGGGGGCCGGGCGGCGCTGGACCCGGTGGCGAGCACCAGGTGGTCGTAGGGGTGGGTGGTCCCGGAGGCCGTGGTGACGGTGCGGGCGTCGCGGTCGATCGAGGTGGCGGGGTCGCCCTCGTGGAGGGTGACGCGGGGGTCGGCGAAGATCGTGGCGGGGAGGGTGAGCTGCTCGGGGCTGTGGTGCTCGAAGTAGCGGGTCAGGCCCACCCGGTCGTAGGGGTGGCGGGCCTCGTCGCCGAGCACGGTGATGCTGATCCGCTCCTCGGCGCGGGTGACCAGCGAGTCCACCAGTCGGTGCGCCGCCATCCCGGCGCCGATCACCACGATGCGGGCGCTCATCGCGGCGCTCCCACCAGGGCGGGGGTCTCGGCGGGGGCGTCCGTCGTGACGTCGGAGGGGGCGCCGGTGGCGGCGGGCGCCGCGGTGGCCGACGGGGCGGAGGCCGACGGGGCGGAGGCCGGGACGGCGCCGGCGAGCGCCGGGGTGCGTCGGCCGTGGGCGTAGAGCAGCGGGAGCCCCACCAGGGCCACGCCGCCCACGAGGTTGCCGAGGACCGTGGGGATCTCGTTCCAGATCAGGTAGTCCAGGAGCGTGAAGTCCGCGCCGAGCAGCAGGCCCGAGGGGAACAGGAACATGTTCACGATGGAGTGCTCGAAGCCCATGTAGAAGAAGAGCATGATCGGCATCCACATGCAGGCGATCTTCCCGAGGATGTTGTCGGTCATGAACGCGCCGACCACACCGGTGGAGACCATCCAGTTGCACAGCACCGCGCGGACGAACAGGGTGAGCATGCCGGCGGCGCCGTGATCCGCGTAGCCGACGGTGCGGCCGTGGCCGATCTCGGAGATCGCCTCGCCCACAGGGCTCGGCGCGGAGGAGAAGCCGTAGGTGAAGTAGATGGCCATCAGCACCGCGACCATGAACGCGCCGAGGAAGTTGCCCACGAACACCAGGCCCCACACCCGCAGGATCGAGCGGACGCTCACCCCGGGCCTGCGGGCGATCAGCGCCATCGGCATCAGCGTGAACACGCCCGTGAGCAGGTCGAAGCCCAGCAGGTACAGCATGATGAAGCCGACGGGGAACAGCAGCGCGCCCAGCAGCGGCTGACCGGTCTGGGTGGAGACGGTGACGGCGAAGGCGGCGCCGAGGGTGAGGATCGCGCCGGCCATGAAGGCTCGCAGCAGCGTGACGGGGGCGGAGTAGGTGACCTTCGAGGCGCCGGCGGCGGTGAGCCGATCCACCAGATCAGCAGGCTGGATGTAGGACATGGCTGCTCCTTGCACGAGGGGAGGATGGTCATGTCCCGTGCGCCTGCAGCGGGGTGCGGCCATCCTGGGCTCTCGAGGAGCAGGGGCGAAGGGCGAGAGGGCGCCGTGACCTTCTCGTGACGTGGCGTCTCAGGGGTGGACGGGGAATCGTCAGCCCATCGGCCCGCGCGGAACCGTCAGATCACGAACCAGAAAGGCGCTGAAAGTGGTTCGCCATCTGACAGTTCCGGTCGACCGAGCGACTGGCCGGGGCCTGCAGGGGTGAGGTGCGCGGTCAGCGGTGGTCCGCGCCGGCCTCACTCGTCGGGGGTGCACCACTCCTGGGTGGGCAGGGTGTCCCAGAACGAGGTGTCCGCGGAGTCGATGGATCGGTCGGCGATCGCGCGCACGCCCGGGTCAGCCGATTCACGGAACAGGTCTCGGTGCGGTCTCGCCCCCGGGGCGGGCGCGCGGCGCAGGGCGCATCGGCTCTACGATTCCAGGCGACCCTCCCCTCCCCGATCGCAGGAGCACCACCATGACCTGGACCCCCACCGCCGAGGACGATCGCCGCTTCCTCGCCCTCGCGATCGAGCAGGCGAAGGCCAGCTGGGACGAGGGCGGCGTGCCGATCGGTGCCGTGCTGGTGCACGACGGGGAGGTGCTCGCCGCTGGCCACAACCAGCGCGTGCAGAAGGACTCCGCGATCCTGCACGGCGAGACCGACGCGATCGAGAAGGCCGGTCGGCTGCGCGCGAGCGTGTACCGGGAGTCCGTGCTGTACACGACCCTCTCCCCCTGCATCATGTGCGCCGGCACGGCGATGCTCTACGAGATCCCGCGGATCGTGGTGGGCGAGAACCGCACCTTCGAGATGTCCGAGGCGCTGCTGCGCGAGCGCGGCGTCATCGTGGACGTGCTCGATGATCCCGAGTGCGTCGGGCTCATGGAGCGCATGATCGCCGAGCGCCCCGAGATCTGGAGCGAGGACATCGGCGTGGAGGCCGACGAGCTGACCGCATCCGCCAAGGGCTCCCAGCGATGACCACCGCCGATCTGCGAGAGGACGGCGCCGCCCCGCCCGTCGACCCGGACTACCCGGTCACGCCCGTCCCCCGCTCCGCCCGCCGCGGCGTGGTCTCGATCTCCGTGGTGCTGATCGGGTTCACCGTCTTCGCGCCCACCCTGATGGCCGGGGCGAGCATCGGCGTGGGCTTCCCCTTCTCCGAGTTCCTGCTGGTGCTGCTGGTGGGCTCCGCCGTGCTCGGCGCCTACGTCGCCGCGATCGGCTTCCTCGGCGCCCGCACGGGCCTGACCACCGTGGTGATGTCGCGGTACACCTTCGGGACCGTCGGCTCGAAGGTGGTGTCCCTGCTGCTGGGCGGCACGCAGGTGGGCTGGTACGGGGTGGCGGTCGGCTCGATCGGGCAGATGACCGCGCTCGCCTTCGGCTGGGAGAGCGGCTGGGCGCCCGCGCTGGTGATGATCGGCGTCTCCGCGCTGATGATGTTCACGGCGCTGTACGGCTATGAGGGCATGTACTGGGTCTCGCTGGTCTCCACTCCCCTGATCCTCATCCTCGCGTTCTGGATCACCGGCATGGCGCTCGGGGAGGTGGGCGGCATCGGCGGACTCTTCGCGATCGCACCCACCACCACGCTGACCTGGGCCGCTGCCGTGACCACGGTGGTGGGCACCTTCGCCTCCGCCGGCACCCAGGCCGCGAACTGGACCCGCTTCGCGCGGCGCGGCCGCGACGCCGTGACCGCCAGCGCGATGGGCTTCGTGATCGGCAACGGGCTGATGGTGTTCTTCGGCGCCGTCTCCGCGCTCGCCTTCGGCGAGGGTGACTTCACCACGCTGCTGCTGAGCATGGGCATGATCGGCTGGGGCCTGTTCTTCCTGTTCGGGAACCTCTGGAAGTCCAACGCCGACGCCGCCTACGCCTTCGGCGTCGCCGGGGCGGAGATCGCGAACTCGACCCGCAAGGGCCCGTTCATCATGGTGGGCGTCGCGATCGGCACCGTGCTCGCGCTGCTCGGCGTGGAGGGGCACATCGTGGGCTACCTCAGCCTGCTGGGCGTGTTCATCCCGCCGCTCGGCGGCGTGCTCATCGGCGACTGGATCGCCCGCTGGCGCAGCGGCCAGCCCGAGCTGTCCACGCTGAGCGAGAAGCTGCGCTGGCAGGCGCTCGTGCCGTACGTGCTGGGCTGCGTGGTGGCATGGGTGTCGAACCGGTACGGGCTCGGCATCGCGCCGCTGAACGGGATCGTGGTGGCACTGGTGCTGGCGTGGGTGCTGGGGGTGCGAGCCGCGCGGCGGTGAGGGGGCGTCGTGCCCGTCGGCCGCACCGCGCCGGACCGAGCCATCTCACGACGACGGCGCACGTCCCATTCCGGCCGCCGAGGGTGCACGATGTGCGCATGAGAATCGCAGTGACAGGTGGCTCCGGCAAGCTGGGACGTTCGGTGGTGCGGGATCTCCGCGAGAACGGTCACCAGGTGGTGAACCTCGACCGGGCGGGCGAGCGCGGCGACGGGTTCGTGCAGATCGACCTGCGCGACGCTGGCCAGGTGCTCGATGCGCTCACCGGCATCGACGAGCAGGCGCCGGACGGCTTCGACGCGCTCGTGCACCTCAGCGCGATCCCCGCCCCGGGCCTCGCCGCGAACTCGGCGACCTTCCAGAACAACATGCTCAGCACCTACAACGTGCTCACCGCCGCCCTGAAGGCGGGGATCCGCAACGTGGTGACCGCCTCGAGCGAGACGGTGCTGGGCCTGCCCTTCGTCACCCCGCCGCCCTACATCCCGGTGGACGAGGAGTACGACGCCCGGCCCGAGTCCCACTACTCGCTGTCCAAGCACCTCGAGGAGCAGCTCTCGATCCAGCTGTGCCGCTGGCACGAGGATCTGAAGATCATCGCGCTGCGCTTCTCGAACGTCATGGACGAGGAGGACTACGCCCGCTTCCCCGACTTCGACGCCGACGCCAGCGCCCGGGAGTGGAACCTGTGGGGCTACGTGGACGGCCGCGACGCCGCCCAGGCCGTGCGCCGCTCCCTCGAGCACGCCGAGACCGGCTTCGACCGGTTCATCGTCGCCGCGGCGGACACCGTCATGACCCGCGACAACCGCGAGCTCGTCGCCGAGGTGTTCCCGGACGTCCCCGTGCACGGCGACATCGCCGGCAACGGCACCCTGCTCTCGATCGACAAGGCCCGGCGCGTGCTCGGGTACGCGCCGGAGCATTCTTGGCGGTAGTCGGCCGACGGGTGCGGACGTCCGGCTCCGGGATCAGGAAGAGAAACGGCTCGCGAGGCGTTGCTCCTCGTGGTGCCGGGCCTGCCGGCGCCGCCCCTCGCTGAAAGGCCCCTCATGCCCGTCCCGCTCTCGATCCTCGACCTCGCGACCGCTGCCAGTGGTCAAACCCCGGCGGAGGCGCTCGAGGGCACGGTCGCCCTGGCCCAGGCCGCGGAGGCGAACGGATACGGGAGGGTCTGGTATGCCGAGCACCACAACATGGCGAGGATCGCGTCCTCCGCGACCTCGGTGCTGATCGCCCACGTCGCTGCGCACACCAGCACCATCCGGCTCGGAGCGGGCGGCGTCATGCTGCCCAATCACTCCCCGCTCGTGATCGCCGAGCAGTACGGCACCCTCGAGACCCTCCACCCGGGCCGGATCGACCTGGGCCTCGGGCGGGCGCCGGGCACCGATCAGAACACGATGCGGGCGCTGCGCCGCAGCGGCGCCTCGGCCGATTCGTTCCCCGAGGACGTCATGGAGCTGCAGGCCTATCTGCAGGGGCAGTCCCGGATCCCCGGCGTGGACGCCTACCCGGGCAAGGGCACCGACGTCCCGCTGTACATCCTCGGCTCCTCGCTGTTCGGCGCCGGCCTGGCCGCCACCCTCGGCCTGCCCTACGCCTTCGCCTCGCACTTCTCCCCCGGCGCCCTCCATGAGGCGATCGCGCTCTACCGCAGCAATTTCCAGCCCTCCGAGCAGCTCGAGAAGCCCCACGTCATCGCCGGGTTCAACGTGATCGCCGCCGACGACCAGGCCGACGCCGACCGCCAGCAGCAGGAGATGATGCGCAGCCGCGTCGCGCTCCTGCTGCGCCCTGGCACCGAGTACACCGACGAGCAGGCCGACGAGCTGCTGAACGCGCCCCAGGCCCAGCACCTTCACCAGATGGCGACCTACAGCGCCGTCGGCACCGCCGACGTGGTGCGGGACAAGGTGGCGGCGTTCGCGGAGTCCACGGGCGCCGATGAGCTGATCATCGCCCACCAGGGACCGCGGGCGGAGCAGCGGGTGCGGTCGGTGGAGCTGCTGGCGGAGGCGTACGCGGGCTGAGCCGGCGGAATGACGCGGCGCCTCTGCCCGCGACGCTCAGCCCCTCAGGGACGGCATCTGACGCCGGTGCCGGGTCCTCGACCGTGAGCGCTTCCAACTCTGCGCAAGCGCGTGCCCACCTCAGCCGAGGGACCCACTCCACTGCTCCTCGCCATCGACGACGGTGTCGGAAAGGGTCATGCCGAGCCGTCGCGCGACGTGCTGAGACGCTTCATGGCCCGGGTGGATGTGAGCGATGAGCTGCGTGACTCCTCGGGCGCGAAGGTCGTCCGCGAGGAGCTGCACCGCGCGACCCGCGTATCCGCGCCGCTGCCACGGGAGCCCGATCACCCAGGAGATCTCCGCCAGCCGCTGATCGGCCGGGAGGGTCGCCTGGACGAAGCCGACTGCTCGCTGGTCGTCCCCGACGACGACGATGTCGTTGAGCCACTCCTCGGTCCCGTCGACAGACCGTCCCCGGGTCTGGATGGCATACAGCCTCTCGAGATCGGCTTCGCTGGGTGGCTTCCCGCCCGTGTACCGGTAGAGGCCCGGGTGCGCGAGAACGAGGGTCATCTCGGCGGCGTCCGTGACGCGCAGGGGGCGGAGTGCGACGGTCTCGGTCACGAGGGATCCTCTCTCCACAACGGGAGGCTGATGGTCGCCGACGCGTCGTCCGCGGTGTTCCGGGCCTGCAGCTCAGTTCGCCCGGGAACCCAGATGCGCGCCAGGTAACAGTGGACGGGCAGGGGATCGCCCAAGGGATCGAGGTAGGCGGTGACGTCCATGGTGGGACTTCTCCTTCGGTCGATTCCGACGTGGTCGCCTTCGGTGTGCGGGCGGAGCAGCGGGTGCGGTCGGTGGAGCTGCTGACGGGGGCGCACGCGGGCTGAGCCTCGAGCCGAGGACCTGCCGCCCGCACTGCACGGACGGCGGGTCCTCGGACTACCTCACCCCTCCGGAAAGAACCTCGTGCGCAGCCGCTCGGACTGCACCGCGTTCCCGTTCCGCCGGTCGAGGGCCGCGGCGATCCGGCGCGCGTCCTCGCGCAGCCGTGGCCCGCGCTCGTCGGCCGGTGCGTGCTCGAGCAGGAGGCGCGCCGCGCCGGCGAAGGTGTCGAGATGGGTCGGATCCCCCGGGGTCGTGTCCGCGAGCGCCGCGTCGAGCACCCATCCCCGTGCCTCCGGGATCCGGGCCGCGACCTCGAGAACCACCGACCGCGGCAGGTCCCCGAACTCCTCGAGGTCCCGATCGACTGCCTCGAGCTGCGCGATCACCGCGGCGACGGCATCGTCCGCCCCCTCGCCCTCCTGGAGCGCACCCCAGACGGTCCAGGCGAGAGCCGCCCGCTGCTGGGCCGGGTCGTTCGATGCACGCAGCACGCCCGCGACGAGCCCGGGAACAGCACTGGCGTCCACCGGCGCGAGGATCCGCGCCAGATCGAGCTGCACGTCGAAGGGGTCCACGTCGCCCGCATCGGCCGCGAGCCGGGTGCGGACCTCCTCGAACAGCGGACCGTACTCCGCGTCCTGCCCGAGTTGGGCCGCTCGGGCGAGCTCCGCCACGGCGATCGGCGTGGTCGGCATCCCCGTCACGGCGCGCAGGGCGGTTTCCGCGGTGATCATCGCCCCGAGCCGGTCCAGGGGGATCGTCGGCAGATCCAGGGCGATGAAGCACACCGGCAGGAACAGCCCCGCGGCGGCCTTCTCGAGGGCGGGTTCGACACCGTCCGGTGCGAGCGCCTGAGCCTCCTGAGCCGTCGCGAAGCGCAGCACCAGCGCTTCATGGTCGTCGGCCTCATAGGCATGGAAGACGTGCATGAGGCGGGCGACGAACTCCGCCGACGGCATGCCCAGCTCCCGGCTGCGGGCGATCGTGGCCTCGACGACGGCCTCGACCTCCGGGTCGGACCCGGCCTCGGTCACCGACATCGCCTGCTCGTGGAGCGCCACGTAGCGGTCCTTGATCGCGAAGGGCACGGACTCCATCGTCACCGGCGAGGTGCGCCGCGGGATCCATCCGGCGCGCAGGATCCGCTCGGCCCGCTCGTCCGGGTCTTCGTCAGCGCTGCCGTCCCCCGGTGCGGCGGCGGGGAGGTCCGCGAACCAGAAGTCCTGCAGCTCTCGGGTGTGGAGGTCGGTCCCGCCGCGGGCATCGTGCGCCGCAGCGGCCTCCGTCGCCAGGGCACGCAGGAGGGTCGCCTCCTCCCCCGCCGGGTCGTCGAGGGCGCGGCTGCGCGCGAGAGAGGCCTGGAGCCGCCAGTCGACGTGGTCGAGCCCGCTGTTCTCGAGTCCGAAGTCCGCGACGACGCGGGCGTCGTCCGGCCGATGCTCCAGCACGAGCAGCAGATCCTGGACCTTGGCGGTCCGCAGGAGGCGGTCGATGCCGAGCTGGTCGATCAGCTCGTCGCCGATGCGGGAGGCGACGTCCTTCTTCCCGGCGCGGGCGGACAGCGACCCGATCTCCGCCCGCAGCAGCACGAGCTGGCGGCTGTCGTCCCGGTGCATGTCGATCGGTCCCGGCTCCACGCCCATCGCCGTGAAGCGCCGTGTGAGCGTCGCAGCGGCCTCGGCCGGGTCGAAGGGCTCGAGGATCATGGCCTCGCGGGTGACGGTGTTGGCGTCGAACGGCGGCCATTCGGCGCTGCCGATGCCCTGCCACTGATCCAGCAGCTCGAGCGCGCGCTCCTGCTCGCCGCAGAGGACGGCGAGCGAGGCGCGCGCGAGCGTCACGTTCGCGAGGTCGAAGCCGTACCGCACCGTCTGCTGCTCGACGAGGTCGACGACCCGCTCGAGCTGCGGACGCGTCACGGCCGGGTCCTCTCCCACCGTGACCACCAGGTTCGCGACCGTGCCGAGGAACGCCTGCAGGTTCTCGGGGCGGATGTGGTCGCCGTAGCGGCTGACGATCTGCATGAGCCGCACGAACGCCTCCAGCGCCGCCAGAGGCATGCCGCCGGTGCTGTACAGCGCGTACTGGCCGAAACGCCCGCTCGCGGCGAGGTGGGGCACGCCCTCCGCCTCGCAGGCCGCGATCTGCTCCTCCCAGGCGCGGACGGTCTCCAGGGAGTCGGGCATGTCCCAGATCGCGGTGCTCCGGTCGATGAGCGCCTGCACCCGCTGCGCCTTCTCGCCGGTGAGACCTGCGACCTCGTCGTATCGGATCATCGTCATCCCCTGTCCTCCTCGGTGCGGTGCTCGGTGGTCGCCGCCGCGACGAGCAGCGTCTCCAGCGCCCCGGCGAGGGCCGCCTGCTCCTCGGCGCTCAGGCGGATGCCGGCCTGGAGAAGGCTCAGCAGGTGCAGGGCACGGATCGCATCGGCTCGCGCGGTCGGGGCGAGGCCGCCGCTGAGGGCGCGCACCGCCCGGGCGCGGAGGTTCAGCACGAGGGTGGGCCGGGGGTCCACCGGGTCGGCGGGCTCGAGAGACGTCGCGCCGCCGAGCAGCTCGGCCCACGGGTCGTCCTCCGCCTCCTCCTCGAACGTGAAACCCGCGGTGCGGCCGGGCACATGGAGCACGAGCTGGGTCACCGGGCGGAAAGCCCGGACCTCGATCGCCACCCCGAACGCGTCGAGCACGGTCCGCGCCGTGCCGCCGATCGTCTCCGCGAGGGCCGCGTCCTCCCCGCGCGGGGCCGGGAGGTCCTTCAGCAGGGCCGGCAGCTCGAACTCGCGTGCGGTGAGGCGGGTCTGCGCCCGGTTGAAGGCCCGCAGCATCTCGGCACCGTCGGCATAGGCGCCGTTGACGAGCAGCCCGCCCTGCGCATGCACCAGGGGTGCGTAGGTGCTGAACTCCCGTTGGTCGGTGGTGAAGGTGATCCGCGCCGGCATCGTCACGAGCCGCATATCCCCCGCGCTGGTCTCCCAGATGAAGTGGCGTGCCACGAACTCCAGCATCTCCGGGTGCGCGACGGCCAGGGCGAGCAGGCTCGGCCCGTGCACGTCGACGAACCGCTGGAAGACCTCCGGGTCCCCGGCGGCGAGCCGTTCGATGCCGGCTCGGACCTGGTGTCCGATCTCCTCCTGCGCCGTGGCGAGGGAGCTGGATTCATGCAGCGACTCGCGCGAGGCCGTGAGGCCGAGCGATCCCGCCTCGATCGCGACCCGCGCGAAGCTGACCCACTCCGGGACCAGCTGCGTGTTGTCGGACGCGACGGACATGCCATGGGAGAACACCCGGTCCCCCGCGCGTCCCCGACCGGTCGCCGCCGTCCCGGTCACGAAGGCCGTGCCGCGGATCCCGAGCATCGGCACATCCAGGGGGAAGCTGGCCAGCGGGTCGAAGCCGAAGACCTCCTCGCACCAGTCGGCGGCCTCGTCCTCGGAGAGGTCCCAGGGGGCGGTGTTCCCGCTGACCTGAACCGGGGACTCGGGATCCCCCGCCACGGCGACCGTGATCGGGACGGTGAGGAGGTTCGCGTACTCGCCGGCGAGCCGGCGCACGCGATCGGCGCCGACCCATTCGGCCTCGTCCGAGCGGGCGTGCACACGCACCAGGGTGCCCGGCTCGGCGAGCGGCTCGGGGGCGGGCGACACCGTGAAGGTGCCGTCCCCGCGGCCCACCCAGCGCATCGTCTGCGCCTCCGGGTCACGGGCGCTGCGGGAGGTCACCTCGATCTGGTCCGCGACGAGGAAGCAGGAGAGCAGACCGATCCCGAACTGGCCGAGGAACTCGCGCCGCACCGCCGCGAGCTCCTCGCGCTTGCTGGACGCGCCGATCGTGGAGAGCAGGCTGCGCGCATCCGCCTCGGTGAGGCCGATGCCGTGATCACGCACCGTGAGCGCCCCCGCGACCGGGTCCACGACCAGCTCGACCGGCGGCAGGTCTCCGTGCTCTCCACGCGCCACGACCGCGTCCCGCGCGTTCTGGATCAGCTCGCGCACGTACACGCGCGGACTCGAGTACAGGTTGTGCGACAGGATCTCGACGATCCCGCGCAGATCGACCTGGAAGTTCTCCGTGGTGGGCGGCATGGGGGAAGAGTATGTGACCCCGCGGGGGCAAGGAGGGGGTGAATCACCGTGGGAGAGGGTCGATCTAGGCGGGGGAATCCGTCGGTTCTGCCAGCCGCGCGGGCCTCTTCTGTAGTGGAACCTGCGCTTAGTTTCTACGAGACACTCTGCAGCAACTGCTTCTGTCCTTGCCGTTTCGCTCTCCCTGTCAGGCGGTATCCGTAGGATCGAAGAAATCGCTGACGACAGAGGAGCTGCAGTGACGGGTGGCCAGAGAATCAGCGTGGTGGGCGCGATCATTCGACGTGGTGACGCGGTGTTCGCGGCCCGGCGTAATCTGGAGCGAAGCGCCGGTGGGCTCTGGGAGTTCCCTGGCGGCAAGGTCGAAGCGGGCGAGACCCCTGAGGGAGCCTTGGCGCGTGAGCTGCACGAGGAGCTCGACGTTGAGGTGGCCGTAGGCTCCTTCATCGATCAGAGCCTCAGCACTGTGGGCACTGTGACCATCGAGCTGTCGTGCTACTCCGTGACGCTTCGAGGTGCAGAGCCCACATCGAGTACCGACCATGACGCAATGACCTGGATTCCCCTGGATAGTTTGGATCAGTTCGAGTGGGCTCCCGGAGACGTTCCGATCATCGAGGGCTTGGCCGCGAAGCTTCATGACTCTGCCCTCGCGGAGAACGAGCGATGACCATCCCAAACTCCCTCGATCCCGGGCTCTACGAACTTTTGGTCACCGCTGGGCTTGGCAACGTGCTCGACGGCACCGAGGCGAGTGGGCTGACCACTGTGACGGCCGACGTCGACTCCGAAGACGTTGCCCATGTTCTGACTCAGCACATCGCGAGCGCGGTGAGCAACGCGCTCCAGAGCACCCCTCGGGACGGCCAGATTGAACTGGCCAATCGCATTCTGAACAGCCTGCCTCCGGCGGAGCTCGAAACTGCTGTTTCCCCGGGGCCCCGACTTCTGACGTCGGTGACCGCAGCGCAGGACACCGCCGCTCCCCGACCCTCAACGCCGCTCAGTGACGTCGCGCTGTTCACCAACTCTCGCCTAGATCCACAGCTCGGTTCAGAACTGCGACTCGAGATGGCCAGTACAGATCAGATCGATCTGCTGTGCGCCTTCGTGCAGTGGAGCGGAATCCGCGTCCTCGAAGATGCCCTCCGAGCTGCGGCTGATCGTGGGGCGAAGATCCGGGTACTCACCACCACGTACATCGGTGCCACCGACCGGAAAGCGCTCGACTACTTCGTGCGTGCGCTGAACGCTGAGGTGCGGGTCAACTACGACGCTCAGTCGACGCACTTACATGCGAAGGCGTGGATGTTCCATCGCAAGAGCGGCTACACGACGGCCTACGTGGGCAGCTCCAACATGAGCCGTGCCGCGCTCGTCGACGGCCTCGAGTGGAACGTGCGCCTGTCACGCAACGCCACGCCGAGCTTGCTCGACAAGTTCGAGTCCACCTTCGACACCTACTGGGATGACTCAGCTTTCGCCCCATATGACCCGGACCGGGACGCCGACTACCTCGATGCCCTACTGGCGAAGAACAGTGGTCGCACCGGCGCTGGAACATTCGACTTCAGCCAACTGGATGTGCGTCCCTACCCGCATCAGAGCGAGATGCTTGACGGCCTCGAGGCCGAGCGCAGCATCCACGACCGGCACCGCAATCTCCTGGTCGCTGCGACCGGCACGGGCAAGACCGTCATCGCGGCCCTCGACTACAAGCGGCTGAAGTCCTCACCAACGGATCAGCCGTCACTGCTCTTCATCGCGCACCGCAAGGAAATCCTCGAACAGGCTCTGCGCACCTACCGGGACGTCCTCAAGGACGGGAGCTTCGGCGAGCTCTTCGTCGGCGGACTCAAGCCCACCCGCGGCAGGCATGTCTTCGCATCCGTCCAGTCCATTGCACGACCTGGCGAGCTCCTCAAGTGGGGCAAGGAGCATTTCAACGTCGTTGTCATCGACGAGTTCCACCACGCGGAGGCGACAACGTACCGCCGGGTGGTTGACCATTTCGAGCCACGCGAACTTCTCGGACTGACTGCCACGCCAGAGCGTGCCGACGGCGTGGATGTCGCGGCCGCCTTCTTCGAGGGGCGAGTCGCCAGCGAGCTCCGCCTCTGGGACGCTCTCGGCGCGGATCTCCTCGTCCCGTTCCACTACTTCGGGATCGCCGACGGAGTTGACCTCCGTAGTGTCCGCTTCTCCCGCGGACGGTATGACCTGAGCCAGCTCGACAAGGTTTACACCGGCAATGATGCCCGCGCAGCGAAGGTACTGGCCTCCGTACATGACAAGGTCACCGACCCCACCCAGATGCGCGCGCTCGGCTTCTGCATCAGTGTGGATCACGCCCACTACATGGCCCAGGTCTTCAATGACGCAGGCCTGCCTGCCCTCGCCCTCTCTGGCGAGTCGCGCAGTGACGAGCGCCGAGAAGGACTCGAGAAGCTTCGTCGCGGCGAACTGACATGCCTCTTCGCTGTCGACCTCTTTAACGAGGGCCTCGATATCCCCATGGTCGATACCGTCCTCATGCTGCGGCCCACCCAGTCCGCGACGATCTTCCTGCAGCAGCTCGGGCGAGGCCTTCGACGAGCAGACAACAAGGCTGTCCTGACGGTGCTCGACTTCGTGGGGCTGCAGAACGAACAGTTCCGCTTCGACATCAAGTATCGCGCGCTGACAGGGCTCTCCCGCAACAAGCTCGAGCGGAACGTCAGAACCGGTTTCCCATTCCTTCCGCCTGGCTCGCAGATTGTCTTTGACCGAGTCGCACAGGACATCGTCCTCACGAACATCCGCAAGCAGCTCAAGCTGACCACCAGGGACTTGGTGGTCGACGTGCGCCAGCACAAGGCACCCGACATCGCAGTGCGCGACTACTCAGTGGGGACCTATCTCCGCGAAGCCGAGCGTTCCCTCGCAGACATCTACGCACCTTCCGCGCGGACGTTTGAGGGTCAAAAGCGTGCCGCGAGTTGGTCTTCCCTCGTGGACTGGGCCTTCCCGGCCGAGCGCGGCACTGCCAGCTCCGAGGACGACGAGATCCTGATGCGCAGAGTGGGGGCGCTTACTCACGTCGACGACCCGGACCGGTTGCGTGCCTATCGAGACCTTCTTACGGCGCCCGAGCTTCCTCATGGGATCGAAGAGAACCTTTATGCCGCGATGCTCTTCTTCAGTTTCTGGCCCACCGGGACCCAGGGAATCCGTGCCGGCCTCGAGGATCTCCGCACTCGTCCACGCTTTGTGAGTGAGGTCGTGGATCTCCTGACCTACCGCGAACAGATCTCGCGCACACTTCCCCGGGCCCTCGACGGACACTTGGCGGCGACGCCCCTGCGGTCCCACGCTCAATTCTCCCGCGAAGAGCTCCTTGCCGGGCTCGGTCTGGGCACTCTCGATACTGGGACGCCAGGCACCATCCGCGAAGGAGTGAAGTGGCTACCTTCGCTGCAGACAGATGCCTTTCTCGTGACCTTGAAGAAGTCCGAGGCGGACTACTCCCCCACCACGCTGTATCGCGACTACGCGGTCAACCAGGATTACTTCCACTGGGAATCGCAGAGCACCACAAGTGCCAACAGTGCGACTGGGCGCAGGTACGCGACGCACGTCGCAGGCGGCAGCAGCGTTGTGCTCTTCGTGAGGCGAGCGAAGACGGGTGATCTCGGCACGGAGCCCTACACTTGCCTCGGGACCGCCAAGTTCGAGAGCGCAACGGGATCCAGGCCGCTGCAGATCGTATGGAAGCTTGATCGCGCGATGCCAGTTGATCTGTTCCTCGAAGCGAAGGCCGCCGCCTAGATGCTGCAAGCAGGGACTTCATCACAGCGGAAGCAAGCGCCCAAACACGCACAACATGCTCATGAGTGCAGTCGGTTGTTCAGAGTTAAGCGCTACATAGAGCATCAAGGCCGGCGGCGATAGTGGCTCTCGAAGGCAACAGTTCTCGAAGCCTTGGAATCTTCGAGCAATTAAACTTCCGAACTTTAACATCCCGCTAGAGGCCATAACGCGACCGCTCCTCGCACCGTCGACGCCGAAAGACACAAGTAACGCGACACCCCAGAACTGAGTATGGACGCGTCGACGGAGCGGGAAAGTCGGGCTTAGGCATCGGATCCCCCTAAGCCTCAGCCCGACTACGCGACACCGCCAGCGCCACTGAAATCAACTCCGAGAGACTCTACTTCGCCCGCAGAATCCTTTAGGCATGCAGATCGTCATCCACGATCTCAAGGTACGCCCTGAACGCCGGGTGAACCTGAAATCTAAGCACCCGATCGTTATTAGAAGAGTTTCTCTGAGCGACACGAAGTTTTCGACGCGAGACATCAAGGCCCTCGACATAGTCGAATTTTCCGCCCGACGTTTCGACCCCAAGGAACGACGTAGACATGAGCCACCACTTAATTTGATCAGCGTTCTGTTCAGACTTAAGAATATCGTCGAGCTCCTGCTCCGACATAGTTGCGCCGACACCGGCGAACTCAAAAAGCATTTCTTCGAGCTCATCGAAAGCAGAGGAGCTTTCAACAAGAAGAGCCTCGATTGCGAATCGCGAGTACTCCTTTTCCGCGTATAGGATATCGCTCGCGTCAATGCGGTCATGCTTGCGATTAATTGCAGTAGTCAAGGCCGCATTAGCCATGTAGATAAAATCTCTTGGACGCCTAAGGACGCGCCACAAAAGATAGTCGCGGGTGGGAAGTCCTTGAACCTCGTCGCAGAAGAGTTCGGCCCACATCGTCCCACCGGACTGCCGACTGTTAACCTGGTAACGCTCTTCAAGAACTCGCACGAGAAGCTGCTCGTCATTCCAGTCGACAGTCCTAGATCCGATCTTGTCAGGCTCTCTGGCGTACTTCTTTACGGCCTCAAGGATGTCAGTCCGAATAAACAGGGAGACCGCACACTCAAACTCTTGCGCGCTTCCGCCTCCGTGCTCGAAATCTTTTTCAATCTTCCCGGAAGCAACGAGCAGGGCGAGAATCAGCCGTGACAACGACTCAAGCTGATCACTTGGCTCCCAGTTCTTATCCAGATTATCAACGAGAACCGCAATCCTAGTTTTCTCTCGGAGAGCTGCCTTTGTGAGCTGCACCAGGCGACTCAACCCGTCCGTCCGCAGTGCCTTGGCAACGTCCTGCGGCGTAAGTGTTAAGCCTTGCCCGCCATGCACCTTCTCTAGGCGTCGGACGACGCTTTCTATGCGATCCGTGAAACTACTTTCCGCACTTACTGACATATGGGAAAGCAGATTGCGCAAGTCGTCAACTACCTCTCCGTCAATGAGGTGTCCGGGAGAAACGTCACTTTCCGCGATGACCCTTAGTGCGACTTCTGTCTGCACGACATACTTCCAAATCATGGTGAGCATATATTCAAGTTGCTCTCCTGACCCATAGTCACTCACGACTTGAGTCAACCCGCTCATTTCATGCGAACTTGGCTTGATTGGAACAACAAGGATCCCTCTATCGAGGGCAAGCTCTGCTGCCGCCTGGGACATGGTCGCCGATTTTCCAGTCCCCTTTCGGCCCGCAAATACCTTCGCCTCACCCCCTACTACAGCATTGAACTCGCTCGTTTGCACGAAGTAGTCCGGCAAGGACTCAGTCTCATACTCGGCGACATACTCGCCGAACGAATGGAGTGGAAGTTCAATATCAAGTGCGAGGCGCCCCATCCTGCGCTTCGATCCAGCGGTTTTCGGAAGGCTGCCGAGCCAAGCCTCAACCTTGCCTTGAAGTTGCGCAGCGGTATCATACTCATATAGCAGGTCAACATAATCAAGCGGATTGGATTGACCTCCCTCAACAGCCATAATTATTGGAAGCTCGAGTCCTCTCGCAAACCCTGCAAGGAAGCTAGAAACGGCATTATGCTCAACTGATCGCTTCCGATTAGATCCAAGCAAGTGGAAAATTGCAGCCGACGAGCGATAGATTTCTTTTGTATAGAACTCGAGGGGTGCCAAAATTAGATCTGCATTCGAGCCCCTGAACGTCAGATGTGTCTGCCTCTCTAGGAAGCGCTCGAGTGATTGAGCCGCAGTATGCTTAATCGGAGAATGGACTGCAAACACGGCATTATCTTCTCGAGGTTGCGCACCTGCGATCAAGCTCTGCGAAAGGGACTGGGTCGATTCAGACAGGTTCCTAACTATCTGGTTTGCCAGAATCTGATGGTTCCCAGAATAGTCAACACGGCCAATCTGCTCAAAAATCGGGAAAGTCTTCCAGAGTGCCGCCGCAGACATGTCTGTTTCATCAAACGCGATATAGGTTTGCTTACCTAGCGAAAGGGCGTACCCAAATTCAAACAGAACGTTGGGATTGAAGCTACTGAGCTCCACAATTACGATGTCTGCACGTGTAATTGCCTCCAGTATGGGATCAATTAGCCTCCGCCCGGAGACAACTAGTGATTCCCACCCGACCGCATCGACTCCTCGCTTTTCGAGTTCTCCGATCGCTTGCCTGATGGCATCAACCCTCAGGGGCGGCTTTGATGCGTATGCGAAGAATATGTTCGGGTTTTCTTTAGCTTCCATGCTGTCCACTTCTTATCGAGAGCCTTCTAAATGGATGTCCATGGGTCGCGCAGAGACGCCGCGGCCCGTCCCTTGAAATGCTACCTCGTTGTTGCATCCTCGTGGGGCATTTCTAGCGAACACGGCTTCAGTTGCTCACAGGCACGGACTTGTCGACCCGGAAGCCGTGCACACGATCATCCACGTACGAGCTTCGTGCCGATGGCGTCTTACGGGGCGCGTTCCGGACGCGCGCCTATTATTTAATGATAGAGCCTACCGATGATCGGGGGCACTTATTTGCTTATCTTCTTTGAGGCAAGACTAATCACGCCTCCAATGCCCTAAGTTAGCATTTCGGGCTGAATTTTTATGCGTACGGGCGCTTTCCCGGAAGGACAATGCGTTGCTATTTTCTGCGCTGGCGCATTATTTGGCTCGCCTAGCTCTTGACGCGGGAGGGGTAGATAGTGGTACTGCAGGGGTACACATCGGGTACTCTCATAATCTTCAGGTCCGGCCCTGGGTGATCGAGAGTGCGTTTCGATTGCCACCCAAATGACCAGGCTCCGTCTTAGCGTTCCACCCGCAAAGCCGGCAGTCGTCTTTCGCCACCTGGGTTTAAGTTGGGGTGGGAGTACATGCCTGGCAAAGGCGCTAGTTCAATACAGATTGACTAGCTTGGGAATGAGTACTCCGGAAGTCACTTTTAGGATCTCGGAAAGTTAAAAACTCTGAATGCCCACAACCCCGCAACCGGCAGCAGCGGCCACACCCAGGCCACGCCGTTCTCTCCCACGGTGCCCACCGAGGCCATCACTGCGAGCGAGGCGATGACGAATACTGCCGCGGCTACCGGCATCCACACTGGCGGCGCCAGCCGGTCGTCGGCTCGCGGCGTCTCGAACCGACCGATCACCAGCACCACCACCCCGGTGAGCGCCAGCAGCACCAGTGCCCACAGCGGCCTTGTCGCCCACCACAGGCCGCTCAGCGGCTCGGGCAGCAGCGCCCGGGCATCCAGCGCGAGCAGCAGGTGCGCCACGCCCACCATCACGGTGAGGTGCCACAGGAACCAGGTCATGATCCGCTGGTTCACGAGCACGGTGGCGAACCACAGACCGGGCCGGCGCAGCAGCGCGGTCAGCGGCTTCTCGAGCAACAGGACCAGCCCGGCCTGCAGCATGCCGAGGAAAGCCATGGTGATGCGGGTGGGGCTCGAGTTGGAGATCTCGTCGGCCGCGGAGGTGACCATCGAGACCGGATACGGGCCCACCAGCACGAGCAGAAGCAGGCCCACCAGTCCAATCGCGGCGAGGAGAAGGCGTCGTCCGGATCCTGCGAGCCGACCATCCAGCCAGGCGTATCCGACCTGGTGGAATGCCGCCCACACCAGCAGGTAGTTCGGGTAGCCGAGCAGCGGCTGGTCGGCCAGGAGACTGATCGCGTCGACCGCTCCGGCGAGCGCGATGCCGCCGAGGATCGACCACCAGCCGAAGCGTTCCCAGAGCCGCAGGCACGGCGGGGCGACCAGGATGACCATGAGGTATGCGGCGAGGAACCAGGTGGGGATGAGCGCCATCTGGGAGGCGAGCTGCACGGTGGCATTCGGTGCCCCGGCGGCGACGGCCACCACCCCGATCACGAGCCAGGCCAGCAGCAGAGGGATCAGCGGGATGCCGAGGCGGCGCAGCCGGGTGCGCAGCCACTCGGCGTAGGCCACCTTCTTCCGTCGCGCGGAGCGCCAGGACAGCGCGTTGGAGTAGCCGCCCACCAAGAAGAAGATCGGCATCACCTGGAACACCCAGGTGAGCGGATGGGTCCAGGCGGCGCCGTCGAGCACGCCGTGGGGCAGGATGCCGCCGTCGGCGTCGACCGCGATGATCGTCCAGTGCCCGAGCACCACCACGGTGATCGCGGCGGCGCGCAGGAAGTCGACCACGCGATTGCGGGACTCCGGGGTGGCGGCGTCGATTCGCTGGGCGCGGCTGAGGCCGGAGGTGGTCACGGGTGTGTCCCTTCGTCGTCCGCCGGCGTCGGCCGAGGAGACGGGCCACGAGATCCGCTGGTGGTGGCCGAACTGTACCGGACGCGGGCCCGTTCAGAACGGGCGTCGCACGAACTCCCGCTGCTGGACGTTGAGGCCGCGGTCGACGAGCTCGAGCAGCAGCTGCATCTGAGCTCGGGGCAACGGCGGCAGATCCTCGTCCAGACCGTCGAACACCATGCGCACCCGGTCCGAGAGCTCTTCGAGCTCGGCCTCGGGGGTGTCGGCGTCGAGCGCGTCGAAGCGCTGCTGCAGCGCAGCCACCGCTTCACGCCTGCCCGGCTCGGTGAGCGCCTCGACCAGGCGGAGGAAGGGCTCGTGGTCGCGGTACAGGTTGGCGAGCAGGATCGCCGGAGGCACGTCGGTCGCCTCGCTGCTCAGGGCCGCTGCCTCGCGGGACAGCCCCACGTGCCCGCCCGCGCGGGCCTGCGCCAGGCGTTCGCGACGCTCCGTGAGCAGCGCGATCTGGGCGGCGAGGTCGCGGTCGGCTGCTTCCAGCACCTCCTCGTCGGCCTGCGGGGAGGGATCGGCGGCGAGCGCACCGGCCGCGGCGAGGCTCAGCCCGGATGCGGTCAGCTGGCGGATCCTCAGCGCCGTGACCAGGTCGTCGGCCGAGTAGTCGCGGTATCCGTTGGCGCGTCGGGGCGGCTCCGGCAGAGCCCCCGCCTGGTGGTAGTAGCGAATCGTGCGCACGCTGACGCCTGCGAGATCGGCGAGTTCGGCGATGCGCATCAGAGTCTCTCCGTTCCGAGTCGGCGCAGGCGGCGGGTGAACAGGGCGGCCACGACGGTGAGCAGCCACAGCCCGGCGAGGATCGCCGCGGTGAGCTCCAGGCTGCCGAACTCGATGAGAAGTGAGGCGAGGCCGATGCCCAGGGCGGGCACCAGGGTCATGAGGGCGTTCTGGGCGCCGAGCACGGTGCCCCGTCGGCCCTCGTCGACCGCCTCGACGAAGGTCAGCCCCACCACCGCGTTCATGGACCCGGCCCCCAGGCCCACGATCGCCGCGCCGAGGAGCACGATCACCGTGGACTCCAGCGTAGCGAGCACGGCAAGACCCGCCGCGATCACCAGGATCCCGGCGATCAGCCAGGCCCGACGGGGCAGCCGGGCACCGGCCGCGGCGAACACGCCCCCGCCCACCAGCATTCCGGCGGCCAGGGCGCTGAGCACGAAGCCCACCGCCTCCCCCTCACCCCGGAACGCGAAGTGGACCGGGATCACCATGCCCTGGAAGGCGGCGAGCACCACCGCGAGCGCCAGGAGCAGCAGCACCAGGGCGCGCAGCAGCGGGGTGCGGACGATGAGACGGAGGCCGTGGAGCATCGCGCCGGCGCTCGAGCGGAGCCCGCCGACCGAGGTCTCGGACCGCTCGTGCGCGGCGGCGCGGGCGGGGATCAGCAGGGTGAGCAGGGCGGCGAGCGCGGCGATGCCCGCGGTCACCCACATCACGGCGACGGGTTCGAGCGTGGCGACCAGCAGCCCGGCGGCAGCGGGCCCCAGCAGCATCGAGATTCCGCCGAGCGATTCGCGCAGCCCGATGAGGCGCGCGGGGTCGATGCCACCGGCACGGGCGAGCGACGGGAGCATGGCCTCGCGGGCGGTGACCCCGGGGACGTCCCCGAAGGAGTTCAGCACCGCGATCGCGATGAACCATCCCAGGTTCAGGCCGATCGTCAGCTCGATGAGCGGCAGCAGCGCCAGGGCCAGCGCGGAGATCACGTCGGCGAGGATCGCAGCGGTGCGGCGATTGATGCGGTCCACCAGGAAGCCCATCAGCAGCCCGGCGAGCGCCGACGGCACCGCGGCGGCGAACGCCACCGCTCCGGCACCCAGAGGGCTGCCCGTCGTGAACAGCACCAAGAGAGGCAGGGCGATCGCCGTGACCGAGTTGCCCAGCAGAGACGTGCCGTAGGAGGCGAGGTACGGGAGGACGATGCGAGTCATGACCGGAAGTCGACACGTTGACAACGCGTCAGGGTCAAGGGCCGACGGCGCTGGCCGATGTCCGGGCGTGGCGGACGTCTCCCTGCGGTGCGCCCCGCGCAACACAGCGTCCCCGCGGTGCGGCGCTCCCGGCACGAACCCTGTCCCGGGCGATCGCCGTCTGGAAGGCTCCTGCCATGGCCACACACCAGCACCAGCACTCCGCCGCGCATGCCCACGCTCACCCCGCCCCGGACCCGTCCCTCTCCCCCGCCGAGCACTGGGAGAAGCGCTACGGGGGCCAGGAGCGCGTCTGGTCCGGGCGGGTGAACGCCACGCTCGCGGAGGTGGTCGGCGGATTCGAGCCCGGCACTTCGATCGACCTCGGCTGCGGGGAGGGCGGGGACGTGCTGTGGCTGGCCGAGCAGGGCTGGCAGGCCCGGGGCCTGGACATCTCCGAGACCGCCGTCGGCCGTGCCCGCGCCGAGGCCGACGCACGCGGCGTGGACCGTGCGACCTTCACCGCGACCGACCTCGACGCCTGGCAGCCGGAGCCGGACACCGTCGACCTCGTCACCGCCTCGTTCTTCCAGTCGGAGGTGGCGCTGGAGCGGATCGAGATCCTGCGCCGCGCCGCCACCGCGCTGCGCCCCGGCGGGCATCTGGTGACGATCTCCCATGCCGCGCCGCCGTCGTGGTCCGACCATCTCGCGCCGAACATGATCGACGTGCACGCCGAGGCCGAGCAGCTCGCCCAGCCCGTCGAGGACTGGGCGGTGGAGATCGCCGAGGAGCGCCGGCGCCCCGCCACCGGACCCGACGGCGCGCACGGCGAGCACGTCGACGCAGTGCTGGTGCTGCGGCGACGGTGACCGGAGCGCCCGGAGAACGAGCCGGAGCACGAGCCGGCGCCGCGCGACCGCGCGCTGCCCCGTGCGGTGCGTCCGCGCCCGTCGAGTCGGGGCGGTCCCCTCATGACGCCGTCTCCCTCTTTCGAAGGAGGCGCGGCGGCGGGCGCGCTCCGTAGGCTCCATTCAGTCGCCTCGGTGCCGACTCCGTCGCACCCTGGCACTGTTCCCTCGACGCCACGCGCGACCGGAAGGTGACGCTCCCGTGCCACGGATCGACGCCGCCGCGGCCGCGCGGCCCCGACGGCTCGCCACCGCTGCCTGGCAGATCGCGCTCGCGATGCTCCCGCTCGGTGCGGGGCTCGCCGTCCTGCCGTCACTGCTGCCCGCCGCGCCCGATCCCTCGGACCCGACCACGCTCATGCTCCGGATCGCCGCCGGGTGCGCGCTGAGCGCTCTGACCCTGACGGTGATCCTGGGGCTGGTCCGCGTCGCGGACGGCCGACGGATGCGCGACGCGGGGCTGACGAGCCCGCGCACCGGGTGGCGGCTCGCCCTCTGGGGAGCGCTGCTGTGGAGCGCGCCGGCGGCGGCGACGCTCGGCGTTCTCAGCCTCCTCGGCGCCCCGCCGACCCTCACGGTCCCGGGACCCGACCTGGTGCGCACCGTCCTCCTGCTGCTCGTCGCCGTTCTGGCCGTCGAGGCGGTGCCCGAGGAGGCGGTGTTCCGCGGCAGCATCATGCATTCGCTCGGGACTCTCGCCCGGGGCTGGTGGGTCATCCTCGCCCAGGCGCTGCTGTTCACGCTGTTCGGAGCGCTCCTGCGCCAGAGCTGGGATCCGGTGGACCTCTCGCTGTTCCTCGTGATGGGCATCGGGTTCGGCTGGCTCCGTCAGCTCACCGGCTCGATCTGGATGTCCGTCGGCTTCCACGCCGCCTTCCAGACCGGGGCCCAGCTGGTCCTCACCCACGACGTGCTCGCCGTCCCGGGCGGGACCGGAACGGCCATGCTCGCCCTGGGGATGATCCCCTTCACCGTCGCGGCGGCCGTCACCTCCGCGGCCGGAATCCCGCGGGTGGTGAATGCGGGATCACGCGCGTCGCACGAACGACCCGGCTCGAGGGCCTGAGCGCGCCGGTCGAACAGGCCCGTCGGGTGCCGTCGCCGATCCTGATGCGCGCCGCCGGCACCCGCCGCGCTCACCCCTCACGGCAAGATCGAATCCGTGTACCCGCCGTCCACACGCAGCGCCCCGCCCGTCGTCGCCGAGGCGAGCGGGGAGCTGAGGTAGACCACCATGTTCGCGATCTCCTGCGGGCGGATGAGTCGCTGGATCAGGGACTGCGGGCGGTGCAGCCGCATGAACTCGGCCTCGGCCTCGTCCCACGGCAGCGTCGGATCCACCAGCTGGTACACGAACTCCTGCACACCCTCGGTGTAGGTGGGGCCGGCGATCACCGAGTTCACGGTGACGCCGGTGCCGGCGGCCTCCTTCGCGAAGCCGCGGGAGACGGCCAGCAGCGCCGTCTTGGAGACGCCGTAGTGGATCATCTCCGCCGGGGTGACGATGGCGGAGTCGCTGGCGATGTTGAGGATGCGGCCCCAGCCGTTCTCCGTCATGCGGGGCAGGGTCGCGCGGATCAGACGCACGGCCGAGAGCACGTTTACCTCCCAGTAGCGCTGCCACTCCTCGTCGGTGATCTCCAGCGCCGGGGCGGCGCCGAAGATGCCGAGGTTGTTGACCAGGATGTCCACGTCGCCGACCGGCTCGAGCGCGGCGGCGAGCCCGTCCGTCGTGGTGACGTCCCCAGGGGCGTCGATCAGTCGGGCACGCGGGATCCCGACGCCGACGAGCGAGTCGATCCCCTCGGAGACGCGGTCGGCCGTGCGGCCGTTGACGGCCACGCGGGCACCCGCCTCGGCGAGCTGCTGGGCGATCGCGAGGCCGATGCCCTGGGTGGATCCGCTGACGAACGCGGTGCGGTCGGTGAGATCGAGGGTGAGCATGCGAGGTCCTCCTTGGTGGATGCGTTCCCGCGGGAACGCCGACGGGGGCCGGATGCTTCCCGGTCGGGTCGCAGGCCCCCGTCGGCCCCGTCGGCAGCAGCACGGAACCATCAGATTCCGAACCATATCCGGCCGAGAAGTGGTTCGGAATCTGACGGTTCCGGTGGGGTCGCCCGACGGGACGACCGTCCGCCGTCGGCGGCGGCCCTGCTCACGTATCGCGGGTCGCGGCACGACGCCGCTCCGCGCGCCACACGATCAGCACACCGACCGCCTGGGCGAGCAGGAACAGCAGCATGTACGACCCGCCTGCGCCGGCGGAGCGGTCCTGGGCGATCCCTCCCCCGTAGGCGAAGACCGCGCCGATCCCCATGGCGAACACGTTGTTCATGGCGTGGAAGGCGATCGAGGCCTCCAGCCCGCGGCTGAGCATCGCCATCAGGGCCGTGCTGGCTCCGAGACCGAGGTAGTTCAGCAGCATCCACGGGTCCGCGGAGGTGTGCAGCAGGGCGAACAGCACGGTGGAGAGGCTGGTCCCGAGGGCGAGTGCGGGCCGGGCCGAGCGCAGCCAGGAGCCGTAGGCGGCGGTGAGCACGCCGCGGAACACGATCTCCTCGGCCGCGGCCTGCAGCGGTGTGGTGAGCAGGATGATCGCCAGCAGCGCGACCGTCGTTCCCGTCACCGCGACGGCCGCGAGCGGGGAGGGCTGCACGAGCGGCAGCACGAGGTTCAGCGCCACCATCAGCCCGGCGAACACGGCGGTCCAGCGACCCAGTCGCCGCCAGGAGAAGCGTCGGCCCACCGCGAGCACCTCCCGCCACGGCGTCCCGGTCACCAGGCGCAGCAGGGGCACCACGATCGGGACCAGCAGGATGATCGAGAGGTTCAGGGCGAGATAGGTGAGCGGGGTGAGGGACTCGTCGGCGGGATCCTTGCCGAGCATGCCCACCTCGACGACGGCGGCACCCGCCAGGAGCAGGAGCTGCAGGAGGTAGGTCATGGCGACCACGACGACCGTCATCACCACGGGTTTCCACCAGCTCATGGCGAGATGGGCGCCGAAGGGTCGGACGGTGTCGACCCGGCGGGGTGCCGGCGCGGTGGATCGGGTGTCGGAACGGGCGGTCATGGGTGCCTCCTCGGGCTCGATGGCGATGACCGCACCGCACACCGTGCCCCAGGGGCACGGTCAAGGGCTCCCTTCCGCTGAGCAGCCTGAGCAGGGAGGATGTCCGCATGTTCGAACGGCCTGCTCCCGCACCACCCGCCCCAGCACCCGCTCTGCCCGGCACCCTCTGATGGCCTGGAGCACGCGCCGCCTCGCCCAGCTCGCGGGCACCACCGTCAAGACGATCCGGCACTATCACTCGATTGGGCTGCTCGAGGAGCCCGAGCGGGCCGAGAACAACTACAAGCAGTACGGGACGCCCCATCTGGTGCGTCTGCTGCAGATCGCTCGGCTGCGCGATCTGGGGATGCCGCTGGCGGACATCGCCGGCCTCGGGACCTCCGGGGAGACCTTCACGCAGACCCTGCGCACTCTCGATGCGCAGCTGGCCGCGTCGATCGCCCGCAGCCAGGAGCTGCGCGCGGAGATCGCCGAGCTGCTGGACCACCATGCAGAGTCGGACGTCCCGGCGGGCTTCGCCTCCGTCGCCGACGCCCTCACCCCCGCCGACCGTGCGGTGGTCATGATCAGCGAGCGCATGTTCGACGAGCAGGGGCGGCAGGATCTGCGGGAGATCGCCGCGGATCACCAGGAGGCCGACGACGCCTTCAACACCCTGCCTCCCGACGCTGACGTCGAGGAGATCCAGGCCGTCGCGGCCCGTCTGGCGACAGTGCTCCGCACCATCCACGAGGAGCATCCCGGCACGAAGAACCCTCCGCTCGGAAGCACACGGCGCTCCTCCCTGCAGGACCTCACGAGGGCCGTCACCGAGCTGTACAACCCAGCGCAGGTGGAGGTGCTGCGCCGGGCCTACGTGCTCGCGCACGAGGCGGAGGCCGATGGCTGACCGGGTGGTCAGGAGGCGAGGTCACTGAGCGCGGCGCGGGTGGCGTCGATGCGGCGGGAGGCCGTATCGAGGCGTTCGGCGACCTGGTCCAGCTCGGCCTGCAGCGCGGGGCAGAGCTGGAGATGATGGGTGCCCGAGCCGGTCCTCACGCAGTCGAGGTACTGCCGGATCACCACGGTGGAGAGGCCGGCGTCCATCATGAGCCGGATGCGGGCGACGATCTCGAGATCCGCCTCCTCGAAGAGGCGGTAGCCGGCCTGGGTGCGGGCGGGGGCGAGCAGCCCCTGCTCCTCGTAGTGACGGAGGGATCGCGCAGAGACTCCGGCGCGCCGTGCGAACTCGGTGATGAGCACCTGGACCTCCACGAGGACGGATTTGACCTTCACACCAACGGTAATGCGTAGCGTCCGCGACATGACCACGAACACCGACGGCTCGTCCGCACTCCCCTTCTCCCGCCTCGTCATCGTGCACGGCTTCGGCGCCGCGCCGAGCGACCACTGGTTCCCCTGGCTCGCGGCGCAGGCGACCACGGCCGTGGTCCCCGAGCTCCCCTCACCGCTCGCTCCGTCGGCGGGCGCGTGGATCACGAGGACCGCCGAGGCCATCGGCCGTCTCGACGCAGAGACCGCCGTCGTCGCCCACAGCCTCGGCAATCCGACGGCGCTGGCAGCGGTCCGCCAGCTGCAGCAGGCCGGGGACCACGGATCCCTCGGGGCCTTCGTGGCGGTCGCGCCCTTCCTCGCGCCGCTCCCGCCGGTCGGGGACGAGGACCTCGACGGGTTCATCCGGACCGGTCTGGGCGACTTCCTCACAGGTCTCGAGCCCGCTGCACTGAAGCCTGCACTCGGCCCCGTCCGGGTGATCCGCTCCTCCGCGGATCCGCTGGTCCCTGCCGACCTCAGCGACGAGGTCGCCGCCGCCTTCGACAGCCCGGTGAGCGTGGTCCCCCGGGCCGGGCACTTCCTCGCGAGCGACGGCGTCGAGTCCCTGCCCGCGGTGCTCGAGGCGTTGCGCAGCGCGAGGTGAGGCAGAGGCCCGTGATGCCAGCTGGCATCACGGGCCTCGTCACTGACTACTCGCAGCCCACACCGTCACCGTCGCGGTCCAGGTGCTTCGCGTACCCGGGGTCCCCTCGGTGGATGGGTGCCGCGCCGGCAGCTCGGACAGCATCGCAGTTCTTGTAATAGGCGCTGCCGCTGCTGTCATCCTGCTTCGGAGCCGGAGGCGGATCCTTCTTGACCGGGGCAGGTGCCGGAGCGGGCGCCGGGGCGGGATCCTTCTTCACCGGAGCAGGATCCTTCGTCGCCGGGACCGGGTCCTTGGCCGGCGCGGGCGCAGGGGCCGGCGCAGGCTCCGGAGCCTTCGTCGGAGCGGGCTCCGCCTCCTGGGTGGGGGCGGGCTCCTTCGTCGGCTCGGACTCGGTGGCGACCACGTCGCCATCGCCGGTCACGGGCCAAGGGTTCTCGCCGGTGATCGCGAGGAAGCCCTCGCAGTCGGAGAGCACACGCTCGATCGCCTCGGCCTCGGCGGGCTTGACCCACAGGTCGTACTTGTCCTTCACCGCGACCTGCCGGGAGACGTACTCGCAACGGTAGTCCTTCTTCGGCGGCAGCCAGGTCGCGGCGTCGCCGTCGCCCTTCTGCCGGTTCAGGCTCGACTCGACGGCGAGGAGGTTCAGCGGATCGTTCGCGAACTCGTGACGCCGCTGCTCATCCCAGGTGGAGGCGCCGGTCTGCCACGCGTCGGAGAGCGAGACCACGTGGTCGATGTCGATCGTCGAGTTCGCGCGATCGAAGTCCACGGTGTCGCCGCTGTAGGGCGACTCGAGGATGCCGCGCAGCACCACGCAGCCCTGCGTCCCTGCCTTCAGGGTGATCGTGTGCAGGTCGCGGCGGAGCACGTCGTTGCGGGTGTCGCAGCCGTTGCGGTCCAGGTCCTCGCGCCAGCCGAAGGTGTCGCGGTCGTACCCGGCCTTCTCGCCGCGGTCCTTCTGCTCCAGCCCGGCCAGCACGGCGAGCGCGGTGCCTTCAGCGGGGGTCTCGACCTCGGGAGTCGACGCAAGTTCCGTGGTCGGCACGTCGGCCGGGCCGGCCGCGGGCTGGGGAGCTTCCTGCGCGGCGTCCTCGAGGGAGCTCTGTTCGACGGCTGCGACGTCGGGAGCGGGCGGTGCGGCGTCCTCGGCGGTGGCGGAGAGGGCGAAGACGCCGAGGAACCCGGCGACCACTGCGCCGGAGACGATGCGGGAGGGCCAGACGAACGGAGCCGTCGGTCGGATGCGCCGGCCCGAGGAGTCGTTCAGCTGCCCCAGGGTGAGCAGGATCAGGTCGACGAGGTACCAGATGAAGAACCCGCCGAAAGTGAGCAGCTTGACCAGTCCGCTCTTCCAGCGGCCCAGGTAGAAGCGGTCGGCTCCGTAGAGGCCGAGGATCAGGGACAGCAGCCAGGCAACAGGGAAGCTCTTCGCCGGCCTGTCGACGGGGCGCTGCAGGTACCTGCCGCCGGGCGGCGGGCGGCCGTGCGAGACACGGCTCGCACCGGAGGTGCCGAAGGTGGGGGCGGAGGGCCAGGCCTCGCTCTCCGTCGATCCGGTGGAGGGGGGACGCTGTGGGGTCATCTCGATTCTCTCTCTCAAGGAGCCGACGTCCATGCGGCGCATGGACAGTAGGGGCGGCCGGGACCGCCCGTTAGTCACCCCGAAAGGAGGGCTCGTTGAAAGATTACTGTTCAACTATGTTCCTGACCAGGAACTTCGTCCGATGTCACCGGAATCACACAGGTGTTCATTTTTTCGACTCCCGCCGTTGGCTCCGATGCCCATCACCCCGCGCCGTGACACGAGCGGCGCCCCGCGGAGTCATCTCCACGAGGCGCCGCCTCACCCCTGCCGAGGGGTCCTCCACCTCGTTCCGGTCAGGCGCTCACCGCCACCTCGGCCCGCTCCCCTGCCGCACGGCGCCGCCGCGCCGAGATCGCGATGAACGCGGCGCCGATCGGCAGCCGCTGGCCGATGAAGCCCCACGGCTGCGGGAGCCAGTGCCGTCCGGCGGCCAGGCCCGAGAGCGGGGTGGCCACGAACATCATCAGCACGGCACCGACACCCAGGCCGGCCATCCCCAGCAGCGACTCCATGCCGAGGATGAACAGCGAGGTGGCGGCGACCCCGAAGGCGAGCGCGAGGGACAGGACCACGTAGCTGCCCTCGACGAGGTGATGCCGGGCCAGCCGATATGGATGGTGCGCGCATTCCTGCAGGGCCTGCGGCCCTGAGAGCTCCCTGCCGCAGGGCGGACTCAGCCCTTCCGGGCCCGCCCGCTCGGCATCTCAGAGGCTGACGAGGGTGATGACCACGAAGGCGAGCACGAGCGCGAGCGCGATGCCCACGCTGGTGCGCCAGTTCGCCGACTGACCGGACGCATCCGAGCCGGCGGGGACCGCCGGAATCTGTCCTGTTTCGGAAGCCGCCCGCAGCTCGCGGCCGACGGGGAGTTCGTGGTGCGACTCCATTCCTGGGTCCCTCCTTCAAGTGATGGTGAGCACGGGGCTCAGGAGGCGTGTACCGCCTGATCAGACGCGGTTTCCTGCGTCTCTGTGTGCGCACCAAGACTAGGGCCGGGAACGGGGCGCGGAAAAGACCCGGAAGGCATGCGTCAGGCGAATCACAGACCCGTCCGGATGGACCCTCCGGAGCGGCGGGCCAGCAGGGCCAGCCGCAGCGCCGAGACCAGGAAGAACACCGCTCCGAGCACGGCATATCCGCCGATCCCGGAGAGCATCTCCCCGCCACTCACTCCCTGCGCCGCGAAGGACGCTCCGGCGAGGACGGAGATGCCGCCGCTGAGCATCTGGGGCACCTGGCCGCCCGCGCGGCGACGACGGATCGCGGTGAGCAGCTGCGGGAGCCCGGAGCCGATGGCCCACAGGCCCCAGATCACGAGCACCGCGGGGATCGAGATCGTCGAGGCCACCCCGAGCGCGACGGCCACGACCGCGCTCACGGCGATGTTCACCTTCTCGCTCAGACCGGTTCCGCTGCCGCGCAGCGGGGCCCGGAGCTGCTGGGCCACGGCCACGGCATCCAGCAGCGGGTAGGCGACCAGGAGCACGGTGAGCAGCACCCCCTGCCCGGGCTGGGCGACGAGGAGGATGCCGGCCCAGAGCAGGGCGGCGAGGGCGCGGATCAGGTAGAGCCGCGGCAGGGCGCCGGGGGCCGGAGCCTGGGAGGGCGCGTGATCGAGAGGGGTGGCGGTGCTGGTCATGGTGGCGTCCTGGAGGTGAGGGTCCGCCGGGCGAGGGGCGTCGGGGATCGACGGTCGCGCCGACGGAGGAATAAGTAGAGTGACTAGTTCGTCTACCTAGGGGAACCGTAGACTCCCCGGAGCGCCTGCGCAAGGGGCGCCGCCCGACCAGGAGGTGCAGATGGACGCCGAGCCACTCGACGCGGAGGCAGCCGAGACTGCACAGACCCCGCCGCGCCGCCGTTCCGCCGCAGACACCCGCGCCCGGATCCTCACCGCGGCGAACGAGCTGTTCTACGCCCAGGGCATCCGCGCCACCAGCGCCGATCGCGTGATCGAGCGGGCCGGGATCACCAAGGTGACCTTCTACCGCCACTTCCCCACCAAGAGCGCCCTGGTCGTGGCCTATCTCGAGCAGCAGTCGCAGGCCGAGCAGGCGTGGATCACCGGACTCCGCCGGCCGGACGACCCGGCCGCCACGATGCGGGCGCTCGCCGACGGGATCGGCGAGGCCAGCTGCTCCCCCGGGTTCCGCGGCTGCGCCTTCCTCAACGCCGCCGCCGAGTTCTCCGAGGCCGAGGACCCGGTGCGGGTCGCGGTCGACGCCCACCGCGCCTGGATGCTGGGGCTGTTCACCGAGGTCTCCGCAGAGGCGGGGGCGACGAGCCCGGAGACCGTGGGGCGGGAGCTGATGCTGCTGCGCGACGGCGGGATGGTGGCCGGCTACCTCTCGGACCCGTCGGCCGTGGCCCGCGTGCTCGGCGCCGCGTTCGCCGCCGTGCTCCCGGGGAACGGGCATACAGTCGAACCGGCGAGCTGACCGCTCCGCCCCTCGACCACCCCGGGAGGATCCCGTGCCCCTGCTCGATGACGCCATGACCGCCGCGCTCGAGGAGATGAGCTCCTGGCAGCAGGATCTCTACGAGGATCTCCACCGCCACCCCGAGCTGTCGATGCACGAGGAGCGCACCCGCGGGATCATCGCCGCGCAGCTGCGCGAGCTGGGCTGCGAGGTCCACGAGATCGGCGGCGGCGTGGTGGGCGTGCTGGAGAACGGCACCGGGCCCGCAGTGCTCCTGCGCGCGGACTTCGACGGCCTGCCCGTGCAGGAGGCGACCGGCCTCCCCTACGCCTCCGAGCGCACCCAGGAGGATGCGGACGGCCAGGCCCAGCCCATGATGCATGCCTGCGGGCACGACGTGCACACCACCGCCGGCCTCGGCGCGGCCCGGCTGCTGGCCGAGCATCGCGAGGCGTGGCAGGGCACGTACCTCGCGCTGTTCCAGCCCGGCGAGGAGATCGCCGCCGGGGCGCGCTCCATGGTGGAGGACGGACTGGTCGAGAAGATCCCGCGGCCCGAGGTGTGCCTGGGCCAGCACGTGCTCACCTCTCCCGTGGCCGGGAAGGTGGCCGTGGCGCCGGGGCCGGTGCTGAGCTCGTCGGTCTCGATGGCGGTGACGGTGCACGGCGCCGGGTCCCACGGATCCATGCCGCACCTGGGCATCGATCCCGTGGTGCTGGCCTCCGCGATCGTCACGCGGCTCCAGACCCTGGTCGCGCGGGAGATCTCGCCGTCGGACTTCGGCGTGGTCACCGTGGGCGCCCTGCACGCCGGGACCAGCGCGAACATCATCCCGGACCGGGCGACGATGGCGCTGAACCTCCGCGCCTACGACGAGCAGATCCTGGACCGGCTCGTCGCGGGGGTGCAGCGGATCGTCCGCGCGGAGTGCGTCGCGGCCCGGTCACCGCGCGAGCCCGAGTTCGAGCTGTTCCACCGCTTCCCCGTCACCGACAACGACGAGCAGGTCGCCGCGCGGGTGCGCGAAGCGCTCGAGGACCAGTTCGGGGCCGAGCGGGTGGAGCGGATGACGCCGGCCACCGCCTCCGAGGACTTCTCCGGGATCCCCGACGCCTTCGGGGTGCCGTACTGCTACTGGGGCCTCGGCGGCTACGCGGAGGGACGCGAGACCGCACCGAACCACAGCCCCTTCTTCGCCCCGGACCAGCAGCCCACGCTGCGCACCGGCACCGAGGCCGCGGCGAGCGCGGCGCTCGCGTGGCTGCGGGCGGCCCGCTGACCGCTCGGGCCGACGGCTCGGAGGCGGGACGCCGGGCGCTGCGCCCCGCTCCCGCCTCCACCGACCGACCGCGGGCCGACGACCGCAATCCGCCCCTCGCGGACGGCCGCCTGCCCCTCACCGATCGCGGAGAACCGGCACGGGACTCTCCACGGCGCTCCTCGCCGACCGGACGGCCCCCGCCGTCCCGGTCGACTCCCGCTGCGGGTCGATCCCGTGCCCTGTTCTCGCGTCCCCTCTGCGGGGCCCGCACCCAGTGCCTGGAATCTACGGGCCCGTGACCTGGAGCGCGATGGGGCGGACTGCCTGGGGAGAACTCCCCATGCCGCCCGAGCGGCAGGACCGTACGAGGGCCGCCCGGCAGGTCCGCTCAGCGGATCCCCGTGATCGCGTCGTCCACGACCCGCTCGGCGAGCTGCCGCACCCTTCGGCGGTCCACGCCGGCCAGGGGCCCGTGGAGCACCAGCTCGGCGAAGCCGTGCACCGCGGACCAGCACACGAACTCGGCCCCGGGCCTCCGCGCGGCCGGCAGCACCCCGGCCTCGACGCACTCGTCCAGCGCCGCCACGAGCAGCACGAACGGGGGCACGCCCGCGGTGGGGTCCGGAGCCCCGTCGCCGGGCGCGGCCTGCACGCCCCCGTCGGCCGACGGATCCTCCTCGCGCAGCGCGCCGAAGAAGCCGGTCTCGAACCAGCCCGGCTCCTCGAGGGCGAAGCCGATGTAGCCGGCGCCCACGCCGCGCAGCCGCTGCAGCGCCCGCTCCGGCGGTGCGGCGCCCTCCGGGGCGATCATACTCTCGCGCATGCGCTCCGCCATCCGCTCCTGGACCTGCCGCGCGACGGCGTCCAGCAGGTGGGAGCGGTCGCGGAAGTGACGGTAGGCCGCCGACGGCGTGACCCCCACGCGCCGGGTCGCCTCGCGCAGCGACACCCCCGTTGGCCCCTCGGTGCGGGCGAGCCCCAGCGCCTCCTCGACCAGCGCGGCCCGCAGGTCGCCGTGGTGATAGGGGCGGGATGTCGTGGCCACTCTTGACCCTCCGGGGCGTCGAAGTCTACGGTGTTCACACGCCGAAGTTGACGGTGTGCACATCCACGGTACCCGAGGAGGCACCGATGCGATCACTGGTGATCACGCAGAACATCACGGTGGACGGTTCGATCGAGATGCTGGACGACTGGTTCGACCCCACCGCGTCCCAGCCCGACCAGCTCGAGCTCCTCCAGCGCGACAGCGCCGCCTGCGACGCGCTGCTGGTGGGGCGGCAGACCTTCGAGGACTTCCGCGGCTTCTGGCCGCAGCAGGAGGACGACGCCACCGGCATCACCGACGAGCTGAACACGCTGCAGAAGTACATGGTCACCTCGACCATGACCGACCCCGAGTGGCAGCACTCCACGATCCTCGCCGGAGACCTCGTGGCCGCCGTGCGCGAGCTCAAGCAGAGCGCAGGAGCGGAGATCTCGCTGACCGGATCGATCCAGCTGTGCCACGCGCTGATCACCGCCGGGCTCGTGGACGAGTACCGGCTGTGGACCTTCCCCTACGTGCAGGGACGCGGCCGCCGCCTGGTCCCCGACGGCCACCACGAACCGCTCGAGCTGCGGGAGCACCACGCCTTCAGCTCGGGCGTCACCTACGCCCGCTGGACCCCCAGGAAGGACTGACATGAACGCCCCGACTGCTCCCGCCCTCCCTCCCGTCACCGATCTCGAGACCTGGCAGCAGGAGCTCGCCGCGCTGCGCGTGCGCGAGAAGGCCGCCACCCGCGAGCTCGACGCGATCGCCGCCCAGCGCCGCCGCCTGCCGATGGTGCAGATGCCGGACTACACGCTCCAGGGCCCCGACGGCCCGGTGCGCCTGGTGGATCTCTTCGACGGCGCCTCGCAGCTGATCACCTACCACCACATGTGGCACGACGGCGCCGAGTGGCAGTGCGGCGGCTGCACCAGCTACACCGCGCAGTTCACCCGCACCGACTTCCTGCGCAAGTACGACGCCCGCTTCGTGGTCGTCACCCAGGGCCCGATCGAGAAGGCCCTCGCCTACCGGGAGAAGGTGGGCAACCAGCTGGACTGGTACTCCACCGCGGGCAGCGACTTCGGGGCCGACGTCGACGCCCCTCCCGGCGGCGGCTTCGCCCTGAACGTGTTCCTGCGCGACGGGGACACCGTCTACCGCACCTGGCACACCACCGGCCGCGGCACCGAGCAGCTCAGCCACACCTTCTCCCTCGTGGACGTGCTGCCCTACGGCCGCCAGGAGGAGTGGCAGGACTCGCCCGCGGGCTGGCCGCAGTCCCCCACCTACGCGAAGTGGCTGGAATCCGACGAGGTCGCGGCGCTGTACGGAAAGGAGGCGACGGCATGAGCACCGAGTCCGCGCAGAGCACCCCGCCGCAGAACACCCCGACCCCGCAGAGCACCGAGGAGCTGGACCACTACATCGTCTCCCGCACCGTCCCCGCCCCGCCCGAGGCGGTGTTCGACCTGCTCACCGACCCGGCCCGGCATCACGAGACCGAGCCGACGGACTGGGTGCGCGGGCCGCTCGAGAAGGACCCCGCGCCGCTGACCGAGGTGGGCCAGGAGTTCGGCATCGAGATGTTCCACGAGAACGCCGGCGGCCGCTACGACATGCACAACCGGGTCTTCGCGGTCGAGCCCGGCCGCACCATCGCGTGGCGGCCCGGCCAGCACGGACCCGACGGGACCTGGGGCTCGGGCGGCTGGACCTGGCGCTACGACCTCGCCCCCGAGGGCGCGGGGACCCGGGTCACCCTCACCTACGACTGGAGCGCCGTGCCGGACGCGCTGGTGAAGGATTTCGGTCTGCCGCCGTTCCCGCCGAGCTTCCTCGAGGACTCGCTCGAGGCGCTGGAGCGGGCGGTGACCTCGGGCTGAGGCCCGCCCGCCCCGCCTCCGCTCACGCCACGGTCGCGCCCGCCGCGGCGGTGCCGGCGTCGGCCTCGAGGGAGACCGCGAGGCGGAGCGTCGCGCCGTCGGCCGGAGTGCCGGTCAGCGGCACCTCGAGGGTCTCCGTCCCGGTGCCCACCTCGCGCGCCTCGAGCGCGCCGACGATCGTCGCGCCGTCCCAGAGGAACACCCGCAGCGTGCCGGCGCGGTCGGTGCGCACCCGGGCGGTGGCGCCGCCGTCGGTCGCGGCGACCTGGTCGAGGCGCAGCGTGCCGGCCGGCAGCACGGGGCTGCCGCCGAGGCCGGTGCCGTCCCCCGCCGCCTGCAGGATCGAGGACGGGGACTCGACCGAGCGCGCGGCGGTGTCCGGGATCCGCGGCTCCACCGGGGCGGAGTCCGCGACGGGCAGGTCCGGCAGCTCGAGCACGCCCCAGCGGGAGGGGTCCGCCTGGATGCCGCCGAAGGTGGACCAGCCGATCCGGGACTGGCCGGTCTGGTCCTGGGTGTCGGAGTCGTAGACCACCACGTTGAAGCCCATGCCGGTGGGGTCGATGCCGTCGGGCAGCTCCGCGAAGGGGATCCGGGTCTCGAACCGGTACCCCTCGTAGGGATCGGAGATCGACGCGGCGATCTGCACCCCGGGGGCGGTGTCCGCGATCGGTCCCTGGCGGTTGTCGTGGTCGCGCCCGGCGACCGGGCCGCCGATCCCGCCGTCCACCGCGGTGCCGGGCAGGGCGCCGAGGATGAACGTGGTGGAGGTGTTGTCCGAGGTGCCGCGCGGGTCGATCATGATCTCGATCGAGTCGGTGCGGAAGCGCTGCTTGTTGTCCTCGGGCGGCAGCAGGGTTCCCAGGACATCGTCGGTGACCTGCACGAACACGTACAGGTTCTCCTCGTCGAAGGTCACCCAGGTGCGGCCGGAGGCGTCGGCCGGCTCCACCGGCTCCCCCTCCCACAGGGTGCCGATGTCGATCCCGTCGCCCGGGTGCTCGCCGCTGCCGCGCACGGCATCGACCTCGACGCCCTCGGTGGGTGCGGCGACGAGTCGCGGAACGAGGTACAGGCCCTGGGCGACGGGCGCCTCGATGCCGCCCGCGGTCGCGGTGACCGTCACCGGATACACCCCGCCGTCCGGGGCACGATTCGCGGTGGGCAGCGAGGCGTCGGTGTTCTCCAGGTGCACCTCCACCCGCTTCTCGCCCCTCGCGGGGACGGCCTCGACCGTCAGCCGGGCCGGCTCCGCGCTGAAGCCCTCCGGCAGGGTGATCGCGACCTCGGCGTCCTGCACGGACTCGGACAGGTTCCGCACCACCACCTCGACGGTGTCCGCCCGGCCGGAGCCGAGGGTGTACCGCGTGGGGACCAGCGCGTCCAGGCGCTCCATGCCGAGCTCCGCGGTCCACTCCAGGAAGGCGGCGATCTCGGGACGGTCCTCGATCCCGGCCTCGACCGGGCCGGCGGTGCGCAGCGGCAGCACGTTCTCGCCGCTCGCCCCCTTGGAGGTGGCGCGGGCGCGCAGCAGCACGGCCTCGCCCGGTGCGGCGTCGGCGGGCGCGGTGACGCTGAAGGTCGCGGTGCGCTGCTGCTTCGCGGGGACGGTGCCGACCGGCTGCACCGGGCCGACGGACCAGCCGCCTGGCACCTCGAGCTCAATCGAGGCCCCGGGCAGGGCCCTGCCCGGCGAGCCCAGCTCGACGGTGACCTCGAGGGCCTCGCCCGGCAGGGCCGTGAACCGCTCCGAGCGCACCTCGAGGGTGGTGCCCAGCGGCAGACCTCCCGCGATCGGCAGGGTCGCCCCCTGCAGCGCCGCGGTGTCGGAGCTGGTGGGATCCGCGAGCGGGGTGCGCGAGTCGATGAGCGTGAACCAGGTGGCGGGGATCTTCCCCGGATCCGTCGGCGAGGGCGGGTTCGCGAACCAGCCCTGCGTGCGATAGGCGTGCACGGAGTCGTCCCGCACCGCGCTCCAGCGCTTGCCGTGCCGCGCGGACTCGGTGCCGTTCCACGCGCCGAACACCACGTCGCTGGCGACCTGGGGCCGGTAGCCGGCGGCCACGGCGTCGGGTCCGGTGTCGGCGCTGCCGTTGGAGCCCGAGCGCAGGAGCCGACGGGGCGAGAAGGGTCGCAGGCCCTCCTCGAAGTGCTCGGGGAAGACGTCCTTCCGCCCGGCCAGGTGGTACGCCTCGACGGCGAACATCGCCGCCTGCTGGTGGTTGCCGTGGTTCCCCTCGACGGCGGAGGGGTTCATCGTGACGATGACGTCCGGCCGCGTCGCGCGGACCACCCGGATCACGCGGCTGAGCGCCTCGGCGCCGCCCCACACGTCATAGGTGAGCGGTGCGGAAAGGGTGTAGAAGAAGTCCACCGCGTCGAGGTTGAAGATGTGCTCGATCCCGGCGTAGCCGACGGCGGTGCGCTCCTCGCTCTCGCGGATCAGACCCAGCGCCGGGCCCTCCTCGAGGCCGACGGCGTTGCCCCCGCCCTCGCCGCGGGTCAGGGTGATGACCCCGGCGCGCTGGCCCTCGTACTCGTTCCACCGACCCAGCGCCGCAAGGGTCCAGGCCTCATCGTCCGGGTGGGCGCCGATGTAGAGGATGTCGAGGTCGACGGTGCCGTCGGCGAGCGCGCGCTCCATCGGGGGCAGACCGGGGAGGTCCAGCGCGGTCGCCCCGGCGGCGAGGCCGAGCACGGCCGAGCCCTGCAGCAGCCGGCGGCGGGAGAGGCCGGGGCGGGGCGCCGGGGTGGGGGTGGGGGTGGGGGTGGGGGTGCTGATCGACATCAGGTGCTGCCTTCTTTCGAGGAGGCCGCCGCATCGGTGCGGCGGATCGGGGTGGAGCCAGCTGCCGGGCCCGCAGCGGTGCGAGCCCTGGGGGGGGGTGGGGAGAGGGGCCGGGTTCAGTGCTCCCCGGCGTCCGAGCGCAGGGCGAAGGTGCCCTGTGCGCGGCGTCGGCCCTGCACACGGCGGTCCGGGACCACGGCGTCCAGGAAGCGGTAGCCGCTGCGGGTGTAGGCGGCGCGGAGGTCTCCCCCGTCGGCCGCCCGGCTCATGCAGCGCCACCAGTCGGTGATGTCGCCCCAGCCGGGAGCTGCGAGCGAGCCGCCGAACTGCTGGACGGCCAGCGCCGAGCACAGGGAGGCGAAGCGCAGCCGCTCCTCGAGCGGCCACGACGCGAGGGTGCCCAGCACCATCGACGCCGCGAAGACGTCCCCGGCGCCGGTGGTGTCGATCGCGGTGACCGGCACGGCGGGGCAGTACGCCTCCTCGCCCGTGGAGCCGTCGATCGCGTAGGAGCCGTGGGCGCCGTCGGTCACCACCGCCAGCGGGACCTTCTCGGCGAGCGCGCGCACGGCCCGGTCGGGGCTGTCGGTGCGGGTGTAGGCCATGGCCTCGAGCGCATTGGGGGTGAAGGCGTGGCAGTGGGCGAGCGGGGCGAGGTCGGCCACGTCCCACGTCCCGGTCTCGTCGTAGCCGATGTCGGCGAACACCAGCGAGCCGCGCCGGGCGAGGTCCGCCCACCAGGAGGTCTCCCCTGCGAGGTCCACCACGGCGGCACGGGCGTCGGGCGCGGAGGCGATGAGGCTGGACAGCGGCTCGGGCAGGTCGTGGCCGTGGGTGGCCATGGCACGATCCCCGTCGGCCGCGATCGAGACGGTCAGCGCCGAGTGGAAGTCCGGGAAGCGGCGTGAGGCGGAGAGGTCGATGCCCTCCTCGTGCGCCATCGTGTGCCACATCCAGTCCGCGTAGGCGTCATCCCCGAAGCCCGCGACCAGCCCCGTGCGCAGGCCCAGACGGGCGGCGGCCGTGGCGAGGTTCGCGATGCCGCCGGGGCTCGAGCCCATGCCCTTGGACCACAGCTCCTCGCCGGGTCGCGGCAGCCGGTCCATGCCGGTGAAGACGATGTCGAAGAACACCGTGCCCGAGAGCAGCACGTCCAGCGGCGGGTCCTCCTCGGTGCGCTGGGCGGCCAGCGGGTCCCAGTCCTGACCGCCGGCGGCCTCGGGCGGCGCCGCGATCGAGGCGCCGGCGTGATGCGCGGGGGGCGTGGGGTCGACGGAGGGAGTGGGGTCGGCGGGGTCGGGGGTCCGGTCGGTCGTCACTTGGCGACTCCTTCGAGCATTCCGCGGATGAAGTGGCGCTGCAGGAACAGGAACAGGATCACGGTGGGCAGGGCGACGATCACGGCGCCCGCGGCGAGCAGCGCGGTCTCCGCGGTGTACTGGCCCTGGAAGTTCGCCAGGCCCAGCGGTGCGGTGCGCAGCGAGCCGCTCGGCGCCATGATCAGGGCGATGAGGAACTCGTTCCAGGTCCACATGAACACCAGCACCACCATGGTCACGATCGCCGGCTTCGACGCGGGCACGAGGATCCGCACCAGGGCCTGCAGCGGACCGGCCCCGTCGAGCGCGGCGGCCTCCACCAGGCTGGTGGGCAGGGCGCGGAACTGCGAGCGCAGCCAGAAGGTGCCGAAGGCGACCGACTGCGCCACCTGCGGCATCGCGATCGCGAGGTAGGTGTCGGTCAGGCCCAGCGTGCGCAGGTCGAAGAACAGCGGGATGATCGTCGCCTCGGTGGGGATCATCAGCCCCAGCAGGAACAGGTAGAACAGCACCGTCGAGCCGCGGAAGCGCATGGTCCCGAAGGCGTAGCCGGCGAGGATCGCGAGCGCGGTCGCAAGGCTCACCACGATCGCGGCGACCGCCACCGAGTTGCCCAGCGAGCGCCCGAAGCCGCCCACCGTCCAGGCGTCGACGTAGTTGGACAGGTGCAGCCCGCCGGTCTCCCCGAGCGGGGCGGAGACCGAGGTCAGCACGATGGTGAGCACGGGTGCGAGCGCGAACAGGGCGAAGCCCACCAGGATCACGTAGTTCGCCGCCGTCTCGACGCGGGAGACCCTCATGACGCACGCTCCCCGATGCGGGAGACACCCACGTTGATCACGAAGATCAGCGCGGTCAGCACGATCGCCACGGCGGAGGCGGAGCCCACCTCGCGCAGCTCGAAGGCACGGAAGTACACCTCGAAGCTCGGAACCGTGGTGGTGTTGCCGGGGCCGCCGGAGGTGGTCATGTAGATCAGGTCGAAGGTCTTCAGCGCCGCGATGATGGTCAGCACCAGCGCCACCGTGATCTCGCCGCGCACGGCGGGCAGGGTGATCGCGAAGAACTCCCGCACCGCCCCGGCCCCGTCCAGTCGCGCGGCCTCGAACAGCTCGCCGGGGATGCGGCTCATGCCGGAGAGCATCAGCAGCATCACCAACCCCATCTCGACCCAGGTGCCGATGAAGCCGACGGCGGCGAGCGCCGTGCCCGGGTCGCCGAGCCAGCCGCGGGTGAGCACGTCCAGGCCCACCGCCCGCAGCGCGTCGTTCAGCAGACCGTTCGGCGAGTAGATCTGCCGCCACGCGACGGCGACCACGACCAGCGCGATCACCTGCGGCAGGAAGATCACCGTGCGGAAGAAGCCCATCCCCCGCACCTGCCCGCGACGCAGCACCGCGGCCAGCACCAGACCCACCACCAGCGGGATCACGGCATAGAACACGATCAGCAGCAGTGCGTTGGCGATCGCCGCCCGGAAGTCCGCGTCACCGGCGAGCTCGACGTAGTTGCCGAGGCCCACGAAGGTGGAGGCGCCGAAGCCCTTCCACTCGAACAGCGAGAACTGCGCCGCCCGGCCCAGCGGATACAGCGCGAACGCGCCGTAGACCAGGAAGGCCGGGAGGATGAACAGGTACGGCGTCGCCGCCGACCGGGCCACCGCCGACGGACGGGGGCGGCGGGTGCGGCGGGGTGCCTCGGGCCGGGCGCCGGCGTCGGTCCGGGGGGCGTCGGGCTGGGGGCCTTGGCCGGTGGGTTGGGTCGAGCCGGCGGGTCCCGTGTCGTGGGATGGTCGGGAGCGACGCGAGGTGGCATATATGCCATCTCTCGTCGCCATACGCCCGTCCGTGACACGACCATCCGTCCGCGACCCCGTCGACCCGGCATCACCGGGGGCGGAGTCGGGACCGGAGGCAGGGTCGTGCGGTGTCGTTCCTGGCGTCATGCGGGTCAGGACCCCTCCGTGAAGTCCGCGTAGTCCTCCTGGAGCGTGCCGGCGGCGGCCTCGGCGTCGGCCTGGCCGCCGATGACCTCCTGGAGCGTGGCGCCGGCGGTGTCCGCGAAGGACGGGGTGGCGTAGTCGAGGTAGGGCAGCAGGGTGCCCTGGGTGGAGACCGCGTCGAAGGCCTCGTAGATGTCCTTGTTCACGCCGGAGTCGGGGGCGAGCTCGGCGGTGCGGTTCACGGGCATGCCGCCGTTCTCGGCGATCATCGCCATCGCGTCGTCGCTGGTGATGAAGTCGATGTAGGCGGCGGCCGCCGCAGGGTTCTTCGCGGCCGACGGGATCGAGAAGGGGATGCCGGTGCCACCGGTGGTCGCGACCTTCCCGTCGATCCCGGGCGGCGGCGCCATGAAGCGGAGGTCCTCGCCCATCACGGCCTCCATGTCGGGGCCCAGCCAGGAGCCGCCGATCAGCAGCACGCCGGTGCCCTTGGTGAACTCGGGCCAGGCGTCGTCGTAGGCGAGGCCGTTCGGGGAGTCGCCGAGCGCGCCGTTCTGCCCCCACTCGGCGAGCTTGGAGAGGGCGGCGACGTTGTCCTCGGTGGTCCAGTCGGCGCCGGAGTTGCCCATGCCGAGGGTCACGATGGTCTCGGCGGGCACGAAGTTCGCCTGCAGCGGGCCGAAGACATGCAGGGCCGGCCACTGGTCGAGGTTGCCCAGCATGATCGGCTGCTCGCCGCCCGCGGCGGCGGCCTCGACCAGGGAGAAGACCTCGTCCCAGGTGGTCGGGGCCTTCAGGCCCAGGTCGTCGAGCTTCTTCTGCGAGTAGTAGATGCCGCAGACCTCGCCGGTCTGGGCGAGACCGTAGAGGGTGCCTTCGCCGAAGGTGACGCCGTCCTCGGAGTAGGTCATCTTCGAGAGCACGCTGGGGCTGAAGCGGTCCGCCCAGCCGTAGGCCTCGGCGTAGCCGGTGAGATCGGTGAGCAGGCTGTCGGCCACGAAGGCGCCCATGTCGCCGCGGGCGTTGTTGACCTGGAGGACGTCGGGGACGTCCTTGCCGGAGAGCGCGAGGCCGGTCTGCTGCTGGAGGTCGTCGAAGGACTGGGTGGTCCGGTCGATCGTGACGTTGGGGTACTTCTTCTCGAAGGCGGCGATCAGGGCCTCGATGGCGTCGTTCTGCGCGCCGCGGACCTCCTGGTCCCAGACCTTCAGGGTGACGTCGCCGAGGCCGGCGACGTCGGTGTCGACCTCGTCGGCCTTCGGGGCGGGGGCCTGGTCCCCGTCACCGCCGCCGTCCGAGCCGGGTGCGCAGGCGGCCAGGAGGCCGAGGCCGCCGAGAGCAGCGGTGCCGCCGAGGAAGTTCCGTCGTCGCATGGTGTTCCTCCTGAGAAGGGTCCCGCTGCGGGGGCGCGATCCCACGGCGTCGTGGAGAGTGCGCTGCAGATGGGCTGTGTGGTCCGGACCACCATGATGACACGAGTTGCGCGGGACTGCACGGGCTTGATCGAAGCTGCGCGAAGTTGCACGCGCGGTGCTACGGTGTCGCCATGCTGAGCGAGGAGCGCCACCAGGCGATCGCGGCGGAGCTCCGACGACGGGGCACCGTCACCGTCACCGCGCTCAGCTCCGGCCTGGGCGTCTCCGAGGCCACCGTGCGCCGCGACCTCGAGCTGCTCGCCGAGACCGGCACGCTGCGCCGGGTGCGCGGCGGGGCCGCCGCCGTGCGCGGCTCCGTGCGGCCCGAGGCGGATCTGCGCTCCTTCGCCGACGTCGCCGGCACCTCGACCGCGGCCAAGCAGGCGATCGCCGCCCGCGCCTGCTCCCTCGTGGAGGACGGCGAGGTGATCGCCCTGGACATCGGCACCACCGTCGCCGCGATGTGCCCGCTGCTCGTCGAGCGCTCCCTCACCGTGGTGACCGCCTCCCTCGCCGTGGTGCGCTCGCTCGCCTCCGCACCGGCCGTCGACATCGTGATCCTCGGCGGGCTGCTGCGCCCCAACTACGACTCGATGGTGGGCACCCTGACCGAGTCCGCTCTCGGCCAGCTGCGCGTGGACCGCGCGTTCCTGGGCGCCGCCGGGGTGCGGGCCGACGGCTCCGTGCTCGACTCCACCCCCAGCGAGGTGCCGATCAAGCGCGGCCTGCTCGACGTCGCCGCCTCCTCCTACCTGCTCGCCGACCACGAGAAGTTCCCCGGCTCGGGGTTCCTCGAGGTGGCCCGGCTCTCGCGCTTCACCGCACTGGTCACCGACCGCTCGCCCCTTCCCTTCGACATCACGTTCCCCGACGGGGAGGACGTGGAGGTACTGCAGCCATGAAGCTCGCCATCCTGGGCGGCGGAGGATTCCGCGTCCCGCTCGTCTACGAGGCGGTCGCCACCGCCGCCACCGGTCTCACCGTCGACGAGATCGCCCTGCACGACGTGGACCCTGCACGCCTGGCCACCATCACCGCCGTGGTCGAGGACCTCGGCGCGCAGCTGGTCGCCGCCGACGGCGCCGTCGCCCTGCCCCGCCTGATCGCCACCACCGACCTCCGCGAGGCCGTGACCGGCGCGGACTTCATCTTCTCCGCGGTGCGGGTGGGCGGCGCGGAGGCCCGCACGGTCGACGAGCGGGTCGCGCTGGGCCTGGGCCTGCTGGGCCAGGAGACCATCGGCCCCGGAGGCCTCGCCTACGCGCTGCGCACCCTGCCGGTGGCGCTGGACATCGCCCGGGTCGTCGCCGAGGTCGCGCCGCAGGCCTGGGTCATCAACTTCACCAACCCCGCCGGGATCGTCACCGAGGCCATGCGCTCGGTGCTCGGGGACCGCGTGGTGGGCATCTGCGACACCCCGATCGGGCTGGTGCGCCGGGTGGGCCGTCTGCTCGGCACGGACCTCGTAGCCGGGGAGGCCGGGGCCGACGGCACCGCGGCGAGCTTCGACTACGTGGGGCTGAACCACCTGGGCTGGCTGCGTTCGGTGACGGTCGACGGCGAGGACCGCCTGCCCGCCCTGCTGGCCGACGACGTCGCCCTCGAGGAGATCGAGGAGGCACGGCTGATCGGCAAGGACTGGGTGCGGGCCGACGGCGCGCTGCCCAACGAGTACCTCTTCTACTACCTCCACACCTCCGACGCGATCCAGCGCATCACCGGCGCCGCGACCACGCGCGGCGAGTTCCTGGCCAAGCAGCAGGGCGACTTCTACCTCGCCGCGGGCGCGGCCGACGAGCACGCCGCGGGCGCGGCCGACGGGGCAGGTGGTGGGTCGGTGGGCGGCGCCGGTGCGGAGCCGTCGGCCGGGGCCGACGCCGACCCGTCGGCCGGAGCCGGGGCCGGGTCGTCGGCCGATTCCTGCTGCACCTCGCCGCTGGACCTGTGGCGCTCCACCCTCCACGAGCGCGAGGCGACCTACATGGCCGAGTCGCGCGACGAGGAGCGGCGCGAGGAGGACATCGCCGGCGGCGGCTACCAGGAGGTGGCGATGCGGCTGATGACGGCGCTGGCCACGGGGCGTCCGGAGCGGATGATCCTCGACGTGGGCAACGCGCCCGCGGGCGCGGACGCCGCCCCGGAGCAGCGGATCGTGCCCGAGCTCCCGGCCGATGCCGTGATCGAGGTGCTGTGCATCGTGGACGGCGAGGGCGTCCACCCTCAGCCCGTGGCTCCGCTGGAGCTGGGCCGGCTGGGGATGATGAGCACCCTGCGCGCCGCGGAGCGGAAGATCCTCGAGGCCGCGAGGACCGGATCCCGCGAGGCCGCCTGGCAGGGCTTCTCCACGCATCCGCTGGTCACCTCACCGGAGCTGGGCCGGCAGCTGCTCGAGGGCTACATCGCCGGCCACCCGCAGATCGCGGAGCTGCTCGGCGAGGGCTGAGCGGCCGACGCGGCGCGGCGGGTCCGCGCGCCGCGCCGTGGGCCGCGGCGATAGCCGGCCCGGAGTTCCCGGGCCGGCCGATCAGCGGCTCAGAAGCCGGGGTTGGCGGGGTCGGCGCCGATGCGGCCGTCCGCGCGGTCCAGGCCGTTGATGCGCTCGACCTCCTCGGCGGTGAGCGTCAGCTCCGCCGCGGCGAAGTTCGAGACGATCCGTGCCGGGGTGACCGTCTTCGGGATGACGACGTTCCCGATCGCGAGGTGCCAGGCGATGATGACCTGACCGGAGTCGGCGCCGTGGGCCTCGGCGATCTCGGTGATCACCGGGTTGCCGAGGATGTCGCCGCCCTGGCCGAGCGGCGACCATGCCTCGGTGACGATGCCCTTCTCCGCGTGGACCGCACGGAGCTCGGCCTGCTGGAACTCGGGGTGGAGCTCGATCTGGTGCATCACCGGGACCACGCCGGTCTCGGCGATGATCTCCTCGAGCTGCTCGATCGGGAAGTTGGAGACGCCGATGGACTTCGCCTTCCCCTCCTTCTGCAGCTCGATGAGCGCCTTCCACGACTCGAGGTACGTGCCGCGCTGAGGGCTGGCCCAGTGGATGAGGTACAGGTCCACGTAGTCGGTGCCGAGCTTCTCGAGCGAGGTCGCCAGCGCCTCCTTCGCGGAGTCGAAGCCCTGGTCGCCGTTGGCGAGCTTGGTGGTGATGAACAGGTCCTCGCGGGCGACGCCGGAGTCGGTCACCGCGCGGCCCACACCGCCCTCGTTCTGGTAGCCGGCGGCGGTGTCGATGTGGCGGTAGCCGGCGGCGACGGCCTGGACGACCACGTCGGCGGCGACCTCGTCCTCCACCTGCCAGACGCCGTAGCCGAGCTGCGGGACGGAGCGGCCGTCGTGGAAGGGGATGACGGGAACTGCAGACATGCGAAGCCTCCTGGGTATGCGGTTGCCCGCCCAGCCTATGCCCGGCGGGCGCCGGTGTGCGGGGGCCGTCCGCTCGGTCAATCCTGGTGGGCGCGTCGGGCCCGCATCGGCAGGATCCGCACCGCCACCGCCCCGCCGTCCCCGTCGACTCCCCCACCGATCGTCACCGGCCCCTCCCCCGACACCTCGGCGATCTCGCGCACCGCGGCACTGACCTGCGCATCCAGCGTCACCGGCCCCGCGGCCGGATCCAGCAGGAGCACGTTCAGCGCCTCCCGCCCGTCCGCCGCGCGCCCGAACGTGAACCGCACCCCGGGCGGCGGGGTGCGCACCGCCTCGTGGAACCAGGGGCGGGTGCCGTGGATCGCCGCGCCGTGGAGGGCGAGCCAGTCCCCCAGGCGCTCGAGCGCGGCGGACTGCAGCGGCGGGATCGACCCGTCGGCCCGGGGCCCGACGTTGATGAGCAGGTTCCCGTTCTTGGAGACGACGTCCACGAGCAGGCGGATCAGCGCGTCGCCGTCCAGGGCGTGCTCGGCCGATTCGTCGGCGTTGTACCCGAAGGAGAGCCCCAGGCCACGGGTGGATTCGAAGACCTCGTCCTGCACCTGGTCGATGTCCTGGTACTCGCGGGTGAGCACGCCGTGGACGGGCACGCCCCACCGGTCGTTGACCATGCCGTGCGGGACGACCGCGAGGTGATCGCGGAAGAGCTGATGGAGGGAGTCGGGGCCGTCGTGCTTGCCGGCGTCGGGCCAGTCGATGTCGTTCCACAGCAGGTCAGGAGCGAAACGGTTGATGAGCTCGCGCAGCTGGGCGGCGGCGAAGGCGGCGAAGGCCCGGTCGTTGCGTCGCAGCGCGAACAGGTCCTCGTTCGAGCTCAGCGGCGGGAAGTCGCTGACATGCCAGTCGTGGGCGCCGGAATAGTAGAGCCCCAGCCGCAGGCCCTCGGCGCGGACGGCCTGCGCGATCTCGGCGATCAGGTCCCGGCCCGGCCCGCGCCGGGCGGCGGTGAAGCCGGTGGTGGCGCTGTCCCAGAGGCAGAAGCCGTCGTGGTGCTTCGTGGTGGGCACGACGTAGCGGGCGCCGGCCCGGGCGGCGAGGCGGGCGATCCCCGCAGCGGCGTCCTCGGCGGGGCGCCACTGGTCGGCGAAGTCCTCGTACGTGCGGCCGACGCCGTGGATCTCCTGGTGGCGGGCCTTCGTGGGGCCGTCGAGCCGCACGGTGTTCGCGTACCACTCGGCGTACTGGTGGCGGGCATAGGCGGTCTCGGGGGTGACGTCGCTGCGGTCGAGCACGTCGGCCCAGGCGGGCACCGAGTACAGGCCCCAGTGCACGAACAGCCCGAGCTTCGCGTCGCGGTACCAGTCCGGCACGGCGAGGTCGGGGTAGGCGGAGGCCGGCGCGGCGCCCTCGGGGCCATGGCGGTCATCGAAGCTGATCATCTCGGTCTCCCTCGGGCACGGAGCCCGGTCCCTCTGCGGTGGGGGCGGCCCTCGTCCGGCCGTCGGTGCGCCTGGCGGCGGCCGCGTCGGGGTGCGAGGATGAGCCACACGCTATCAACCGCTTAAGCCTCGGGAGCCCCCATGCCTGCGACGACCCCGCCCACGACGACGCAGACCCCCTCCGCTCCGCCGCGCATCGCGATCGCCGGCATCGCGATCGAGTCCTCGACCTTCACCCCCTACCGCTCCGGGGCCGACGACTTCGAGGTGCGCCGCGGGACCGTGCAGATCCTGGAGCGCTACCCCTTCGAGGTGCCGGAGGCCGAGTACGCGGGCGTGCTCCATGCCCGCGCCCTGCCCGGCGGGCAGCTCGAGGCCGCGGTCTACGAGGGATGGAAGGCGGAGATCGTCGCGGGTCTCGAGGAGGCCGCGGCGGCCGCTCCGCTGGACGGCTTCTTCTTCGACATCCACGGCGCGATGAGCGTGGTGGGCCTCGAGGACGCCGAGGGCGACCTCATCACCGCGATCCGCGGCGCGATCGGGCCGGACGTGGTGGTGGGCACCGCCATGGATCTCCACGGGAACGTCTCGCACACCCTGTTCGAGGCCTGTGACCTGCTCACCTGCTATCGCCACGCCCCGCACATCGACGCCTGGGAGACCCGCGAGCGCGGGCTGCGGGACCTGGTCGAGACTGCGACACGGGTGCGCGACGGCGGGGCGCTGCCCCACAAGGCGCTCGTGCACCTGCCGATCCTGCTGCCCGGCGAGAAGACCTCCACCCGCATCGAGCCCGCGAGGTCCCTCTACGCGCGCATCCCCGAGCTCACCGAGCGGGACGGCGTCACCGACATCTCCTACTGGATCGGCTTCGCCTGGGCGGACCAGCCCCGCTGCCAGGCCGCGATCGTCGCCTTCGGGGACAGCGCCGACGCGGTGGACGCCGCCGCGCTCGAGCTCGCCGACGCCGTGTGGCGGCAGCGCCACGCCTTCGAGTTCGTGGCCCCCACCGGCAGCTTCGAGGACTGTCTGGACCAGGCCGTCGCCTCGGACGCCCGACCGTTCTGGATCTCCGACTCCGGCGACAACCCCGGCGCCGGCGGGGCCGACGACACCACCCACTGCCTCGCCCAGCTCGCCGCGCGCGAGGAGATCCGCGGCGGCGACATGAGCGCGCTGATGGTCGCGCTCGTGGACCCGGAGACGACCGACGCCGCCTGGGAGGCGGGAGTGGGCGGCCGCCTCGCCGTGCAGGTGGGAGGCCGGATCGACACCCGTGAGCCGGGACCGGTGCCGCTGGTCGTGGAGGTCGCGGCGTTGGACGAGTCCGGGCCGACGGGCCGCGCCGCCGCGCTGCGGGTGCTGGAGACGGACGGGGACGCGAGCGGGGCGGCCGATCCGTCGGCCGCCGCCGTGAGCCCCGCGGACCTCGCCGGCGCCCGGCCGACGGGCCTGACCGTGGTGGTCACGGGCCGCCGCTCCCAGTGGGCGACGAGCGCGATGTACGAGCGCCTGGGACTGTCGATGACCGGCTTCGACGTGGTCACCGTGAAGATGGGCTACCTCGAGCCGGAGCAGTACGAGGCCGCCGCGGACTGGCTGCTCGCCCTCACCCCGGGCGGCGTGGACCAGGACCTCCAGCGCCTCGGCCACTCCCGCATCCACCGCCCGATGATCCCCTTCGACGACGAGATCCCGGCGCCCACGGCGACGGACCTGGTGCGCGGCGGCGGGGCGTAGGGAGACCTGGCGGGGCGCCGGCACGCGACGGCTCTCGGACGAGGCCCGTGGGAACGCCCGGAACGGTACTCAGGGAACTCCGGGCTCGGTCACGGTGAGCACGGAGGTCAGGCCCTCACGCTCGGGGGGCGCCCTCTCCTCGGGCGCGTCCCCCAACGGAAGGACACCTCCGTGAGCACGTTCCGCCGCCTTTTCGACACTGCACAGAAGGCCCTCGACGAGAAGTCCTCCGGCACGTCCCGTTCCGGACAGAGCTCCGACTGGCGGTCGCTGGTGCGCAGCGCCGCCGACACCCTCACCGGTGACGGGTCGACCGCGACCGGCGGGCGGCAGGGCCACGCCGAGCCCCGCCACCGCTCCGCGGGGGCGCAGCACGCCGAGCCCGGACTCCGCACGACCAGCTCACAGGGCGCCGCATCGGCCCCTGCCCCTGCCGCCGACCTCTCCGTGGAGGACCGCCGCGCGATCGCCCGCTACGACTACCTGGTGCGCACCGCCGAGCCGGACCAGCTCGAGCGGGTCCATCGCGAGGCGTTCGAGGCGCTCACCCCGTCGCAGCGCGCCCAGCTCTCCTCGCGTCTGGGTGAAGAGCTCCCCGCGGGCGAGCGTCCCCGCAGCGACGCCCCGCAGGACCTCGCCCGCTCGGCGACGCGGCTCGGCGCCCTCGACCCACGCCGCCTCACCTCGCTCCTCGGGCGCTCCGACCGCGGCCGACGCGGACAGGGCGGACGGGGCGCGGGAGCTCTCGGTGGCGCGGCACTGGGCGCGGGAGCGCTCGGTGCGGGCGGTCTCCTGGCCGCGGTCGCCGGCGGCGCGGTCGTGACGTCCGTGGGCGGCGCACTGCTTCAGGACGCTCTGGGAGCAGGCATCGATATCGACGCCCTCACCCCTGAACTCGCCGGCGACCTCGGCGGGATCACCGACGGACTCGGGGAGTTCGAGTCGATCGAGGGCATCGAGGGACTCGGCGGCATCGACGGCGAGGTCCCTGGCCTCGGCGGGATCGCCGACGGCGTGGGCGGGGGCGTCACCGACGCCGGGGAGGGGCTGTCCGGGCTCGGCGACCGGATCTCCGACCTCGGCCTCGGGGACCTCTTCGGGCGCTGAGCGGACGCAGCGCATCCGCCTCGGCATTGCCGCCCGTGCACTGGTGGAACACGATTCCCTCGAGGTCCATCCCCCGATCACGCCCTGCCGCGTACGAGCGCTGGCCGCTCACCGGCGCCGGATCGACGCTATGCCCCCTGCTACTCCCCGGTCATGCGCGGTTCTGCTCCAGGATCTGGATCAAGACCGGGCGTGACCGACGGGTAGCCGGGGCCGAGCGCGGCCGCCGGGGCCGAGCGCGGCCGCCGGGGCCGAGCGCGGCCGCCGGGGCCGAGCGGGGCCGCCGGGGCCGAGCGGGGCCGCTGGGGCAGAGAGAGGCGGGCGGCGCGCCGCGGTGAGGCCGGACGGAGCTGCGCGGGCCGCCGGGACGGGCTCGACGGGACCGCGCCGGGCTCACGCCGCACCCACCCACCTCACGAATCGACGAGGGTGACCTCGAAGGAGTAGCGCGAGGCGCGGTAGACGTGGAAGCCGAACTCGACCACGGAGCCGTCGTTCGCGAAGGACTTGCGCTCCATGGTCAGCAGGGCCGCGCCGAGCTGCTCGTCCAGGAGCTCGGCGTGCTCCTCGTCCGCGACAGTGGCGCCGATGCGCTCGTGGGCGAGGACCGTGGTGATCCCGGCTTCGCGGAGGCAGGCGTAGAGACCGTTCGCGGCGAGCGCCTCGCGGGTGGGGGCGATCCGTTCGGGGATGGTGTTGCGCATGACGGCCAGCGGCTCGTCATCCGCGTAGCGCACCCGGATCAGGTCCAGCACCTGCTCCCCCGGTGCGAGCTGCAGGCGGTCCACGGCCTCGGGTGAAGGCCGCCCGATCCGGTACTCGATCACCTCGGTGCGCGGCGCCTTCCCGGCGGTGCGGAGGTCGTCGTACAGGGAGGTCAGCGCGACCTGGCGGTTCACCGGCGCCTGGATCACCTGGGTGCCCACGCCGCGCTTGCGCACCAGCATGCCCTTGTCCACGAGCTCCTGGATGCCCTGGCGGACCGTCGGCCGCGAGAGCCGCAGCCGCTTCGAGAGCGCGAGCTCGTTCTCCAGGCGGCTGCCCGGTCCGAGCACGCCGGAGCGGATGGCCTCCTCGATGCCGCCGGCGAGTTGCAGGTAGAGCGGGGTCTGGCTGGAGCGGTCCACGGCGAGGTCGAGCGTGATGGGGCCTGCGGGAATCGTGTCGTCGGCGCCGGTCTCACCGGAGGGGGGTGCACTGTCCACGACGACCTCCTTCGGGTCGGGGCGGGCCGCTGCCGTGCGGTCCTGCCGGTAGCGGGCGGACGGTCCTGCTGAGCTGATCCGTTCCGAGGATACGGGGACGGCCCCGGTCAGGCAGGCTGCTCGAGCAGGGTCACCTCGACCGGGCCGTCGGCGGTGAGCGACTGCTCGGCCGCCTCGCACATCGCGGCGGCGACGTAGCCGTCCCAGGCGGTGGCGGAGCGGGGGGCGACGTTGCTGCCGTCGGCCACCGCCGCGATCCAGGCCTGGACCTCGGCGTCGTAGGCGGCGGCGAAGCGCGGACGGAAGTCGGCCGGGACCGTCCCGCCCCAGCGGCCGTCGGCCTGCTGCGTGGTGACCAGTCCGGACTCCTGGCCGATCGTCGCAGCGCCCAGCGAGCCGACCAGCTCGGTGCGCACCTCGTAGCCGGCGTCGGTGCTGACCCACAGCTCGTCGGTGACCACGGTGCCCGAGGCGGTGCGGAACAGGAACAGCAGCGGGTCGTGCAGGCCCTCGGGCGCCTTCTCGGTGCTGCGCGGCATGACGGTCTGCACGGAGACCGCAGGCTCCTCGAGGAAGAAGGAGATCGCGTCGATCTCGTGCACGGCCGAGTCGTAGACCATGTGGGTGTCGGTGAAGCCGGGCAGCACGTCGGCGTTGCGGTGCTTGCAGTTCAGCAGCAGCGGCGTGCCCAGGTCCCCCGCCTCGAGGGCGTCCTTGAGCTCGCCGTAGCCGGCGTCGAAGCGGCGCATGAAGCCGAGGGAGACCACGGGGTGGCCGGCCTCGCGCTCGGCGAGGACCACGTCGTACGCGTCGGAGGGGTTCATGGCCAGCGGCTTCTCGCAGAGCACCGGCTTGCCGGCCGCGATGCAGGCCAGGACCTGCTCGCGGTGGAACTGGCCGGGGCTCGCGATGAGCACGGCGTCGACGTCCTCCGCGGCGACGACCTCCTGCCACGTGTCGACCACGCGGGAGCCGGGCGCGGTGGCGGAGACCTTCTCGGCGGTCTCGCGCAGGTAGTCGCTGACCACGCTGACGCGGGCGCCCTTGGTGCGGCGCGCGATGCGCTCGACATGGTCGGCGCCCATCCGACCCACGCCGATCACGCCCACGCGGATGTCCTGCGGGGCTGCGCTCTGCGCCGGGCTGCTCTGCTGTGCGGTCATCGGGTCTCTCCTTCGAGTCGGGGGTCGATCCCGGCATCGGCCCAGGTGCCGCGCACCCAGGTCTGCTCGGGATGGTCGGTGATGTTCCAGGCCCGCTCCGCATCGGGGCCGGCCATGACGTTGAGGTAGTACATGTCGTGCCCGGGCGCGGCGGCGCAGGGGCCGTGCCAGCCGTGCGGGACCAGCACGGTGTCGCCGGTGCGCACCTCGGCGAGCACGTCGATCGGGCGCTCCTCGGAGCTGGCGGTGGTCTGGTGAAAGCCGAAGCCCGGGCCGGCGGGACCGTCCTGGATCTCGTAGTAGTAGATCTCCTCGAGCTCGGATTCGGAGGAGTCTCCGGCCTCGACGGTCTCGTCGTGCTTGTGCGCGGGGTAGCTGGACCAGTTCCCGCCCGGGGTGATGACCTCGCAGGCGATGAGGCTGTCCATGCCGTCGAACGCGCCGACGGCGCCGAAGTTCCGGACCTTGCGGGTCATGGCCCCGCCGCCGCGGATCTCGACCGGGACGTCCTCCGCGCGGATCAGGGCGACGGGATGGCTGCCGGTCGCGACCGCGGTGGCGAGCGCGAACCGGCCGCCGCCTGCCGACGAGATCGTGAGCTGGGAGCCGACGGGCACGTAGAGCACGTCGGTCGCCGAGGCGAAGACGTCCTCACGGCCGCGCAGCACGAAGGTCTCGCCGCCGAGGGACACCTCGCAGCCGCCGTTCAGCGGCACCACCATCGCCTCGACGCCGCCGGCGGTGACGAGCTCGCTGCCGCCCGGCTCGAGCGCGAGCACGCGCAGGCCGGTGTGCTCCCAGCCGTCGCGGGCGCCGGGATCGATGATCGTCTCGTAGTTCCCGCGGCCGGTGGAGCCGGCGGGGAGGTGGAACTGATCGTGCGTGGTCACGGTGCTCTCCTCTCGAAGGGCGGTCAGCGGATCATGTCGACGGAGGCGCGCACTGCCGCGGTGACATCGTCCCCCGCGGGGTACAGGAGCGTGCGGCCGACGACCAGCCCGCGCACGTTGGGCCGGTCCAGGGCACGCTTCCAGGAGGCGCGGAGGGTGGCCGGGTCGTCGTCGGCCGGATCCCCGCCGAGGATCAGGGTGGGCATGGTGGTGGCGTCCATGACGCGCTCCATGTCATCCACCGCCGGCAGCTTCAGCCAGGTGTAGGCGCTGGTGGAGCCGAGGCCCTGGGCGACGTGGATGGACTTGATGACCGCCTCCGGGGAGAGGTCGTTGACCACTGTGGTGCCGGGCCCGCCGGGGCGGGAGGACCAGAACGGCTCGACCATCGCGATCAGCTCGTGGCGGGCGAGGTCGGTGACGGCCTGCGCGCTGGCCTCGAGGATGAAGGAGGTGCGGTCGTCGTCCAGGTCGATGCGGGTGAGCATCTTGCCGCCGTCGAAGCCGGCCGCCCGGATCGAGGCGGCGTCATAGGCGGTGAAGCGGTCCTCGATCTCCCAGGACGCGCCCTGCAGGCCGCCGCGGTTCATGGAGGCGAACACGACCTTGTCCTCGAGCGCGCCCATGACCAGCAGGTCCTCGAGGATGTCCGCGGTGCCGAGCACGCCGTCCACGCCGGGAACGGCGAGCGCCTCGCGCATCCGGTCCAGCAGCTCGGTGCGGCTGGCCATCGCGTCCGCGCGGGGGCCGACGCCGAGGGCGCCGCGCGCGGGGTGGTCCGCGGCGATGATCATCATGGTGCCGTCGGTGTCGGCGACGGTGCGACGCCGACGGGTCGCGGCCAGGCGGGCGAACCGCCCCGGATCCTCGACGCGGACCCGCGTGACGTCCTCGTAGGTGGAGACGAATCCGCCGCCCACGGTGGTCGCGGCGCTCATGCGCGCTCCCCCGCCGGTTCGGTGGTGCCGCGTCCGCGCAGCGCTGCGAGCATCTGCTCGACGGTCTGGCCCTGGTTGGGGTCGCCGCCGGCGAGGAGCAGGTCGATCTCCTCGCTCGTGGGCATCGCGGTCGAGCACTCGAGGCGGCTGGTGACGATCGCGCCGGCCGCGTTGCAGCGGGTCAGGATGGTCTCGAGGTCCTGGCCGGAGAGCAGCCCGTGGCACAGGGAGCCGCCGAAGCTGTCGCCGGCGCCGAGGCCGTTGATCACTTGGATCAGGTTCGGGGCGACCACCACGTGCTCGTCGGCGGTCTTGCCGAGCACGCCCTTGGGGCCCTGCTTGACGATCGCGATCTGCACGCCGGCCTCGAGCAGCGCGTCGGCCGCGCGCTCCGGCTCGGTCTCGCCCACGGCGACCTCGCACTCCTCCTTGTTGCCCACGGCGACGGTGGTGTGCTTCAGCGCCTCGCGGTACTGCTCGCGCGCCTCTCCGGGGCTCTCCCAGAACATCGGGCGATAGTCGAGGTCGAAGACGGTGTGCGCGGTGCGGCCGCGCGCTCCGTCCCGGCCGCGGGCTCCGTCCCGGCCGCGGGCTCCGTCCCGGCCGCGGGCTCCGTCCCGGCCGCGGGCCTCGAGGGCGGCGAAGTGGGCGGAGCGGCTGGGCTCCTCGGACAGGCCCGTGCCGGAGAACCAGAACAGCGGCACCTCGCGGATCGCGTCGAGGTCGAGGTGCTCGGGCGCGACCTGGAGATCGGGGGCCGACGGCTGACGGTAGAAGTACAGCGGGAAATCATCCGGAGGGAAGATCTCGCACAGTGTGATCGGGGTGTTGAGCTGGTCGTTCCTCACCACGAAGCGGCTGGAGACGCCCAGGCGCTCCATCTCCTTGACGACGTAGCGGCCGAAGGGGTCGTTCCCCACGCCCGTGATCACCGCGGGGCTGTGGCCGAGGCGGGCCGCGGCGACGGCGACGTTCATCGGGCTGCCGCCGAGGAACTTGCCGAAGCTGTGGATGTCCTCGAGGCCCTTGTCGATCTCGAGCGGGTAGATGTCGACGCCGCTGCGTCCGAAGGTGATGATGTCGCGATCTGCTGCCATGGGTCGTGATGCCTCCCTGCGTCGAGAACCCGGGTCGCCTGCCGGAGCTGCTGTCGCGGCGGCGATGCCCTGCGGTCCGGCGGATGCTCCCATGGTTCCACGTGAGCATCCTCTTTGTCCAGACAAATGATGAGGATTGTCGGGCCGGCCTGTCAGAGCTCCCCGGTGAGGAACTGTGCGCGCCCCAGACCGAAGGACCAGTCCTCGCGGTCGTTGTGCACGACCGAGACGATGAGGTCCTCGGGGCGCACCAGTCCCGCGGCCGCGAGGCGCTCCGACAGCGCGGCGTAGACCGCCTGCTTCTGCTCCGTGGTGCGGCCCTGCTGGGTGATGTGCAGGATCACCACGCCGTCGCTGCGCTCGAGGCCCAGCCCGGTGTCCTCGGCGATGATCGAGCCGACGGGCAGGGTCTCGACGATCTGGTACCTGTCCGCGGGCGGGGCGCTGAACAGCTCGAGCATGACCTCCTGCACGATGTCGGCCAGCTGCCGGGACTGCTCGGGGGTGCGGACGTCCTGCTGGGTGATGCGGACGAGGGGCATGCGGGGATCCTCTCGGGTCGGCGACCGGTGCGGTCGACGGCGAACGGGCGGTGCGGGCGGGGCGGTGCGGCTGACGGTGGGGCGGTGCGCGGGAGCTCAGCGCAGGCGGATCACGCCGCCGGCCTCGCGGAACTCCCACTCGATGCGCTCGAGGGTGAACTTCTTCGTCTCCGGGATCCGCACGAAGTACCAGATCACGGCGAAGATGTTGATCGCGGCGTAGAGGCCGTAGGTGACCACCGGCCCGAGCCCGGACATCATGATCGGGAAGGTGAAGGTGACGATCATGTTCGCGATCCACAGGATCATCACGGCGAAGCCGGTGGCGGCGCCGCGGATGGAGCCCGGGAAGATCTCCGAGAGCATCACCCACATCACCGGGCCGGGGCCCGCCTGCATGCCGAGCATGAACAGCACGATGACGACCACCACGAGATAGGGCACGAAGGTGGGGATGTCGGTGGAGACCGCGCCCGAGGCGTCGATGTAGGGGTCGATCCCGAGCAGGAAGATCGCGGTCATGGCGATCAGGGACAGGGTGAGGATCGTCTGGCCCACCAGCAGCACCTGGCGTCGGCCGAAGCGGCGCAGGGCGAGCAGGCCCAGCGTGGAGCCCACCACCGAGGCGAGGCCCGTGAAGACGTTGAGGATGATGGAGGCCTGGGCGTCGAATCCGGCGGCCATGAGCACCCGCGGCGCGTAGTACATCATCGTGTTCACGCCGGTGAGCTGCTGCAGGATCGCGAAGGTGCCGCCGAAGATGATGATCGAGCGCAGCCAGGGGATCCTGATCGCGCCGCCCAGGCTGAGCGTCTCGCGCTTCGCCTCCAGGCGCAGGTTCTCGGCCATCTCCGCCACCTCGGCGCCGACGTCGTGGCGGCCCTCGACGCGCAGCCGCTTGAGGACCGCGATCGCTGCGGGGATCTCGCCGCGGCGCACGTGCCAGCGGGCGGATTCCGGCATCATCCGGATGCCGATCCAGAGGGCGACGGCCGGCAGCGAGCACAGGGCGAGCATCCAGCGCCAGGCGTGGCCGTTGCCGTCGGCGATGGTGACCCCGCCGAGCGAGGCGAGGGCGTCCCAGGAGACGGACTCACCGGCCTGGTAGGTGCCCGAGGGGTCGGAGGCGACCTCGGCGGTGGGCCCGCCCTGGACCGAGGCGATGATCGCGTTCATGACGAAGGCGGCGAACTGGCCGGTGACGATCATCAGCTGGTCGACGGCCACGAGCATGCCGCGCTGCTCCTTCGGCGCGGCCTCCGAGAGGTAGACCGGCACGGTGGTGGAGGCGCCGCCGACGGCGAGGCCCAGCACGAAGCGGGCGAGGTACATGATCACGAGGTTGGGGGCGAGCGCACAGCCCACGGCGCCGACGAAGAAGACGGCGGCGAGCAGCAGGATGTTGTGGCGTCGACCGTAGCGGTCCGAGAGCCGACCGCCGATGACGGCGCCGACGGCGCAGCCCAGCAGCAGGAAGCCGCCGATCAGGCCCTCCTCGAGGGAGGTGAGCTCGAGGCCGCCGGCGGCCTTCGGCATGAGCATGTAGGGCAGCGCTCCGGAGATGACCCCGGTGTCGTAGCCGAAGAGGAAGCCGCCCAGGCAGGCGACGACGGCGAGCAGGCCGATCGAGCGTCGCGGGCCGGAGGCGGGGGTGGATCTCACCAGGTCTCGTATCCGAGCGTTCTCCGCTGCGGGGATGGAGCTCATGTTCCCTCCTTGGAACCTGAGCCCGACGCGAGGCGTCGGGGCGCGGGCCGATGGGGCCGCTGCGCGGTGGGTGGGGCCGTTCCCGGACCGGCCGTCCCGAGGAGACGGATAGTTTGTCAGCTCAAGACGCGCCCGGGATCATGGATTGTTCGGTCTTTTGAGTCGAACCATGCGGACTTGGCGGCACGCTAGCAGAGGAATCCGCCGCTGGCGAGGGTTCGATGAGGCTCAGGGCCTGCCACATCCCTCCCGACCTGCGGGATTGTCGTCAGATTCCTTGTCCTGACATTGTCTTGACATGCCGGTCGGTTCGGTCCATGCTGGTGACCGACGAACTCACCGTCGAGTGGTCCGCATCCGACGGTGCCACCCACGTCCCGCCCCTCGCGCGGCGGATCTGCACAACGGAGGCAGCATGAGCGAGAACTCCCCCCGCCCCGCCGGCACCGTCCGGCTCACCGTCGCCCAGGCCCTGGTCCGCTTCCTCGCCGCCCAGCACGCCGAGCGCGACGGGGTCCGCGAGCGCTTCATCCCCGGCACCTTCGGGATCTTCGGGCACGGCAACGTGGCGGGGCTCGGCCAGGCCCTGCTGCAGAACGCCACCTCCCCCGCCGAGGGCGAGCTGCCGATGCCGTACTACCAGTCGCGCAACGAGCAGAACATGGTGCACACGGCCGTGGCCTACGCCCGCACGAAGAACCGTCTGCAGGCCTTCGCGTGCACCGCCTCGATCGGCCCCGGCTCCACCAACATGATCACCGGCGCGGCGCTGGCCACCATCGACCGCATCCCCGTGCTGATCCTGCCCAGCGACATCTTCGCCACCCGCACCGTGGACCCGGTCCTCCAGCAGCTCGAGGACGAGACCGGCGGGGACGTCTCGGTCAACGACGCCTTCCGGCCCGTCTCCCGCCTCTTCGACCGCATCTCCCGGCCCGAGCAGCTGATCCCCGCGGCGCTGCAGGCGATGCGCGTGCTCACCGACCCCGCCGAGACCGGCGCCGTGACCCTCTCCCTCCCGCAGGACGTCCAGGCCGAGGCCTTCGACTGGCCGCTGGAGTTCTTCCGCGAGCGCACCTGGCACGTGGCCCGCCCGGTCCCCGAGCCTGCCGCCCTCGACCGCGCCGTCGAGGTCATCCGCTCCGCGAGGAAGCCCGTGCTCATCGCCGGCGGCGGAGCCATCTACTCCGAGGCGAGCGCCGCGCTCGAGGCCTTCGCCGACGCGACGTCGATCCCCGTGCTGGACACCCAGGCCGGCAAGGGCGCCCTGAGCGCCGATCACCCGCTCTGCCTGGGCGGCGTCGGCTCGACCGGCAACAACGCGGCCAACACCCTGGCCGCCGAGGCCGACGTGGTGATCGGCGTGGGCACCCGCTACACCGACTTCACCACCGCCTCCCACACCGCCTTCGCGAACCCCGACGTGCGCTTCGTGAACCTCAACGTCAAGGCGTTCGACGCCGCGAAGCACTCCGCGACCATGGTCGTCACCGATGCCCGCGCCGGTCTCGACGCCCTGCGCGAGGCCCTGACCGGCTACGAGGCGCCGACGGAGCACGTCGAGCGCGCCCAGACGGAGCGCGCCGCCTGGGAGGAGCTCATCGCCCCCTGCTTCGCCCCGCACGACCAGGAGCTGCCCGCCCAGACCGAGATCTTCGGCGCGCTCAACGAGATGATGGGCGAGGAGGACATCCTGATCAACGCCGCCGGCTCCATGCCCGGCGACCTGCAGGCGCTGTGGAAGGCCCGCTCGCCGAAGCAGTACCACCTGGAGTACGGCTACTCCTGCATGGGCTACGAGCTGCCCGCCTCGCTCGGCGCGAAGATGGCCTCCCCCGACTCGGAGGTCGTCGCGATCATCGGCGACGGCACCTTCCAGATGGCCCCGCAGGAGATCGCCACGATCGTCGCCGAGCGGGTCAAGGTGATCCTCGTGATCCTGCAGAACCACGGCTGGTCCTCGATCGGCTCGCTCTCCGAGTCCCACGGCAGCCAGCGCTTCGGCACGAAGTACCGCATGCGCGACGAGAAGAGCGGCCTGCTCGACGGCGACCTGGTGCCGCTGGACATCCCGGCGAACATCCGCTCCTACGGCATCGAGGTGCAGGAGGTCTCGGACACCGCGGCCTTCCGCGAGGCGTTCGGCCGCGCCGAGGAGTCCGCCGAGGCGACCGCGATCGTCGTCAACACGAACCTGTACGGCCCCAACCCGCCCGGCATCGGCTGGTGGGACGTGCCCGTCTCGGAGGTCTCGACGCTCGAGTCCACCCAGCAGGCACGCACCGCCTACGACGCCGAGCGCGCCGGGCAGCGCCACTACCTCTGACCCGCCCCGGCCGCCGCGCCCCCGTCGGCCCCTGCGCCCCCGCCCGCCGCGGGCCGCGCAGGAGGACCCCGGGCCCCGCGCTGCGGCCACCTCACGACTCCCCCGACACCTGACCTGCAAGGAGAGACACATGGGATACGACGTCCAGCACTGGATCGATGGCCACGAGGATGCCGGGAGCACCGGTGACACGCAGCCGATCCTGAACCCCGCGACCGGCGGCGAGGTCGGGACCCTGCACCTGGGTGACGCCTCGACGGTGGATCGCGCGGTCGAGGTCGCGGCCGCCGCGGCCGAGGAGTGGGGCCGGACCTCGCTCGCCCGGCGCACGCAGATCCTCTACCGGATGCGCGAGCTGATGATCCAGCACACCGACGAGATCGCCGAGGTCATCTCCCGCGAGCACGGCAAGACGGTCGGCGACGCGAAGGGCGAGATCGCCCGCGGCCTGGAGACCCTCGAGTTCGCGACCTCGATCACCCAGGACCTCAAGGGCGGCTTCTCCCAGAACGTCTCCACCGGCGTGGACTCCCACACCCTGCGCCAGCCGCTCGGCGTGGTCGCCGGGATCACCCCGTTCAACTTCCCCGCGATGGTGCCCTTCTGGATGCACCCCATCGCGATCGCGACCGGCAACGCCTTCCTGCTCAAGCCCTCCGAGCGCGACCCGTCGGCCTCGAACATCGTCGCCCGCCTCTACCAGGAGGCCGGGCTGCCCGACGGGGTGTTCCAGGTGATCCACGGCGGGAAGACCGTGGTCGACGCGCTGTGCGCGCACGAGGGCATCGCGGCCGTCTCCTTCGTGGGCTCGACCCCGATCGCCAAGCACGTCCACGCCGCGGCGTCCGCCGCCGGCAAGCGCGTCCAGGCCCTCGGCGGGGCGAACAACCACGCCGTGGTGATGCCGGATGCGAACCTCGAGTTCGCCGCCGCGCAGGTCGCCTCCGGCGCGTTCGGCTCCGCGGGCGAGCGCTGCATGGCGGTGCCGGTCGCGGTCACCGTGGGCGATGCGCACGAGGGGTTCCTCGCCGCGATCAAGGCAGAGGCCGAGAAGCTCGTGGTCGGCCCGGGCGACGACCCCACGACCGACATGCCGCCGGTGATCACCGCCGACGCGCGCGATCGCGTGATCCGGATGACCGACGAGGCCGAGCAGGCCGGAGGCACCATCGTGGTCGACGGTCGCGGCCTGGTGGTCGAGGGGTTCGAGAAGGGCAACTTCGTGGGGCCGACGGTCATCACCGATCTCGCCGCGGACCACCCCACCTACACCGACGAGGTGTTCGGCCCGGTGCTCGTGGTGATGCACGTGAACAACTTCGACGAGGCGATCGCGCTGGTCAACTCGTCCCCGTTCGGGAACGGGACCGCGATCTTCACCGACTCGGGCCACTACGCGCGGCGCTTCGAGGACGAGATCCAGGTGGGCATGATCGGCATCAACGTGCCGATCCCGACGCCGGTGGGCTACTACTCCTTCGGCGGCTGGAAGGACTCGCTGTTCGGCGAACACCACGCCCACGGCCCCGAGGGCGTCGGCTTCTACACCCGCCAGAAGGCCGTCACCACCCGCTGGCCCGCCCAGAACGAGACCGTCGAGTCCTCGATGAGCTTCCCGACCCACGACTGACCGGGCCGCCCACCACCGTCGACTGTCAGCTGGCGAACCATTTCTGACCGCAATCTGGCTCGCCAGCTGACAGTCCGGCCGCACCGCACCGCACACGCCTCGCCCCGCTCCGCCTCGCCCCGCACCGCCCCGCCCCGCCCTTCGAAGGAGAAGCCCGCATGACCACCACCTCCGACAGCGCCGCCGGGCGCACCGACCGGTCCCGCAACCCCGAGGCCCCGTTCGACAAGCTCACCGTCGGCGTCTGCCCCGACCAGTGGGGCGTGTGGTTCCCCGAGGACGAGAAGCAGATCCCCTGGCGCACGGCGCTCGGCGAGATGGCCGAGGCAGGCTTCTCCGTGATGGAGACGGGCCCGTGGGGCTACTTCCCGAAGGACGCGAAGGAGCTGCGGTCCGTCATGGACGAGCACGGCTTCCAGGTCGTGGCCGGCACCGGCTGGGGCATCCTGCACAAGGAGGAGGCCTGGGCGGAGACGGAGCGGACCTTCCGCGCGATCGCCGAGACCCACGCGGCCGTGGGCGCGGAGTACATGGTGCATCTGCCGCCGATGTACCGCGACGAGAAGACCTGGCAGTTCACCGACGACCGCGAGCTGACCGGCGAGGCGTGGAAGCGCTATGTCACCAACGCCAACGAGCTGGGCCGGATCATGAAGGAGGACTACGGGCTGACGATGGTGCTGCACCCCCACGGGGACAGCCACATCGAGACCCCGGAGGAGATCTCCCGGGTGTTCGAGGCGACCGATCCGGAGCTGGTGAGCTTCTGCCTGGACACCGGCCACATCGTCTACGGCGGCGGCGACCCGGTGCAGATGATCGAGCAGTACCCGGAGCGGATCGGCTACGTGCACATCAAGGCGTTCGACCCGGACATCACCCGCGAGGCCCACGAGAAGGACTGGCCCTTCGGGGAGGCCGTCGCCAAGGGTGCCTCGGTGCGTCCGCCGGCGGGCCTGCCGGACATGAAGGAACTGGTCGCGAAGCTCGCGACGCTCGACAAGGAGCTCTACGTGATCTGCGAGCAGGACCTCTACCCGTGCGAGCCGGGGCTCCCGCTGCCCAACGCGATCGCCACCCGCGTGTTCCTGGCCGAGTGCGGCCTCGGCGTGAAGTGACTCCGCACCCTCCCATCGCCCGCACCTGACCTGCGAAGGAGCATCGACCATGGTCAAGATCCTGCTGGACCCGAGCATGTATCACCCGCATCTCTCGGTCGCCGAGGAGCTGCACAAGGCCCGCGAGCTGGGCTTCGACCACCTCGAGCTGTCCCCGCGCGCGGACTTCCACGAGTGGCACCACTATCCGAAGGTGGACCGCCACCTGATCGCCGAGGTCACGCAGGCGATGAAGGACACCGGGGTGAGCATCGGGTCGCTGAACCCCGTCTTCGACTGGGCCAGCCCGGATGAGCAGGAGCGTCAGGCGCAGGTGCGCAACTGGCGGCGCCTGCTGGAGATCGCCGACGCCCTCGAGGTGCCGCTGATCGCCACCGAGTTCTCCGGTGACCCGAACCGGGCGCGGCAGAGCGAGGCGCAGTTCTACCGCTCGATGGAGGAGCTCATCCCCCACTTCGAGAAGTACGGCCTGGAGTGCACGATCGAGGCGCACCCCTACGACTTCGTCGAGGAGAACGACCGGGCGGTGCAGGTCATCCGCGGCGTGGACCGGGACTGGCTGAACTACGAGTTCTGCTTCCCGCACGCATTCCACCTGGGCCAGGGCGCCCGCGATGTGCGCGAGATGATGGACTACGCCGGCGACCGGCTGAAGCACCTGCACATCGCGGACGTCTTCGACCACACCGCGAACGTGGGCAACCGCTACATCATGAACCCGCCCGGGGTGGACGCCCGCATCCACCAGCACAACGAGATCGGCAACGGCGAGATCGACTGGGACGCCTCCTTCGCCTACCTGCGCGAGCGCGAGTACGACGGGACCGTCTCCGTCTGCGTGTTCGGCTGGGAGGAGGAGGCCGACGCGATCAACGTGCGGATGCTGGAGCGGATCGAGAAGGAGCTCGGTCAGGGAGGTTCCCGTGCGTGAGATCGGCATCGGCCTGGTGAGCCTGGGGTGGATGGGGCGCCTGCACGCGAGCAGCTACCAGCGCCTCCCCTCCCGTTATCCCGACCTGGGGATCCGCCCCCGCCTGGTGGTCGCAGCGGACCCGCTCGAGGAGAACCAGCGCGCGGCCGTGGAGCAGTTCGGCTTCGGGCGGGCGGTGGCGAGCATCGACGAGGTGCTCGCCGATCCGGAGGTGGACGTCGTCTCGATCTGCTCCCCGAACTTCCTGCACCGCGACTTCGCGATCCAGGCCGCCGAGGCGGGGAAGCCGTTCTGGATCGAGAAGCCGATGGGCGTCTCCGCCGAGCAGTCGCGGGAGATCCACGACGCCGCCCGCTCGGCAGGGGTCGCGACGGCGGTGGGCTTCAACTACCGCCACGCCCCAGCCGTCGCCCATCTGCGCTCGATGATCGCAGGCGGCCGTCTGGGCCGGATCACGAACGTGCGCTGCTGGCTCGACGCCGACTACGCCTCCTCGCCCGACGGGCCGCTGACCTGGCGGTACGACCGGGCCCGCGGCGGCAGCGGCGTGATCGGGGACCTGCTCTCCCACGGCGTGGACCTGGTCCAGCACGTCACCGGGCAGCGTCTGGCGGAGGTCACCGCCACCTCCGACGTGTTCATCCCGGAGCGTCCGCTCCCCCTCGGCGCGGGCGTGGGCCACGGCGCCGTCGCGGTGAGCGAGGAGCGCGGACCGGTGGAGAACGAGGACTGGGTGGCGGCGCTCGGCCGGCTCGACGGCGGAGCACACGCGACGCTGGAATCCTCCCGCGTGGCGCGCGGCCACCGCAGCGACTACGCGCTCGAGGTGTTCGGCACCGAGGGCTCCGCACGCTGGTCCTTCACCCGCATGAACGAGTTCGAGGTGATGATCGGCGACGGCGGCACCGAGCACGGCTACACCACCGTGCTCGCCGCGGCCGGTCACGGCGACTACGCCCGCTTCCAGCCCGGACCGGGGATCCCGATGAGCTTCGACGACCTCAAGACCATCGAGGCCGCCGCCTTCCTCTCGGACGCCGCCCACGGCACGCACCTCGCCCCCACCGCGGCCGACGGGCTCGCCGCCGCCGAGGCCTGCGAGGCGATCGTCCGCTCCGCCGCGAGCCGGGCGTGGGAGGCCGTGCCACAGGGGTGAGGGCGAGGGGTCCGGTCGGTCTGGCCGGGCCGGACCTGGCCGGGCGGACCTCGCCTGCCGAGCCGGCCCCGGGGCACCTCCCCTCCGCCATTGCGCGCTGTGCTTCCACGGCTGGAAGCCAGGTGCACAATAGCGTCCCGTCCGGCCGGAAGCGGCCAGCACGACCGGGGCCGGCGAACGCGACCGGGTCCAGCGAGCACGACCGGTCCATCTCAGCCCGCGCCGGAAGGACCGACCCCGCTCACGCCGCCGTCGGCCCGCCTTCGCGCAGCCGGCGCTCCGGGTTCGGGATGCTGGCCAGCAGGGTGCGGGTGTACTCGTGCTGCGGGTCGCCGAGCACGGAGCGGGTGGGCCCCTGCTCCACGGTGCGGCCGGCGCGCAGCATGGTGACGTGGTCCGCGAGGGAGCCCACGACGGCCAGGTCGTGGCTGATGAACACGCACGCGAAGCGCGCCTCCTCGATCGCGTCGCGGAGCACCTCGATCACGTGCGCCTGGATGGTGACGTCCAGGGCGCTGGTGGGCTCGTCGGCGATCAGCAGGGACGGCCGACGGATCAGGGCCCGCGCGATCGAGACGCGCTGGCGCTGACCGCCGGAGAGCTCGTGCGGCAGTCGCGTGGAGTACGACGCCGGCAGACGCACCAGCTCGAGCGCCTCGCGCACACGGCGCGCGGTGTCCAGGCGGTTCACGTCCCCCGCGAGCTGCAGGGGCTCCCCGATCGACCACCCCACGGTGCGCCGCGGGTTCAGCGAGGAGGCCGGGTTCTGGAAGACCATGCCCACCCGTGAGTATGCCGCCCGGCGCTCCGCCCGGGGCAGGCTGCGCGGGTCCACGCCGTCGAGCTCGAGCAGTCGCGCCTCGGTGGGGACCAGCCCGGCCAGAGCCTTCCCCCAGGTCGACTTGCCGGAGCCGGACTCGCCGACCAGGCCGTGGATCTCCCCGCGGCGCACCTCCATCGAGACGTCGTCGAGCGCCCGATGCCCGCCGCCGCGGCGCTGGTACTCGACGGAGAGCCCCTCGATCCGGACGACCGGGGCCTCGTCGGCCCCCGCCCCGTCGGCCGTCGCACCCATCTCCCCCGCGAGCGCCTCGTCCAGGCGCGGCACGGCCCGCAGCAGCTCCTGGGTGTACTCGGAGGCGGGAGCGGTGAGCACCTCGCGCACCGGCCCGGTCTCCTGGACCTCGCCGTCGCGCAGCACCACCACGTCGTCGGCGATCTCCCCGACCACGCCCATGTCGTGCGTGATCAGCAGGATCCCCACCTCGCCCTCGTCCACGATCCGCCGCAGCAGCTCGAGGATCCCGCGCTGCACGGTGACGTCGAGCGCGGTGGTGGGTTCGTCGGCGATCAGCAGGTCGGGGCCGCCGCTGAGGGCGAGCGCGATGACCACGCGCTGCAGCTCGCCGCCGGAGAGCTCATGCGGGTACGAGGCGGCGGTGCGGTCCGGATCGGGCAGGCCCACCGAGCGCAGCAGCTCGGTGGTGCGGGCCTGCACCCGGGCCTTCCCGCGCAGGTCCTCGCGCACGGCGAGCACGTCCCGGAACACGGCCGAGACCTTCATGACCGGGGACAGCGACTGCCCCGGCTCCTGGAAGACGGTGCCCACGCGCCGGGCGCGGATCCGTCGCAGCTGCGTGGCCGAGCGGCCCACGAGCTCCTCCCCCTCGAGCACCGCGCTGCCGCCCACCTCGGCGCCCGGAGGCTGCAGGCCGATGGTGGACAGGGCGGTGATGCTCTTGCCCGAGCCGGACTCACCGACCAGGGCGGTGATCCGGCCGCGGCGCACGGTGAGATCCAGGCCGGTCACGATCGACCGGCCCGCGATGCCCACCTGCAGGCCGCGGAGGGCGAGGAGCTCGTCGGCGGTGCTCATCAGCCGAGCGTCACCGTGAGGTAGTTCGGGTACGCCGGGAACTCGCCGATCACGAAGTTCTCGACCCCGGAGCCGTGCAGGAAGGAGTTCTTCGAGTAGATCAGCGGCACCACCGGGGAGTCCTCGAGGATCTGCTTGTCCACGGCGGCCCACTTCGCGTGCGCCTCGTCGGCGTCGAGCGTCGAGGAGGCCTCCAGGATCGCCTTGTCGACGTCGGGGTTGTCGTAGCGGGCGAGGTTGTAGTTGCCGTTGCCGATCTGGCTCGAGTCGAACAGCGGGGTCAGGTTCGCGTTCGGCGAGGGGACGTCCGGCTGCCAGGAGCTGAGCACCAGGTCGTAGCCGGTGCCGTCGCCGGCGGTGACCTCGGAGTCGTAGGCGTTCTGGTCCAGGGGCTGGATCGTCACGGTGATGCCGGCCCGGGCCAGGCCCTGCTGGATCGCCTCCGCCGAGGCGGTGTCGTCCTCGGTGATCAGCAGGCGCAGCGAGAGGTCGCTCGCGCCGGCCTCGGCCAGCAGCGTCTTCGCCTTCTCCGGGTCGCCGGCGGGCTCGTCGCCGTACAGCGAGTACTCCTCGCGGCCGGCGATGCCCGGGGTGATCAGCGTGGTCGCGTAGTCGCCGGAGATCTCGCCGCCCTTCGCGGTGCGGTAGGCCTCCTTGTCCACGGCGTACTGGATCGCGGTGCGGACCTTGACGTCCTCGAGCGCCTTCGAGCTCGTGTTCAGCGCGAGGTACTCGAGCGCTCCCGGCCCGGAGGTCACCAGGCGGTCGCCCACCTTCGGGTCGTTCTGGGCCTGGACCAGCTGGGCGGTGGGCACGAAGCTCGCCAGGAAGGCGTCCTGCGCGTCGGAGCGGTCGGCGATGAGGGACTGGGCCACGACGCTCGGGTCCTGCGCGAGGGCGAACTCGATCGTGTCGGGGCCGCCGGTGCGGGCCGCGTCGGTCGCACCGTCCCACTTCTCGTTGCGCTCCATCACGGCCTGGCTGCCGGCGGAGTAGGACTTCAGGCGGTAGGGGCCGCTGGCGATCGGCGCGGTGGCGTACTTCTCCGGCTCGCCGGAGTCCTCCGGGACGGGCGCGAAGGCGGGCGTCGAGGCGATCCAGCCGAAGTCGCCGTAGGGGCGGTTGAGGTGGAAGACCAGCGTGGTCTCGTCCGCGGCCTCGATCGAGTCGAGGTGCTTGCCGGAGAAGGGCCCCTCGTAGTCCTCGCCGCCCTCCAGCAGCACCTTGTGGTAGGTCAGGCCGCCGGTCAGCTCGGAGGCGAAGGAGCGCTCGAGGCCGTACTTCACGGTCGCGGCGGTGATGGGGGTGCCGTCCTCGAACAGCAGGCCCTCCTGGAGGGTGAAGGTCCAGGTCTTGCCGTCGTCCGACGGGGTGCCGGTGTCGGTGGCGAGGTCCGGGATCAGCTCCGTGGGGGCGTCGGCGGAGGTCTTCCAGGCGGTGAGCCGGCGCGCGATCAGGCCCAGCGTGGTGATCGCGAGGTTCTGGCTGGTGGCCGGGTCGAAGCTGATCTCCTCGCTGGAGGTGAAGATCGTCAGCGTGCCGCCGCTCTCGCCGCCGCCGGCGTCGGAGGAGCCGCTGGAGTCGTTGCTGCAGGCCGCGAGGGCACCCAGGCCGAGCAGCACGGGGCCGGCGGCGAGGAGGCCGCGGCGAGGGAGGCGGGGGCTGTTCATGAGGGGTTCTCCTGGGTGGTCGTGGTCGGGGTGGTGGCTGTGGGGGTTGCGGGGCGTCGGCCGCCGACGGCGAGCCGACGGTCCAGCAGGGGCCGGGCGAGGTCGGCGGAGAGGTTCGCGAGCACGATCAGCAGCGAGCCGAGGAAGGTGGTGCCGACGATGACGGGCAGGTCCGCGGTCGCGGTCGCGTCCAGCAGCAGGGCGCCGAGCCCGGGCAGGCCGAAGATCCGCTCGGTGATGACGGCGCCGCCGAGCAGCGCCCCGATGTCGAGGGCCACGAGGGTGGTCAGCGGCAGCGCGAGGTTGCGCAGGGCGTAGCGGTCGATGCGGCGCTCGGAGAGGCCGGCGGCGCGCGCGGTGCGGGCGTAGTCCAGGCCCAGCTGCTCGATCATCGAGGAGCGCACCAGGCGGGCGTAGACGGCGCCGTTGAGGAACGCGAGGGTCGCCCAGGGCAGGACCAGGTGCCGGGCCCACTCCAGGGGACCGTCGGCGAAGTTCTCGTAGCCGCCGCTGGGCAGCAGGTCCAGCCGCAGCGCGAAGACGACGACGGCCAGCAGCCCCACCACGAACGCCGGTGCGGAGGCCGCGACCACGGAGATCCCGGTGACGACGCGGTCCAGCAGCCCGCCCTGGCGACGGGCGGACAGCGCGCCCGCGGCGACGCCGAGGATCACCTGCAGCGCCACGGCCCCCAGCGCGATCGAGAGGGTCACGGGGAACCGCTCGATGATCAGCGAGGTCACGTCCTGGTGGTACTGGAAGGAGTAGCCCAGGCACGGTGCCGCGCACTCGACGACGACGTCCGCGGAGCCGAAGGTGCGGCCCACGAAGATCGCGGCCAGGAAGCTCCCCAGCTGCGCCCACCAGGGCGTGTCGAAGCCCATGAAGCCGCGGGCGGCCTCGAGGTCCTCGGGCGAGCACGGCTTGCCGCACATCCGCAGCGCCGGATCGACGGGGGCCATGTAGAAGATCGCGTAGGTCAGCACGAGCACGGCCAGCAGCACGCCGAGGCTGCGGACCGCACGGAGCACGGCGGGGTTCATGCGCGGCCTCCGCGGGGGTCGAGGGCGTCGCGCAGGGTGTCGCCGAGGATGTTGAAGGAGAAGGTCACCAGGAAGAGGGCGGCCGCGGGGAACAGCAGGAACGCCGGGTCCACGAGCAGCCAGCCGATGGCGTCGCCGATCGAGCGCCCCCACGACGGGGTGGGCGGCAGCATGCCCACGCCGAGGAAGGACAGCGTGGCCTCCGCGGCGATGCGGCCCGGCAGCGAGATGCAGGAGTAGACGATCACGGTGGAGGCGACGTTGGGCAGCACCTGGTGGCGGAACAGATGACCGAAGCGGGCGCCCATCACGCGCGAGGCGACGACATAGGGCTGCTGCACGATGACCCGGGTCTCCGCGGCGACCACACGGGCGATGCCGGGCCAGCCGAACATGCCGATCACGAGCGTGAGCAGGAGGGCGCGCGGCGCCTCGAGCGGGAACAGGGCGCTGAGCGCGATCGCGAAGATGAGGAACGGGAAGCCGAGGGTGACATCGGTGGCGAAGTCCACCAGCTTCTCGACCAGGCCGCCGACGGCGCCGGCGACGATGCCGAGGACCACGCCGATCAGCGTGGCGAGGACCGTCGAGGCGAGGCCCACCAGCAGCGAGACCCGCGCTCCGTAGAGCACGAGGGAGAAGAGGTCCCGGCCCGTGCCGGGCTCCACGCCGAACCAGTGGGCGCCGCTGACCCCGCCGAACGCCCCGGCGGGAGAGGTGTCCGCGGCCAGGGCGTCCGAATGGTAGGTGAAGGGGTCGTTGCCGCTGAGGGCCGCGAGCTGCGGGGCGAGGAGCGCGCCGAGCACGCTGAGCACGACGACCACGGCGGCCGCGAGGGGCAGCGGGCGCAGGAAGGCGCGGCCCACGCCGGGGCGCGCGGGGCGCTCCTCGTGGGACGCGGCCGCCTCGGCGGGCAGCGCTTCGCTCGAAGTCATCATGAGAGCTTTCAGTCGTTCAAACGTAAACCGTGACGACGCATCAGTATGCCACCGCGGATCCCTGCTCACCCCTCCAGGTGACGCACTATGCACGGGCTGTGCGCGAGGCTCCTCCTCGACGGCCCGGCCGACGCCACGGGCACCTCCCCCTCCGCCATTGCGCGCTGTGCTTCCACGCGTGGAAGCCAGACGCACAATCGCGTCACGTCCGGCCGGGCGGCGCGGGGGGGGTGGACGGGCGGCGCGGCCGGCGCGCACGTCCGGTGCGGACGTCCGGTGCGGACGGGCCGGCGTGGAGGAGATGTCCGGATATCCCCAGGGCGTCGTCCAGCTCCTCGCGATAGCCTTTCAGCACGCCCAGGTCGAGGGGCCCGCACGGCACAGGACGGCGACCGCATCGCTCCCTCCCCGCGGCACCCTCGTCTCCGTCTCGGGGGAGGACAGAAGGAGCAGTGAGCGCAGCACAGGATCCGTCGGCCGAGCCGCCGACGAACGGGGACAGCAGGTTCCCCGATCCCTTCGCGCCCTCCCCCGGCGATCAGGACCTCCCCTGGAAGGCCACCGCCGAGCGCCGTGACCTGTGGGGGCCGGTCCAGAAGCCGCTCGAGGGGACCGTCAGCTCCCCCGCCTCCCGCGCGGTCGGCCGCCCCCGTCGCTCACCCCTGGTGCGCTTCGGGGCTCCCGTGGTGGTCGGCGGGCTCGCGGCGCTGATCACGCTGGCGGTGGTGCTCGGCACCGGGCTCGGCGGCCCGCTGCTCGCCGTGGCCGCGGCGGCCGGTGTGGGCGTGGTGGCCCTGGGCGGCGTGGGCGTCGCCGCGAACCTGCCCCGCCGTGAGCAGGAGCGCCCGGTGCTGGACGCCTCCGTCGCCGGCGGCACCCGCGAGCTGCTCGAACGGATCCTCACCGCCGACGTCACCACCCGGGAGCGCCTCGCCCCGCTGCGACCCCAGGCAACCAGCACGCCCGCCGCCGTCACCGTGCTCGACGCCGTCGGCACCCTCACGACCAGGATCGACGCCCTGGTGGGCTCCGAGCGGCTGCAGGCACAGCGTGCGTCCTCGAGCGAGGTGATGATGCTCGAGGGGATCGCCTGCCGCTACGTGCCCGAGCTGGTCGACGCCGCGGGCGAGACCATCGGCTTCCTGCGGACCTTCGAGGGGACCGCCCGGCAGGAGGCGATGGCGAACCTCGAGAGCATCGACCGCCAGCTGGACGTGCTCCGCGAGGAGGTCGAGCAGATCGAGGGCGACATCGTCGGCGGCGTCTCCCGCTCCCTCGAGGTGCACGCCGAGTTCCTGCGCACCCGCTTCGCCGACCATCACCTGGACCCGATCATCGACGTCTGATCGCCCCAGCTCCCCGACCACAGACTTCTCACCCCGCGAATCCACCCAGGAGGCCCCGATGGACAAGCTCCAGCCACCCGCTCCCGCCCAGGAGATCACCCCCGCCGAGCCGGTCGCGTCGGTCGACGACGACCAGGCCGGCGCGATGCTGCCCGACGTCCCCGCCGAGCAGCAGGCCGAGCTCGAGCAGCGGGCCGACTCGTGGGTCGAACAGGTCGCCCAGCTCAACCCCCACTCCCAGGAGTACACCGCGCAGGTCAACGCGCTCGGCGCGGTCGCGCGGCGCACCTTCGAGCGCACCACCCAGACCTCCTCCCGCTTCATGCAGCAGTCGCTGCGGGAGTCGAAGGAGAAGGGCACCGCGCAGGAGTCGGTCGCGAAGTCGCTCTCCGAGCTGCGCACCACCATGGAGGATCTTGCCCCCAAGGAGGAGACCTTCGGCAGCAAGGCGCTGGGCTGGCTGCCCGGGCGCAACGTCGCCAAGCGCTACTTCCGCACCTTCGAGTCCAACCAGGACCAGCTGGACCAGGTGCTCGGCGCGCTCGGCCGCGGCCAGGAGATGCTGCAGAAGGACAACGCCGAGCTGGCCGTCGAGCGTCGGGCGCTGTGGGAGGACCTCGCCGCCCTGAAGAAGGCCTCCTACCTGCTGGGCCTGCTGGACGACCGGGCGGTGCGGCGCGCCGAGCAGACCCGCGCCGAGGGCAGGGCCGCCGAGGCCGACGCCCTCGAGCGGGACGTGCTCTTCGCCGTGCGCCAGCGCCGCCAGGACGTCGCGACCCAGATCGCGGTCACCGTCCAGGCCTACCTGTCGATGGGCCTCATCGAGGACAACAACACCAAGCTCCAGCAGGGCGTGGAGCGGGCGCGGACCACCACCGTCACCGCGCTGCGCACCGCGGTGATCACCGCCCAGGCGCTCGAGAACCAGAAGATCGTGCTGGACCAGATCGACGCGGTCAACCGCACCACCGACAACCTCATCTCCCGCACCTCGCAGATGCTCGCGGACAACTCCGTGAAGATCCAGGAGCAGGCCGCGACCTCCGGGGTCTCCGAGGAGACGCTGCAGAAGGCCTTCGACAACCTGTTCACCACGATGGACGGCATCGACGCCTTCCGCTCCCAGGCCAACCAGAACTTCCTCACCACGGTGACGAACCTGGAGCGGCAGGTGGAGCGCTCGCAGCCCTACCTCGAGCGGATGCAGAAGGAGCAGCCCGAGCACGAGCAGATCGAGCAGGCGAGCGCGAACGCGATGGATCTGCTCGAGATCGAGGACCCGCGATGACGCGCGTCCCTCTCCCCACCATGAAGGGATGGCGCTGATGGCCTCAGCAGTCACCGACCGCGCGATCGGCGCGATCAAGCAGATGGTCATCGACGGGACGCTCAAGCCCGGCGATCGCCTGCCCACCGAGAGCGAGCTCTCCGAGCGGATCGGCGTCTCGCGCAACTCGCTGCGCGAGGCGGTCAAGGCGCTCTCCGTGATCCGGGTGCTGGACGTGCGCCAGGGCGACGGCACCTACGTGACCGCGCTCGAGCCCGAGCAGCTGCTCGAGTCGCTCGCGTTCGTGCTGGACCTCCATCAGGACTCCAGCTACGTGGAGATCATCGAGATCCGACGCCTGCTCGAGCCGGTCGCCGTCGAGCAGGCCTGCCCGCATCTGGTCGACGAGGACTTCGTGCGGCTCGAGCAGACCATGGCCGACCTCGACGGCAGCTCCACCATCGAGGAGCTCGTCGAGGCCGACATCGCCTTCCACCACCTGATCAACGACCGCTGCCCCAACGACTACCTCAGCTCGCTGCTGGACAGCCTGGCCAGCTCGACCTCGCGGGCGCGGGTGTGGCGAGGCCTGACCGACGACTCGGCCGTCGAGCGGACCCTCTCGGAGCACCGCCGGATCCTGGACGCGCTGCGCGCCGGCCGCGCGGACCTGGCCCGCACCTACGCCGCGGCGCACGTCGCGGGCGTCGAGTCGTGGCTGCTCCAGAAGGGCGAGCCGCCGGTCAGCTGACGCGGGCGGCGGCCCAGCCGCCCCGACGCAACAGCAGCCCTCAACGGTCAGCTGGCGAACCGGAATCGCGCCGGATCTGGTTCGCCAGCTGACAATCGGCACGCCCGGCCCGGCGAACCGCGGTGTCACCACCACCACGCGGCCACAGCAGCGCTCAACGGTCAGCTGGCGAACCGGAATCGCGCCGGATCTGGTTCGTCAGCTGACTATCGGCACGCCCGGCCGGGCGAGGCCTGGCCCGGCCGCGGTCAGGTGGCGGGGGCCGGGTCGCCCGGGCGGCGGTAGATGCGGGCGGCGGTCCCGCGGGTCACGGCGGCGACGTCGGCCGCCTCCCAGGTGCGCACGTGGGCGAGCAGGGGCGCGAAGCCGCTGCCGAGGTCCAGGTGCGTGGGGGCGATCGGCCAGTCCGAGCCGACCATCAGACGGTCCGCGCCGAAGAGCTCGAGAGCGCGGTCCGCAGCGGCGGCGAAGTCGCCGTCACCGCTGGTCGCGAGGCCGGAGACCTTCGCGACGACGTTCGGGCAGGCCGCGATCCGCTCCAGCTGCGCGTCCCACAGCGGCATCGCCGCGGCGTCGCCCAGCGGCGGCTTGCCGAGGTGGTCCAGCACCACGGTGAGACCGGGATGGCGACGGGCCACGCACTCCACCTGCTCCATGTGGCGCGGGAAGGCGTCGGGCACGTCGAGCGGCGGACCGGCCTCGGCGAGCAGATCCAGGGACTGCGCGACCTCGGGCCGGTCCAGGAACCCGGGGTCGGGTTCGTCGTGCACGAGATGGCGCACGCCCACGAGGTGGTCGGTGCGCTGCGGATCCGCGAGCGCCTCGCGCACGGCGGCGGGGTCCATCAGCGGCAGCCAGCCCACCACGTCGGCGCGCACGACGGTGCTCGCTCCCCCGTCCGGCCCGGCCTCGATGGCGCGGGCGGCGCGCTGGAGGTGGGCGGTGTCCGCGGTGGTGTCGTCGGCCTGGACGAGCACCACCCGGGTCACGCCGAGCTGCTCGAGGTCGGCGCGGACGCCCTCGAAGGACACGGTGCGCCGCAGCGGCTCCGCGGCGCCGGCGAGCCAGGCGTAGGAGCTCTCGGCGAGGTCCCACAGGTGCAGGTGGGTGTCGGTGACGGCCCCGGCAGCACCAGCCCCGTCGGCCCCGCCGACGACCCCGTCGGCCGACGGATCAGCGCCCGGCATCGGGGCTCTCCCCGGTCGCCGACCCCTGTCGCGCGGCGGCCTCGAGGCGGGCGACGTCCTCCCAGGCGACCTCGGGGATCTCCACGCCCATGCGCTCGGCATTCGACTCCACCTGGGCGGCGGTGCGCATGCCCAGCGCCACGGAGCGCACCGCGGGGTGGCGCAGCGGGTACTGGACGGCGAGGTCCGGCAGGGTCACGCCGTGCCGCTCCGCGATCGCGGCGAGCTCGCGGGCGCGGGCGATCAGCTCGGCAGGAGCCTGGGCGTACTCGTAGTGGGAGTCCTCGGCGACCTGGTGCCGGGAGAGCAGGCCGGAGTTGAACACGGAGACCGCGACCACTCCCACCCCGTGCTCGATGCAGGCCTCGAGCAGCTCGGCGGAGGCCGCCTGCTCGAGCAGCGTGTAGCGGCCGGAGAGCATGACCAGGTCGATCAGCCCGGTGCGGACGGCGCGGGTGAGCACGTCGGCGTCCTTGGAGCCGACGCCGACGGCGCTGACCAGGCCCTCCTCGCGCATCGCGGCGAGGGCGGGCAGGCCCTCCTCGATCGCGGCGTCCGCCGGGCCCTCCTCGGGGTCGTGGGCGAAGAGGATGTCCACGCGGTCCAGGCCCAGGCGCTCGAGGGACTCGGCGTGCGAGCGGCGCACCCCGGCCTCGGTCCAGTCCCAGCGGCGCACGAGGTCGTCGGGGACGTGGAAGCCGTTCTCGAGGTCGTCGCCGGTGCCCGGGCCGGGCACCAGCAGGCGCCCCACCTTGGTGGAGACGAGGTACTCGTCGCGCGGGTACCCGGCCAGGCGCTCCCCGAGCCGGCGCTCGGAGGTGCCGACGCCGTAGTGCGGGGCGGTGTCGAAGTACCGGATCCCGGCGTCCCAGGCGGCGCGCACGGCGCCGTCGGCCTCCTCGTCGGTCGTGACGCGGAAGATGTTGCCGAGCTGGGCGGCGCCGAAGCCGAGGCGCGGCAGCGCGAGCGGCTGGCGGGCGCTCATGCGCTCACCCCCGCGGCAGGCTGCTCGGGCAGCTCCCAGACGGGACGGATCCCGGTGTCCTCGCCGCCGTAGTCGTCGACCACCTCGAGGTACTGGTTGATGTGCTCCTGCCAGCGCTGGTTGACCGGGTCCTGGGCGAGGGTGCGGCGCATCGCCTGGTAGTCCTCGACCTCGACCAGGTGGAAGATGTCGCGGCCGTCGCGCCAGATGCGCCAGGCGTGCACGCCGGCGGCGCGCAGGGACGCGTCGAGCTCGTCGGGGATGCGGGCGTGCTCGCGGTCGTAGTCGGCCTCGCGGCCCTCTGCGATGCGGGTGTGCAGGGCGATGTTCTCCATGGGGAGATCCTCTCAGTGCGCGCGGGGTTCAGGGGGCGACGGCGGCCGACGGGGCGACCGGCGCGGCGCCCGGGGTGCCGGCGGCCGACGGATCCGACAGATCCGAAGAAGCCGACGCGACCCCCTCAGCGCCCTCGGCCCAGACCGGCCCGTCGGGGAACAGGTGGTCCTGCACCGAGGCGGCGTGCATGCGCGCCCCGCCGCCGACCTCCTCGGGCGGCATGTAGGCGCCGTTCTCGATGCGCACAGGCACCTCGAAGTGCTCGTGGAGGTGGTCGACGAACTCGATGCGTCGGCGCTGGTCCTCCCCGCCCACGGCGACCGCGTCGAGGAAGGCCACGTGCTGGACCATCTCGCACAGGCCGACGCCGCCGGCGTGGGGGCAGACGGGGATGTCGAACTTCGCCGCGAGCAGCAGGATGGCGAGGTTCTCGTTGATGCCGGCGACGCGGGTGGCATCCGCCTGCAGCACGTCGATGGACCCGGCCTGCAGCAGCTGCTTGAACAGCACGCGGCTCGCACCCTGCTCGCCGGTCGCGACGCGCACGGGGCTGACCCCCTGGCGGATCGCGGCGTGGGCGAGGATGTCGTCGGGGCTGGTGGGCTCCTCGACCCAGTACGGCTCGTACGGGGCCAGGGCGCGGATCGCCTCGATCGCCTCGGCGGTGCCCCAGCGCTGGTTGGCGTCGATCGCGATCGGGAAGCCGGGGCCCATCACCTCGCGGGCGATGCGCATGCGGCGCTCGTCGTCGGCCGGGTCGGCTCCGACCTTGAGCTTGACCATCTCGAAGCCCTCGTCGCGGGCCTCGCCGAGCAGGCGGGTGAGCTTCTCGTCGCTGTAGCCGAGCCAGCCGGGAGTGGTGGTGTAGGCGGGCACGCCGTGCTCGCGCAGGGCGGCGATGCGCTCCTCCTTGCCCTCCGCTCCGCGCCGCAGGATCTCCAGCGCCTCCTCGCGGGTCAGGGCGTCCTCGAGGTAGCGCAGGTCCACGAGGTCCAGCAGCTCCTCGGGGCCGAGGGAGGCGAGGGTGAGCCACAGCGGGCGGCCCTCGCGACGGGCGCGCAGGTCCCACAGGGCGTTGACCACGGCGCCGATCGCCATGGTCATGACGCCCTTGTCGGGGCCGAGCCAGCGCAGCTGCGAATCGTGGGTGAGCTCGCGGTACATCCCGCCGAGGTCGGCGAGGACCTCCTCGACGTCCCGGCCCACGAGGTGCGGGGCGAGCGCGGCGATCGCGGCGCTCTGCACGTCGTTGCCGCGGCCGATGGTGAACACCAGGGCGGTGCCCTCGTCGGGGGTGTCGGTGCGCACGGTGAGGTACGCGGCCGAGTAGTCCGGGTCGGTGTTCATGGCATCGGAGCCGTCGAGATCACGGCTGGTGGGGAAGCGGACGTCCTGGACGTCCAGGGCGGTGAAGATGCTCATCGGGTCGCTCTCTGCGAGGTGGCCGCGGCCGAGGAGGTCGTGGCGGGGTACGTCGTGGCGGGTCAGATCGTGGCGGGTCAGATCGTGGCGGGGACGAAGGTGGTGCGCTGGGCGCCGAGGTTCTCGATGCCGATCTCGACGACGTCGCCGGCGACGAGGTACGGGAAGCGGCCCGAGAGGGCGACGCCCTGCGGGGTGCCGGTGTTGATGAGGTCGCCGGGCGAGAGCACCATGAACTGCGAGAGGTGCTGGATGATCTGCGCGACGGAGAAGATCATGTCGGCGGTGGTGGAGTCCTGGCGGGGCTCGCCGTTCACGCTCGAGGCCAGGCGCAGGGTCTGGGGGTCGATCTCGTCGGCCGGGACCAGCCCGGGACCGAGCGGGTTGAAGCCGCGGGCGTTCTTGCCCTTGGACCACTGCCCGCCGGACTCGGCCAGCTGGTAGCCCCGCTCGGAGACGTCGTGGCTGGTCACGTAGCCGGCGATGACACCGAGCGCGGCCTGTTCGTCGGGCAGGTAGGCGGCCTCCATGCCGATCACGACGCCGAGCTCCACCTCCCAGTCGACCTTCTGCGCGCCCGGCGGGATCTCGACGTCGTCCTCGGGGCCCACCACGGTGTTGGGGTGCTTGTGGAACAGGATCGGGACCGCGGGCGGCTCCGCCCCGGACTCGGCGGCGTGCGCGGCGTAGTTCTGGCCGATGCAGAGCACGGCCTGCGGGCGGGCGATCGGGGCGCCGATGCGCTCCGCGTCGGCCCCTTCCCAGACGGGCAGGTCCCCCGCGGCGAGCGCCTCGCGCACGCGCGCGATGCCGTCGGCGGCGAGGAAGCCGCCGTCGATGTCGGCGGTCAGACCGTCGAGCCGATAGGTGGCTCCCTCGGAGACCACAGCCGGCTTCTCCTGGCCCACCGGGCCGAGACGTCGCAGTTCCACGGACATTCCCTTCGTGATCGGGCTCGGTGCCTGTCGCCGCCGGCGGGGACCCGAGCCCCGTCGACCGGAAGATCATCCCATCTTTCCGAACGACTCGGCAACCCTCCCGTACTGCCGGGCTCATCACTCCGACCACCGACGTCGACGCAACGGGGGAAGTGCGCACGGTGTGACGGAGAGATCTGGGCCGACATGCAGGGCCGCATCGCCCCTGATAGCGTGCCGCGGGTCAGCGCAATCATCGGACCACTCCAGAGGGCCGTGATGCACTCGATGACGAGCTCTGCGAGGAACCCCCATGACGTCACCCACCACCCGGACACCCGCCGTGGACACGCCGAGCCCGGGGCGGCGCGGCTTCCTGCACCGCGGCATGCGCCTGCCGTTCATCCTGATCGTGACCTGCTTCGCCGCCTGGGGCGTGCTGAACAACATGACCGACCCGCTGGTCTCGGTGTTCAGCTCCGTCTTCTCCATGGGGGCGTTCCAGTCCTCGCTGGTGCAGTTCGCGTTCTACGGCGCCTACTGCGTGCTGGCGATCCCGGCCGCCTGGATCAACTCCCGCCCCGGCTACAAGGGCGGGGTGCTCATCGGCCTGCTGCTGGCCAGCTTCGGCGGGTTCCTGTTCTTCCCGGCCTCGCAGATCATGACCTACACGATGTTCCTCGCGGCCCTGTTCACCCTGGCGGCGGGCCTGTCCATCCTGGAGACCAGCGCCAATCCCTATGTGATGGCCATGGGACCGGAGGCGACCGCCACGCGCCGCCTGAACGTCGCCCAGGCCTTCAACCCGGTGGGCTCGAACCTCGGCGTGCTCCTGGCGGCGATGCTCATCCTCCCCCGCGTGAACCCCTCGACCGCCGAGGAGCGCGCCGCCCTCTCCCAGGACGAGCTGGAGTCGATCCGCTCCTCCGAGCTGCAGGCCGTGATGGGGCCGTACATCGGCGTGGCGATGGCCCTGGTGCTCATCGCGATCGCGATCGCGATGGTCCGCGTCCCGAAGAACCCGGCCGTCATGGCCGATGCCGAGCGCGGCGCGGAGCAGCGGATCGGCGCGCGCCTCTCCCGCCTGCTGCGGAACCGCCGCTACTCCTTCGGCGTGGTCGCGCAGTTCTTCAACATCGCCGCGCAGATCTGCATCTGGACCTTCACCATCCACTACGTCACCGAGACCCTCGGGGTGGACGACACCCGGGCGGGCTACTGGCTGCAGGCCTCGCTGCTGGTCTTCCTGATCATGCGCTTCGTGATGGTCGCACTGATGGGCCGCTTCGACGCCCGGAAGCTGATGGTCCTGATGTGCACGCTCGGCACGGCGCTGTCCGTGCTGGCCGTGCTGAGCGGGAACATCGTGGGCGCCGTCGCGATCGTGCTGCTCAGCGGCTGCATCTCCCTGCTGTTCCCCACGATCTACGGCGTCGCCCTGGAGGGCCTGGGACAGGACACGAAGTACGGCGCGGCCGGCCTGATCATGGCGATCGTGGGCGGGGCGGTCATGCCGCTGCTCCACGGCTGGGTGATCGACATCAGCTCCGCCCGGACCAGCTACCTGGTCGTGGCCGTCTGCTTCGCCGTGGTCGCCGCGTACGGGATCTACGTGCTGCGCACCCCGAGCCCCGCCGCCGCGGAGTCCGAGGCCGAGGCGGGAGCGGACACCGCCGCCTGACCTGCGCGCTCAGTGGGACTCGCGGTGCACGTCCGGTCCGCTCGCGCCGGTGAGCACGTCGAGGTCCGCGCCGAGGCTCGCCGAGGTCACATGATCGATGTAGAGCCTCTGCCAGCCGCGGGCCGGGGTCGCGAACCCCTCGACGGTCGCGGCGTCCGGGGTGCGGGCGGCGAGCTCGGCCGGGTCCACCTCGACGTCCAGCCGACGCTGCTCCACGTCCAGCACGATCGTGTCGCCGGTGCGGACCTGGGCGAGCGGGCCCCCGTCGGCCGCCTCCGGCGAGACGTGCAGGACCACGGTCCCGTAGGCGGTGCCGCTCATGCGCCCGTCGCAGATCCGCACCATGTCGCGCACGCCGCGCTCGAGCAGCTTGCGGGGCAGGGGCATGTTCGCGACCTCCGGCATGCCCGGGTAGCCCTTGGGGCCGCAGCCGCGCAGGATCAGCACGGTGTCCTCGTCGACCTCGAGCTCGGGGTCGTCGATCCGGGAGCGGAAGTCCTCGATCGAGTCGAAGACCAGCGCGGGGCCCCGGTGCTGGAGCAGGGCGGGGGTCGCCGCCGCGGGCTTCACGATCGCGCCCTCCGGGGCGAGGCTGCCGCGGAGCACCGCGATGCCGGCTTTCTCCTGCAGCGGGGTCTCGCGGGCGGAGATGACGTCGGCGTCCCAGATCCGGGCCTCGTCGAGGTGGTCCGCGAGCGGTCGGCCGGAGACGGTGATCGCCTCGGGGTCCAGCAGCTCCCGCACCTCCCGCAGCACGGCGAGGAAGCCGCCGGCGCGGAAGAGGTCGTCCATCAGGTGCTTCCCGGAGGGCTGGAGGTTCACCAGCAGGGGGACGTCCGCCCCGGTGCGGTCGAAGTCGTCGATCGAGATGTCCAGGCCCAGTCGGCCGGCGATCGCCAGCAGGTGCACCACGGCGTTGGTGGAGCCGCCGATCGCGGCGAGGGCCACGATGGCGTTGCGGACGCTGCCCTCGGTGATGACCTTCTGCGGGGTGAGCCCCTCGGCGACCATCTCCACGATCCTCCGGCCGCTCGCATGGGCGCCCTCGAGCAGGCGCGCGTCGGGGGCGGGCGTTCCGGCCAGGCCGGGCAGGACCATGCCGAGCGCCTCGGCGACCAGGCCCATCGTCGACGCGGTGCCCATGGTGTTGCAGTGGCCCTTGGAGCGGATCATCGAGGACTCGGAGGCCAGGAAGTCCTTCTCGGTGAGGTCGCCGCCGCGCACGTCCTCGCTGAGCTTCCACACGTCGGTGCCGCAGCCCAGCGGCGTGCCACGGAAGGTGCCCGAGAGCATCGGCCCGCCGGGCACCACCAGGGCCGGCAGGCCCACGGAGGCGGCGGCCATGAGCAGCGCGGGGACGGTCTTGTCGCAGCCGCCGAGCAGCACCACGGCGTCGAGGGGGTTGGCGCGGAACATCTCCTCCATCTGCATCGCGGCGAGGTTCCGCCAGAGCATGGCGGTGGGGCGCACCAGGGTCTCGCCGAGGCCCATCACGGGCAGCTCCAGCGGGATGCCGCCGGCCTCGTAGATGCCGTCGGAGACCGATCGGGCCACCTCGCCGAGGTGCATGTTGCAGGGCACCAGGGCGCTGGCGGTGTTGGCGATCGCGATGTGGGGGCGGGTGCCGTCGAAGGCGGAGGCGGGCAGTCCGCGCCGCATCCAGGCCCGGTGGATGTAGGCGTTGCGGTCATCGCCCACGTACCAGTCGGCACTGCGCAGCTCGTTCATCGTCGGGTCCTCTCCGGGGTCCGGTCCGGTCGCCGGGGGCGCCGACGGGGCAGCTCCCGGAGCAGGAGGGACGCGACGGCGCGGCGACATCGCGTCAAAGGTAACACCAATGATGCGGCGGGCGCTGGGCCGACGACGGCGGAGGGATCCGTCGGCCGACGGGCGGACGTCGGCCCGGCGGCCGACGGGCCAGAGTCCGACGACCGGGCGGCTCAGTCCTCCGGCGAGCCCTCGTGCCCGGCGACCTCGCGCAGCACGTCGCCGGCGATGGCGCGGGCCATGGCCTCGGCCTCCTCGGCACGTCCCTCGGCGACCGCGCGGGCGAGCTCGCGGTGATGATCGAGCGAGCGGGGGGTGGGCCAGGCGGGGTTGCGGCCCAGGCGGGCCCGGCCGCGGAGCACCTCGGAGATCGAGGGCTCGAGGGCCGCGAACATCTCGTTCCCGCTGGCCCGCAGGAGCTGGGCGTGGAAGGCGACGTCCGCCTCGATGTACGCCTCGGTCGCTCCCTCGCCCCGCTCGCCGAGGGCCTGCAGGCGCTCGGCGGCCTCGAGCAGCGGCCCGGCCGCGTCCCCGCCGCGGCGCGCGGCGGCGGCGCGGGCGGCGTTCGGCTCGATCGCGCGGCGCAGCTGGGTGAGGCTGCGCAGCTGCTCCTCGCGCGCCCCGGATCCCAGCCGCCAGGCGATGACCTGCGGCGAGAGCACGGACCAGGCCTCCGGCGGCTGCACCACCACGCCCACGCGCCGCTTCGAGACGACCAGCCCCAGGGACTCCAGCACCCGCACCGCCTCGCGCAGCACGGTGCGCGAGCGGGAGAAGCGCTCCTCGAGGCCGGCGAGGGTCAGCACGTGCCCGGCGGGCACCACCCCGCCGACGATCTCCTCGCCCAGGGCGCGCGCCACCTCGCTGTGCAGGACGGGTGCGGGCACGGGACCTCCGAGGTGGGGCGGAATGGGCGGAGCGGGACGGACGGGACGGGCGGGACAGGGAAGGTTCCGGCCAGTCTGTCACTCGTCCAGGTAGAGCTCCTGCACGGCGGCGTGGTCGAGCTGACCGCCGCCGCGCTCGACCACCTCGGTGTACGCCGCGAGCAGCACAGGGGTCAGGCGTCCCGTCACCCCGGCCTGCTCGAGCGCCGCGGTCGCGTAGCGGAGGTCCTTGACCTGGTTGTCGGTGCTGCCGCCGAGGGCGTAGTCGCGCTCGAGCAGCTTGTCCCGCTTCTGGGTGAGCACCTCGCTCGCGGCGAGACCGCCGGCCAGCACCTCCGTGAGCCCCTCCGCGTCGATCCCGCCGGCGCGAGCCAGGCCGTACGCCTCGGCGAGGGCAGCGAGGGTCCCGGCCACCACCACCTGGTTGCAGAGCTTCGCCAGGGAGCCGGCGCCCAGCGGGCCGAGGTGAGTGAGGGTGCCGCCGATGGTCTCCAGCACGGGCCGGGCCCGTGCCACGTCCTCCTCGGCGCCGCCCACCATCAGGCTCAGGGTCCCGGCGACCGCGCCCGCCACCCCGCCGGACATCGGGGCATCCAGCACCCGCACCCCGCGCGGGGCGAGCTCCTCGGCGAGCGCACGCACCTGCTCCGGGCTGGTGGTGGAGGTGATCACGAGCAGCGAGCCGGCCGCCTCGAACGCGGCGAGCGCCGCCTCGTCGAGGATCTCGCGCAGCTGGGGCACGTCGGGCAGCACGGCGAGCACGACGTCGGCCGCGGCGTCGGCGACGGTGGTGGCGACCCGTGCACCGTCGGCCGCGAAGGCCTCGGCCCGCGAGCGGGTGCGGTTCCAGACCGTGGTGGGGCGCCCGGAGGCGAGGAGGTTCCGGGCGATCGGAGCGCCCATCGGGCCCAGTCCCAGCACGGAGACGGTCGGGGCGCCGGGGTCGGCGGCCGACGTGCCAGGGGGCGGAACGGCGGATTCGTGGGACGGCATGCGGGCTCTCCCGGGTCTTCTCGGATCGGGTCTTCTCGGATCGAGGCTGGTCGGATCGGGGCTGGTCGGAGCGTGGCTGGTCGGCGGCGGGGCTCTCCGTCGCGGGGCTCGACGCGCCGGCGACCAGTCTCCCGCACGCCTCCCGCATCCGCTGAGCCGCACGGCGGCCGACGGGGATGCGCGCCCCGTCGGCCGCCTGCGCTCAGGCGCGGTCCAGCACCTCGGGGTTGAGGATGTCGCGCGGCCGCTCGCCGCGGATCACCGCGGCCACGGCCTCCGTGACGCGGCGCTTGAGCTCCGAGTAGGACTCCTCGCTGTACCAGGAGGCGTGCGGGGTGAGCACGGCGCCGGGGCAGTCCATCAGCGGGCTGTCCAGGCCCAGCGGCTCCTGCTCGAAGACGTCCAGGCCCGCGCCCTGGAGGCGCCCGTCCTGGAGGGCGCGCGCCACGGCCTCCGTGTCCACCACTCCGCCGCGGCAGGTGTTGATCAGCATCGCGCCGGGCTTCATCCGCGCGAGCGTCTCCTCGCCGATGAGATGGCGGGTGGACTCCAGCAGGGGCACGTGCAGGCTGATCACGTCGCAGGTGGAGAGCAAGATCTCGAAGTCGACCACCTCGATGTCGTCGGCCGTGCGGCTGCCGATCTCGAGCTGGGGGTCGCTGCCGATGACGGTGAAGCCGAGCGCCTGGGCCTTCCGGGCGGTGGCCGCGCCGATCCGGCCGAGGCCCACCACCCCGAAGCGCAGGGTGGAGATGCGGTGCAGAGGCTTGACCGGCACGAGCCCGTACTCGCCGGCGCGCACGAGGCGGTCCAGGCGGGCGGTGCCGCGCACCACGGACAGGGTCAGGGCGATGGCGTGGTCGCTGACGTCCTGCACGCCGTAGTCGGGGACGTTGCACACGGCGATGCCGCGGGCGGTGGCCGCCTCGACGTCCACGGTGTCGACCCCCACGCCGTAGCGGCCGATGGCGCGCAGGTCCGGCAGGGCGTCGAGCACCGCGGCGGTGATCGGGGCGTACTGGACGAGGATCGCGTCGGCGCCGCGCGCGGCCTCGATGGTCTGCTGCTCGTCCGACGCCTGGGACCGGCTGAGCTCGATCCCGAAGCGTTCGGCGACCTTGTGCTCCTCCTCGAAGCTCTCGTTGTCGCTGTCGACGATGGCGATCTTCATCGATCTCCCCTTCTCCTCGGCGTGATGCATCGGCAGGTTGCCGCGCCATCCTATTGGATTCACGGCCGACGGAAGCAGGCTCTCACGAGGCGGCCTGCGACCCGCGCGGACCGTGCCGCACCCGCTTCTGCCGAGGACACGGACGCCTACCGGCATGCCGGCGTCGACCTGTCGCCCTCCCGGGGTCGAGCCGTCGGCCTCCTGGCAGGACACGCCGATCCTGTAGGAACTGCTTGACGGAGCGAGTGCCCAGTGCTTACTGTTCCGATCCGAGCGTGACGTGGGTCTCGCCCGCCGACGGGCAACGCAGCCCTCGGTCCCCGATCCAGCCGGACCCCACCGTCCAATCCTCCGGACCCACCCACGCACGCACCGTCGGCCGCTCCCCCGCGACCGCACGGAGATCCACGCTCGGCCCAAAGGAGGACCAGCAGACATGACGACGTCACAGCCTGAGAAGCTCGGTCTCGGGGAGCTCCGCTTCCCCGAGGCGGACCCACGACTGAAGAAATGGAGCTTCGGGAACCTGCTGGCCTTCACCGGCCCCGGCATGATCCTGGCCTCCGTCACCATCGGCAACGGAGAGGTCTTCTCCGCCTCGCGCGGCGGCGCCGTCTTCGGGGCCGCGATCCTGTGGACCTTCGTGCTCTGCGCGATCATGAAGGCGTCGATCGTCTACTCCGGCGCCCGCTACATCACCCTCACCGGCGAGCACCCGTTCCAGCGCTGGGCCCAGATCATCCCCGGCCCCCGCAACTGGCTCGCCCTGATGCTCGGCGTGCTCGCCGTGATCTGCTTCCCCTCCTGGGCGGTGGCGTTCATGCAGGGCCTCGGCCAGTGGTCGAACTGGACCTTCCACACGGACATCAACCCGCAGATCTGGGGCCTGTTCTGGGGCCTGGTCGCCTTCGGCACCGTGTTCCTGCGCAGCTTCAAGATCGTGGAGAACTTCCAGACCGTCGTCGTCGGCCTGATGATCCTGTTCTCCTTCGTGGCGCTGTTCGTCTCGAACCCGCCGTGGATCGACGCCCTCAAGGGCCTGGTCCCCAACGTCCCCAGCGGCTACCCGGACTGGGTGCAGGCGGACTACCCCGACGTCGCCTCGCGGCCGATCCCGCTGGAGATCATCGCCTACCTCGGCGCCCTCGGCGGCGGCACCTACGACTACATCGGCTACGTGGGCACCCTGCGCGCCAAGCGCTGGGGCATGCTCGGCGCCCCGAACCACGCCGAGCTCGAGGAGAAGCTCAACCGCCTGGACACCGATCAGGCGCAGATCCCGCTGGCCACCGACGCCGACAACGTCGACAACGGCCGCGCCTGGCTGCGCGCCGTGAAGCTCGACATCCTCGCCTCCTTCGTCTCCGTGAGCATCCTGGCGATCACCTTCGTGCTGCTGGGCGACGTGATCCTGGGCAGCGGCGCCGCCCAGGAGGTCCCCGAGGACACGAACATCCTCACCAGCCAGGCGCAGTTCTTCTCCGTGATCAGCCCGGTGCTGGTGTACCTGTACCAGCTCGCGATCTGGGCGGCGTTCTTCGGCTCCCTGCAGGCGCTGTCGACCATCTACCCGTACACGGTGCGCGAGGCCTTCGCCCCGACCTTCCCGTCGTTCCGCAACGAGGCCAACTTCCAGAAGCTCCGCATCTGGGTGAACGTGTACACCTTCGGCGGCGCGCTGGTGCTGCTGTTCACCGGCGTCAGCTACACCACCGTGATCTCCTTCGCGGGTGTGCTCGGCGGCGTGCTCTCGCTCGGCATCTGGGGCTTCGCCCAGCTGTGGACCGAGCACAAGGTCCTGCCCGCACCGTTCCGCATGCGCAGGTGGGTGCAGGTGGTGGTGCTGATCAGCTCGACCTTCCTCACCGTCGCCGGTGTGCTCGCCCTGATCCAGTTCTTCATGGACCTGCTCGGATGAGCGCCGTGACCGCGCAGGCGCCCGTGAGAGGATCCGGTGCCATGCGCGTGCCCGTCTACCTCATCGCGATCGCCTCGTGCCTCGTGCTCTCGGCCCTCTTCGCGAGCCGGGAGAACTGGCTCGGCCTGGTGCTCGTGATCCTGGCGGCGATCGCCTACTCGGTGCGCCTGGTCACGACCACGCGCGCCGCCCGTCGCGCCGAGGTGGAGGCGGCACGGGGCCCCGTGGCCCGCACCTCCGCCGAGCAGGAGCAGCTGAAGTCCGAGCTGCGCGAGATGCGTGAGGCCTACGAGCGCAACCGCCGCTGGATGCTCCTCATCGCCATGGTCGTCGCCGGCCTGGCCGTGGTGGCGTGGAGCTGGAACCCGGCCTTCGCCCTCGCGCTGGTGCTCTTCGCGATCCCGCCTCTGGCTCTGGCGTGGAGGAACACCACGGCCGTGCGCAAGATCGACGCGGGCCTGGCGAAGGCCCGCTGAGGCCGGGGCGGCTGCCCCACCTGGTGCGACGACGGCGCCGATTCCCCGAGGGGAGTCGGCGCCGTCGTCGTGTCCGGGGTGGGGGCGGGCCGGCGCGACCGGGCCGGCGCTGCTGCGTGGCGGCCGGGCCGGCGTGGCCGCGCGGAGCGGACTCAGGGCGGTCATGGTCGGCTACGGGACCAGGAGCGACGACTATGCCAATAGCTCCGTACTCATCGCCCAGGCGCCAGTAACCGACCATGTGGGAGCCGAGCCAGGCCGGGACCAGGCTGGGCAGGGCCGGGATCGGGCTGGAGCTGGCCGAGCCAGCCGGGGCCTCGGGCCGGGCCGGCGCTGCTGCGTGGCGGCCGGGCCGGCGTGGCCGCGCGGAGCGGACTCAGGGCGGTCATGGTCGGCTACGGGACCAGGAGCGACGACTATGCCAATAGCTCCGTACTCATCGCCCAGGCGCCAGTAACCGACCATGTGGGAGCCGAGCCAGGACCGAGCTGAAGAAGGCCAGGCACCCCGGGGCCGAGGCCGGGCCGGCACGCGGCCGGCTGCCCTGCCCCGACCCCGCACCCTCAGCCGCGCTGGACGAAGACCGAGCGGTGGTCGCCGAGGCCTTCGATGCCGATCTCCACCACGTCGCCGTCGGCGAGGTAGGGGAAGCGGCCGGAGAGGGCCACGCCCTGCGGGGTGCCGGTGTTGATGAGGTCGCCGGGCGAGAGCACCATGTACTGCGAGAGGTGGTGCACCAGCGCCGCGACCGAGAAGATCATGTCCGAGGTGTTCGAGTCCTGGCGGACCTCGCCGTTCACGCTCGACCACAGCCGCAGCTCCTGTGGCGTGACGTCCGCCGCGGGGACCAGCGCGGGGCCCACGGGGTTGAAGTTCTCCGCGCACTTGCCCTTGGACCACTGCCCGCCGGACTCCTGCAGCTGGAAGTTCCGCTCGGAGACGTCATGGCTGGTGACGTAGCCGGCGATCACGTCGAGCGCCTCCTGCTCGTCCTTCAGGTACGAGGCGCGGCGGCCGATGACCACACCGAGCTCGACCTCCCAGTCCACGGTGGTGGCACCGGGCGGGATCGGGACCTCGTCGAACGGGCCCACCACGGTGTTGGGGTGCTTGAAGAACACGATCGGGGTGGTGGGCGGCTCGGCGCCGGACTCCGCGGCATGCGCGGCGTAGTTCTGGCCGATGCAGATCACGGCCTCGGGTCGCGCGATCGGGGCGCCGACGCGCTCCGCCTCGGCACCCTCCCAGACGGGCAGCTCCCCGGCCGCGAGCGCGGCGGCGGCCTTCTCGATCCCGCCGTCGGCGAGGAAGGCGCCGGTGATGTCCTCGGTGAGGGAGTCGAGGCGATACGTCGCGCCGTCGCTGACGAGCGCGGGCTTCTCCTGGCCGATGGGGCCGAGTCGTCGCAGTTCCATGGATTCTCCTTCGAAAGGGGTGATGAGCTCGTCCGGCCCGTCGGCCTCGGGGGCCGACGGACGGAGCGCAGGCATGGCACCACTGTGCCAAGCCGCCGGGCGGCGTGCCGGGACGCCCGCCCAGCGATACCTGGGAGGTCTCAGTGGGCGTAGGGGCGGTGGCGCGGGATCTCGGGGTTGAACTCGACGCCGAAGCCCGGGGTGTCCGGCACGCGGATCCTCCCGTTCTCGGGGACGGGCTCGCCGAGCAGCATCGGCGAGAACATCGGGACGATCTCCTCGGCCGTCGGATGCATCATCAGGAACTCGCTGAACGGGGAGTTCGTGCGGGTCACGACGAAGTGGTACGAGTACACGGAGGAGCCGTGGGGCACCACCAGGGCGCCGTGCGCCTCGGCGAGCGAGGAGATCTTCAGCAGCTCGGTGATGCCGCCGCACCAGCCCACGTCGGGCTGGATGATGTCCGCGCAGCCCATCTCGAGCAGCTGCCGGAAGCCCCAGCGGGTCGCCTCGTGCTCACCGGTGGTGACGAGCATGCCCTTGGGCACGTTCCTGCGCAGCTGCTGGTAGCCCCAGTAGTCGTCGGGGATCAGCGCCTCCTCGAGCCAGCGCAGGCCGTGCTCGTGGGCGCGGTGGGCGAGCCGGGTGGCGTAGTCGATATCCAGTGACATCCAGCAGTCGTACATGAGCCAGAAGTCGTCGCCCACCTTCTCCCGCATGTCCGCGAGCAGGGCGATGTTCTTCTCCAGGCCCTCCTCGCCGTCGGCCGGGCCGTGGTGCAGCGGCATCTTCCCGCCGATGAAGCCCAGCTCCTTGGCCACGTCGGGCCGGGCGCCGGTGGCGTACATCGTCAGCTCGTCCCGCACGGGCCCGCCCAGCAGCGCGAACACCGGCTCCTGGCGGAGGCGGCCCAGCAGGTCGTAGAGCGCGAGGTCGACGGCGCTGATCGCGTTCAGGACGATGCCGCGGCGGCCGTAGAAGAGGGTCGAGCGGTACATCTGGTCCCAGATCCGCTCGATGTCGGTGACGCGGGCGCCCTCGAGGAAGCGCGAGAGGTGCTTCTCGACGATCCACGCGCCGGGCTCGCCGCCGGTGGAGACGGCGAAGCCGACGGTGCCGTCGTCCGCCTCGATCTCGACCATGAGGGTGCCCAGCACGTTCAGCCCGAAGGACTGACGGGACTGCGCGTACTCGGGGTAGACCGACATCGGGGTGGAGATGTGGTCGTCGATCCAGTGGTCGGCGCCCTGGTCGTGGTAGTCGGCGCCGCCGCCGGTGACGGTGTAGGCGCGCACCTGCGCGATGGTGCGGTGGTGGGTGCTCATGCCGTGGCCTCCTGGCCGTCGAAGCGGACCAGGATCTTGCCGGCGGGGCCCTCGCCCGCGGCGAGCGCGGTGAAGGCCGCCTGGGCCTCCTCCACACCGACGATGCTGCTGACCAGCGGCGTCACCTGCTCGGCATGCTCGCCGATCCAGGCGGTCGCGTCCGCGAAGTCCTGGGCGGAGTAGGTGAAGGAGCCCACCACGGTGCGTTCCTCGGTGCTGATCGCGAAGGCGGGCAGCTCGAGGCGGGGCGAGCCCATCCCCACGAGCACCACCCGGCCGCCGAGGCGGGTGGCGGTGAGGGCGTCGGCCATGGTGGGGCTGATCCCGACGGCGTCGACGGCGAGGTCGGCGGGTGCGCCGAGCACCTCGGCGACCTGGGCGGAAAGGTCCCCGGCCGACGGGTCGAGCGTGGGCACGCCGAGGGAGGCGACGAGCTCGCGTCGGGCGGGGTCCCGCTCGGAGAGGACGATCTGCTCCACGCCGGCGCGCTGCAGCGCGATGACGACGCTCTGGCCGATCGGTCCTCCGCCGATGACCAGCACCTTCTGCTCCGGGGAGGGCTCTCCGAGGCCCACCGCGTGCACCGCGACCGCGAGCGGCTCGATGAGCGCGCCGAGGTGGAGCGGCATCGCCGGGTCCAGCAGCAGCACGTTGCGGGCGGGGACCACGACGTAGTCGGCGAACGAGGCCTGACGGTCCGGGACCACGCCGATGACCTGCTTGCCCGGGGCGTGGTGCTCCTGGCCCCGGTACTCCGCGGCCTGGTCCTCGGGGACGACGACGGGGTTGAACGTGGCGGGGGCGCCGACGGGCAGCGCGGCGGCGTCGACCCCCTCGCCGAGCGCGGCGATGGTGCCGGAGGACTCGTGGCCCATGATCTGGCCGGGCACGCGGCGGCCGTTGTCGCCGGTGAAGCCGTGGAAGTCGGATCCGCAGATGCCGGTGGCGCACAGGCGCAGCAGCACCTCGCCGGGTCCGGGATCGGGGCGGTCGATCTCGACGACGTCGAGCTGGTGGAAGGCGGTGAGGACGAGTGCTCGCACGATGGCTCCTTCGAGGGGTCGGTTCGGGGACGGTCGGTTCGGGGTCTGGCGGTGGTCAGGCAGTGGGGGCGGGCTTGCGCCGGTCCAGGAGTCTCGTGCCGGCGAGGAAGAGGGCGCCGAGGAAGGGCATGGTCGCGAGCATCAGCAGGCCGGCCGCCTCGGTCCCGAAGGTGGAGACCACCCAGACCCGGAGGTTCGGGGCGACGAAGCCGCCGAGGTTGCCCACGCCGTTGATGAGGCCGATGGAGGAGGCCAGCGCCGCGCCGGAGAGGTAGGAGGTGGGGATGTTCCAGAAGATCGGCTGCGCGGAGCAGAACCCGACCGCCGCGAGGCAGAGGCCCAGCATGACCACCACCGGCTGGGTGAACAGGCCGGTCATCAGCAGGCCCACGCCGGAGACGATCAGCAGCACGGTCGCCACGTCCCGGTACCGGCCGGTCCTGTCCGCGAACCGGCCCGAGAAGAAGTTCGCCGCGAGGCCCACCACCCAGGGGATGGTGAACAGCAGGCCCACCACGAGGCCCACGTCGCGGCCGGCGATCCCCGCGATCTGCTGGGGCAGGAAGAAGGTCAGGCCGTACACGGAGAGCTGGATCGTGAAGTACACGAAGCAGAAGTAGAGGATGCGGCCGTTCAGCAGCGCGCGCCACCAGGTCAGAGGGCGGGCCTCCTCCTTCTGCGCGGATTCGGCGTCGAGCGTCGCCTGCAGCTCGGTGCGCTCCTCCTCGGTGAGCCAGCGGGCGTTGCGCGGCCGATCGGTGAGGTAGAAGAACGCGATCACGCCGACGGCGACGGCGATGAGCCCCTCGATGAGGAACATCCACTGGAAGCCCCACAGCCCGAGGAACCCGTCGAGCTCCATGAGGCCGCCGGAGAGGGGGCCGCCGAGGATGTTGGCGACGGGCAGGCCCATGTAGAACAGGGCCGTGGCCTGGGCACGACGTCGGCGCGGGAACCAGTAGGTGAGGTAGAGGATCACGCCGGGGAAGAACCCGGCCTCGGCCACGCCCAGCAGGAATCGCAGGATGTAGAACATCGTGGGCCCGGTGGTGAACATGAACAGGGAGGCGATGATGCCCCAGGTGATCATGATCCGCGCCATCCACCAGCGGGCTCCCACCTTGTGCATGATCAGGTTCGAGGGGACCTCGAAGACGGCATAGCCGATGAAGAAGAGCCCGGCGCCGAAGGCGTAGGCCGCCGTGGACAGCCCGGCGTGGACCTCGAGCGACTCCTCGGCGAAGCCGATGTTGGTGCGATCGATGAAGGCGATCACGTACATGAGCAGGAGGAAGGGCAGCAGCCGCTTCAGCGCCTTGGTCGAGGCGCTCCTGGTGGCCGGGGTGTACTGCTCATCGCCGGGGGCGACCGATGTGCCGCGAGGCGTGCGGACAGAGGTCATCGGGACTCTCCTTCGTCGTCGTCGAGGAAGTGCGGAGGGCCGCTGGCGGTGCGCCGGGCCGGCTCCGACCCCGCGCAGGGGCCGACGGCCTCCGGCGAGCGGGGACTTCGACGCTACTGCGCGCCAGGTCAGTTGCCGAGTCCGTCGCCATACGCGTTCCGCGAATCCCTTATCCCCTTTCGGAAATCTCCGGGCCGGGCGCCCTGCGGCCTGGTGGGACGCCGTCGTCGTGTGCCTCTCACTTCCCTCTCACTCCGTGTATTCATCCGACCTCCTGCACGCGGAGGGCGCATGATGGGACTGCTGATCGACACCACTCGACGAGGAGAACACCCCCATGAACGCAGCATCGGATCTCGAGTTCGACGGACTCGCGGCCATCGTCACCGGTGGCGGCGCCGGCATCGGCGCCGCGACGATCCGCGCCCTCCAGGCCCGGGGCGCGAGGACCGCCGCGCTCGACATCGACCCCTCCGGCGCCCCCGAGGGCGCGCTGCAGATCCAGGTCGACCTCACCGACTCCGCCGCGGTGACGGCCGCCGTGGACCGCGCCGCCGAGGAGCTCGGCGGGATCGACATCGTCATCAACAACGCGGGCATCGGCGCCCAGGGCGAGGTCGACGCGAACGACGACGCCGAGTGGGCGCGCGTGCTCGACGTCAACGTCATCTCCGTGGCGCGCGTGACGACGGCGGCGCTCCCCCACCTCCGCCGCTCCGAGTCCGCCGCCGTGGTCAACACCGCCTCGATCGCCTCGATGCTGGGCCTGCCCGAGCGCGTGCTGTACTCCGCCTCGAAGGGCGCCGTCCAGGCGATGACCCTCGCCATGGCGGCCGACTGGGTCGCCGAGGGCATCCGGGTCAACGCCGTGGTGCCCGGCACCGCGAACACCCCGTGGATCGGCCGCCTGCTCGAGAAGGCCGCGGACCCGGAGGCCGAGCGTGCGGCGCTGAACGCCCGCCAGCCCCACGGCCGGCTCGTCGAGCCCGAGGAGGTCGCGGAGGCGCACTGCTACCTCGCCTCGCCCCGCAACCGCTCCACCACCGGCGTGCTGCTCCCCATCGACGGCGGCATGACGAACGTTCGCACGAGGTCCTGACCGGGCGCGCCCGGAGCACGCGCAGCGGCCCCGTCGGAGAGGATCTCCTGCGGGGCCGCAGTGCGTGGTCGGCGGCCGACGGGCAGAGTGCGGACCCCTCGACAGCGGTGCTGCCCGACTTGATAGCCTGTGCCAGATCTTTGCCGTGACCTGCCACGATGCACGTCCCGACGTCGCCGCCAACGCCCGCCCAGGAGGATCTGTGCCGCGCATCGAGCAGACGGACTGGCTGGAGACCTTCGTGGCCGTGATCGAGCACGGCAGCTTCTCCGGCGCCGCCCGCGCCCTGCACCGGGCGCAGTCCCGGGTGAGCACGCACGTCGCCGCCCTGGAGCGTGCCCTCGGCGGGACGCTCGTGGATCGCAGCCACCGCCCGATCGGGCCCACCGAGCTGGGGACGACCTTCCTCCCCCACGCCCGCGAGGTGCTCGCCGCCCTGGAGCGGGGCGCGGAGGCGGTCGAGGCCCACACGGGGACGCTGCGGGGCCGGGTGGTCGTGGGCTGCCATCCCAGCGTGAGCGCCGGCTTCCTGCCCGGGGTGCTGGCGGAGCTGCACGCCCGCCACCCCCTGCTGCGGGTGGAGCTCACCGAGCACACCACGCCGGACATCGTCTCCGGCATCGCCTCGGGCCGTTTCCATCTCGCGATCCATTCCGTGGCGAACGACCCGCCCTCGGCGGATCTGCGCAGCGTGCCCCTGTGGACCGAGCGCTACGTGGCGGTGGTCCCTCCGGAGCATCCGCTGCTGCCCGCCGGCGGGATGACGGAGGAGGGCCTGGATCCGCACCGGCTCACCGAGCATCCGCTGATCGGGATCGCCCGTCCCGGGGCGCCGGTCGATCCGGACACCGCCGGGGCGCTCAGCGCCTGGGGGCTCGAGATCCCGCTGGCCTGGCAGTCCGAGCTGCCGCAGTCCGTGGTGGGCCTGGCCCGGGCCGGGCTCGGCGTGGGAGTGCTTAACGCTCTGGCGGCGACCACCTGCGACACCTCGGGGATGGCGGTCGCGCCGATCGGGAGCGTCGACGAGGGCCGCCTCGTGGCGGTCACCTCTCCGCGCAGCACCGCCTCCTCCCCCAGCGTGGACGCCCTGTTCCGGGCGATCGTCGAGGCGACCCCGCCGGCGGGAGTGCTCCCCGCGGCCGGGCGGGGCGAGCGGTGACCCGCGCGCACTCCGTCTGGGCCGTGGGCGTCCTGGCCTACCTGTGCGCCGTCTCCGGGCGGGCGTCCTTCGGGGTGGCCGGGGTCGAGGCCTCCGCCCGCTTCGGCATCGACGGGACGGTGCTGAGCCTGTTCGGCGTGGTCCAGCTGGGCACCTACGCAGCGGCGCAGATCCCCGCGGGGCTGTTCCTGGACCGACTGGGCCCGCGCCGCATGCTGGTGCTCGGCGCGCTGACCATGGCCGTCGGGCAGCTGCTGCTGGCCGTCGCGACCGATGTGCCGACGGCGCTGGTCGCCCGCCTGCTCACCGGTGCGGGCGACGCCGCCACCCTGATCAGCATGGTGCGGCTGGTCGCCACCTGGTTCCCCTCCCGGCAGGTCCCGGTGTTCACGCAGCTGGGGACGATGGTGGGCCAGTTCGGGCAGGCCGTGGCGGCAGTGCCCTTCCTGGCACTGCTGGTGGCGCGCGGCTGGACGGTGGCGTGGGCGAGCCTCGCGGTCCTGCTGCTGCTCAGCGTGGTGCTGGTGCTGGCCGTCGTGCGGGACTCGCCGCCGGGCGAGCCCGACGCACCCCGGATCGTGCGTGTCCACCCCTCGCAGGTGCTGCGGGACGCGTTCACCTCCCGGCAGGCGTGGTCGGGCTTCTTCCTGCACGCCCTCACGCTCGCCACCGTGAACGCCTTCCTGTTCCTCTGGGGCGTGCCCTACCTGACCCGCGGCCACGGCCTGGACACCACCGAGGTGGGCGCCCTGCTCACCCTGAACGTCGTGGTGATGGTGGGCCTCGGCCCCCTCATCGGGGTGGCGACGGGCCGGTTCCCCCACCACCGGGCGCGCATCGGCGCGATCGCCGGCGGCATCATCACGCTGGTCTGGGCGATCACGCTGCTGATCCCCGTGCCGCTGACGGCCTGGCAGCTGGTGCCGCTCATGGCGGCCCTCGCAGTCGGCTCGGCGACCTGCTCGGTCGGCTTCGACCTGGCCCGCACCGCGGTGCCGCCCCGCGCGATCGGCACCGCCACGGGCATGGTGAACATCGGCGGCTACTCGACGTCCCTGCTGGCCGTGCTGCTCATCGGCATCGTGCTGGACCTGCGCGCACCGGACGGCGCCGCGACGCTCGGCGACTACCGCGTCGCGTTCGCCTGGGTGGGCGTGCTGGTCGCGGCGGTCGCCGTCGGGCTGTGGGTGACGGCCCGCGAGCCCCGCGCCGGGGTCACGCCCCCGGCGCGCTGACCACGTTCCGCGGAGTGCGCCCTGCGGCGACGGCCGTCACCTCGCCGAGCACCTCGGCGCCGGTGGCGGCGGCGAAGTCCGCGGTCCAGCACAGGGCATGCGGGGAGAGGACCACGTTCTCGAGCGCCGGCAGCGGGCTGCTCGCGGGGAGCGGCTCGACCTCGAAGACGTCCAGCCCGGCGCCCGCGATCGCGCCCTCCTGCAGGGCGGTGACCAGGGCGGACTCATCCACCACGGCGCCGCGGGCGATGTTGATGAGGAAGGCGGAGTCCTTCATGAGCGCGAGCTCGCGGGCACCGATGAGGTGGCGGGTGCCCGGTGCGGAGGCGACGGTGAGGATCAGGTAGTCGCTGCGGGCGATCACCTCGTCGAGCGCGAGCTGCTCGATGCCGGCCTCGGCGCAGAACTCGGGGCGGGGCGAGCGGTTCCAGGCGATGACGTCGAGGTCCAGGGCGCGCAGCTGGCGCACCGTCTCACGCCCGATGCCGCCGAGTCCCACCATGCCGATGGTGGCGTCGGCGAGCCCGGGCCCACGATGCTCGGCCTTGCGGTCCCACGCCGCCTCCCGCACCAGGCGGTCCTTGGGCAGCAGCGAGTGCGCGAGGGCGAACAGGAAGGTCAGGGCGGTGTGCGCCATGGGGACGCGCAGGCCGGTGGGGGCGTTGGTGACGGTGATCCCGGCGGCGGCGCAGGCCTCGAGGTCCACGGAGTCGTAGCCGGCACCGAAGCGGGCCACGTGCTTCAGGGTGGTGCCGCCCTCGAGCTGCGCCGGGCCGAAAGGGGTGCCGCTGAGCAGCAGCAGGGCGTCGAAGCCGCGCAGATCCTCGGCGGTGAGGTCCCGGCCGGCCTCGCCCACCAGCGACCATTCGATCCCGTGGTCGGCGAGGGTGCCCAGCCCGATGTCGCCGTAGATGGTCGACCCGTCGGCCTCGGCGTAGTCGGCGGTGATCGCGAGCTTCCAGGGGGTGCTCATGCGGTGGCTCCCTTCGTGGTGGCGGAGGTGGCGACGGCGCCGGTCTCCGGCTCGCGGTGCACCCCGGTGCCGTGCCACGCCTCGGGGTACTCCACGAAGCCGCGATCCAGGGCAGCGATGCTGGTCGCGCCCAGCTGGCCCATGGCGAGCTCGAGCTCGCCGTCGAGGATGTCGAGCACGCGGTCCACGCCCTTCTCCCCCGCCGCGGCGTTGCCGTAGCCCCAGGCCCGGCCGATCGAGACGAGGTCCGCGCCCACGGCCAGGGCCTTGGCGATGTCGTCGCCCGTGCGCACCCCGCCGTCGAAGACCACGGTCAGGTCCTCGCCCACGGCGTCCACGATCATCGGCAGCGCCCGGATGGTGCTGGGCGTGGAGTCGAGCTGGCGGCCGCCGTGGTTGGAGACGTAGATGCCGTCGGCCCCCACGTTCCGGGCACGCAGGGCGTCCTCCGGGGTGAGGATGCCCTTGAGGTACAGCGGGCCGTCCCACTGCCGCCTCACCTCCTGGATGTTCTCCCAGGTGAGGGTGAGGTTCGCGAGGTGCTTCGCCACGAACTCCTGGTGCGAGACGGCGTTGTCGCCCTGGATCTGGTCCTTGAGGTTGCGGAAGCCGATCGCCGGCGGGCGCATGATCGCGCGGGTCCAGTTCAGGTGCCGGATCGCCTCGACGGCGTTCTGCGGGGTGACCTTGGGCGGGATGGACATCCCGTTTCGGTGGTCGCGGTAGCGCTTGCCGTTCAGAGGGACGTCCACCGTCACCACGAGCACCTCGGCGCCGATCCCCTGGGCGCGCTCGATGAGGTTGGTGACGATCTGCTCGCTCTTGTACATGTACAGCTGGTACCAGAGCGGGCCGGTGGCCTGCTCGGCCAGCTCCTCCATGGTCCAGTTCGAGGCGGTGGAGATCGTGAAGGGGATCCCGGCCCGTCCGGCGGCGCGCACGGCGCCGAGCTCCCCTTCCCCGCCGATCATGCGCTGCAGGCCCAGCGGACCCATCACGTAGGGGCGGTCCAGCGCGATGCCGTCGGCCGTGGTGGAGACGTCGATGTGGGAGATGTCGGTGAGCCAGCGCGGCCGGAAGCGCACCTCGCGCAGGTCGCGCACGTTCGCCTCGAGGGTGATCTCGTGGTTGGAGGCGCCGTCGATGATGTCGAAGGCCATGGTGGGCAGGCGCCTCTTGGCCAGGCGCCGCAGATCCTCGATCGACGGCGCGGAGTCCACGGGGTCCAGGCGGAGCCCGCCGGCGGCGAGCATCTTCGCGAATTCGAGGGCTCCGCTGAGGGGGGAGTCGGGCATCGGTGATCTCTCCTTCGAGGTCGGTCCTGCGGTGTCGGGTCGAGCGGTCCTGCGGTCGAGCGGGTCGTGATCTGCGGGTCGAGCCGTCAGGCGGGCCTGCCGCGCAGCACCTCGTAGACGATCGAGTCGTCGCGACGGTCCCAGCCCAGCTCGCTGCCGCGCCGGTAGAGCTGCTGGGCCGACGCCGCGAGCGGCACCTCCTGGCCCACCTCCTCGGCGGCCTCCGCGACCAGCCCCATGTCCTTCACGAAGATGGTCAGCGCGGAGCGCACGTCGTCGAAGGTGCCGTCGACCATGCGCCGGCCGCGGTCTCCGAACATGAACGACGCCGCGGCGCCGGTGCCGAGCACGTCGTGGACCTGCGCGAGGTCCAGGCCCATCGAGTCCGCGAGGGCGAGCGCCTCGCCGGCGGCGGCGATGTGCACCCCGCACAGCAGCTGGTTGACGATCTTGAACCGTTGGCCGTCGCCGGGGCGGGGGCCGACGACGGGGGCGTTCGCGGCGAGCGCGTCCAGCACCGGGCGCACGGCGGCGATGTGCTCCTCGGCGCCGCCGACCATGATCAGCAGGTCGCCGTCGGCCGCCCGGGCGGTCCCGCCGGAGACGGGGGCGTCGACCACCCGCGCTGTTCTGCCCTCGAGGCGCTGCGCGGCGCTCTCGATCGCGGCGGGGCCCACGGTGGACATGACCAGCAGCGTCGACTCCGCGGTGAGGACCTCGGCGATGCCCTCCTCGCCGAAGAGCACGGCGTCGAGCTGGGCGGGGGTCGCGACCATGACGGCCACGACGTCCGCGCCGCGGGCGGCCTCCCGGGCCGACTCGGCGGTGTCGGCGGCGTCGGCGACGGCCTCGCGGGCGGCGCTGCTGAGGTCGAAGGCGGTGACGGGCAGCCCGGCGCCGGCGGCGGCGCGGGCCATCGGGGTGCCGATCGCGCCGAGGCCGATCCAGGCGAGGGTGGGGGTCGCGGTCATGGGGTGCTCTTTCGCAGTGGGCGGGACGGTGGGGCGAGTCAGGGGCGGTTCGAGGGAGGGGAGGGTTCTCAGCGGGCGGCGACGGCCGCGGTGAGGGTGTCGACCACGTCCGCGAGGGCGTCCGCGCCGCCCACGTTGCCGGGGAAGACGACGTAGGGCATGCCGAGCACCTCCTCGGGCGCCTCCTGGGCGGAGAACAGGGAGACCTGGCCGGCCCAGAACTGGCCCTCGACCCGCGCGCGGCGGATCCCGAGCCCGTTCGCGGCGACCTCGTGGGAGGTGATCCCGCCCTTGGCCACGACCCAGGCGGGGCGTGCGGTGCGCACGCGGCGCACCACCTCGACCACCGCGTCGGAGACGCTGCGGGCGATCGCGAGGGACTCGGCCGGATCCTGCGTGCGCACGAGCTCCCGGCTCGTGTAGATCACGCAGTCGGTGGAGGTCAGGGCGTCGCGCACCGCGGCGGCGAGGGCGGCGAGGTGCTCCTCGCGGCGCTCGTCGAGCACGGAGGGGACGTCGATCTCGATCTCGCGGAGCGCGCCGCGCTCCTGGACCACCTGCAGCTGGGTGGTGGTGAGGCCGACGTGCGAGCCGACGACCACCAGGCCGTGCTCCTGCCGCCCCGCGGGGACGGGGATGTCCGCCGGGCCCACCACGTGCGCGCCGCTCTGGCCCGCCAGGGGGCGCACGAAGGAGGGGGCGCAGCGGGTGAGCAGGGTGCGGCCGGCGGCCTCGAGCTCGGCCACCACCCCGGCGACGACCTCCATGTCCGAGTACTCGGTGGCGTTGACGACCACCCAGCGGCGGTCGCGGGCCGAGCCCAGGATCTCCCGGACCCGCTCCGGCCCGCCCTCGCGGATGTCAGTCAGGGACAGGCTGAGGACGTCCTCCGCGGCGAGGGCGCCGCCGGAGCGCTCGGCGAGGAAGTCGCGCAGGTCCGAGCTGGTGAATCCGAAGGTCGCGTCGCGGGCGAAGTCCGTCCGGGCCACCTCGACCGCGGTCCCGTCGACCGTGGCGTAGTGGATGTCGCCCTCGGTGAAGCGGCCCGCCTCGAGCATCGCCGGGCACAGCAGGATCGCGTCGACCTCTCGCCCGTGGGCGGCGAGCTCGTCCGCGATCGCGAGCGGCTCGGCGATGACGTGGCCGCGCAGCGTCGAGTCGGAGCGGGAGACGACGTGCAGCCCGTCGACCGGGACCCCCGCCTCGAGCACGCCGCCGACGATCCGGCGGTTCAGCGCGACCGCCTCCGCCTCCCCCAGCGCCCGCGTGTTGGTCAGCACGAAGCAGGCCGAGCCTGCCTCGGCGAGGACCTCCGCGGGGACCGACGGGTCCTCGTCGAAGGCCACGTCGATCCCGGCCACGCACTGCGAGCCGGTGGGGTCGTCGTCGAGGATCAGCAGGCGGCGGGCGGGGGCGACGGTCTCGGTCACGAGGTCCTTCTTCCACGGGAACAGCTGGCGGGGCAGGTGGGCGGGGACGGGAGAGGGCCGGTGCGCCGCAGCGCACCGGCCCTCAGCCTGTCAGAGAGTCATGCGGCGATCACGAACACCACGGCCGACAGCGCGAAGCCGAGCAGCGAGATGGTCGTGCCCACCAGGGACCAGGTCTTGAAGGTGGTCACGGTGTCGAATCCGCAGAACTTGCCGATCAGCCAGAACCCGGAGTCGTTCACGTGCGACCAGCCGATCGAGGCCGCGCCGATCGCGATGACCATGGCCGCGACCGCGACCGAGCCGAAGTCGCCGCCCATGATCGCCGGGGCCATGATCGAGGCGCCGGTGGTCGCGGCGACGGTCGCCGAGCCCTGCGCGACGCGCATCGCCATGGTGACCAGGTAGGCCGCGACGATGAGCGGCAGACCCATCGCGTCCAGGCCGTTGGCGACCTCGGTGCCGATGCCGGTCTCGGTCAGGACGCGGCCGAAGGCGCCGCCCGCGCCGGTGATCAGGATGATCGAGCAGACGGGGGCCAGGGCGTCGTCCACGAGCTCCTCGAGCAGCCCGCCCACCTTCTCGCCGCGGCGGCGACGCGGCACGACGTACAGCAGCACCATCGCGGTCAGGGCCGAGAGCGCGAGCGCGACCGGCGTCGCGCCCAGGAGCCGGGAGAGCTGGAACAGGACGTTGTCCTCGGAGACCGAGCCCGACTTCTCCAGGGTGGACAGCCCGGTGTTGAAGAAGATCAGCACCAGCGGCATCAGCAGCACCAGCAGGATCGCGCCGAAGGCGGGGCGCTCCTCGACGGGGACCTCGCGCGGATCGCCCAGCAGGGCGGGCACGGGGGTGTCGGGGTAGCGCCGCGCGATGGCGCGGGCCACCAGGTAGCCGCCGAAGTACCAGGTGGGGAGGCCGATGAGGAGGCCGACGACGATCACGAGGCCGACGTCCGCGCCCATGACGGTCGCGGCGGCGGTGGGGCCCGGATGCGGGGGCAGCAGGGCGTGCATCATCATGAACGACGCGATCGAGGGCAGCACGTAGAGCATGAACGAGCCGCCGAGGCGACGGGCCACGGTGTAGATGACCGGCAGCATCACGATGAAGCCGGCGTCCAGGAAGATCGGGAACGCGTAGAACAGCGAGGCGACGGAGAGGGCCAGCGGGGCCCGCTGCTCGCCGAAGGTGTCGAGCATCTTGTCGGCCAGCACCTGGGCGCCGCCGGTGATCTCGATCAGCCGTCCCAGCACGGCGCCGAAGCCGACCAGCAGGGCGACGGTGCCGACGGTGGTGCTGAAGCCGGCGATGACCACGTCGATGACGTCGGCGACCCCGATCCCGGCGGCGAGGCCGGTGGCCACCGCGACGATGAGCAGGGAGAAGAAGGCATGAAGCCGGGTCTTGATGATGAGGACCAGCAGCAGCACGATCGCGACGACCGCGATCGAGAGCAGCAGCCAGACCGGGCGGTCCGCGAGGACGAGTTCTTCCACGGGGGAATCTCCAGAGAACGGGTGGGCGCACGTCGTCGGGGCCCGGCGCGTCGGCGCCGGGGCCGGGCTGTCGCTCGGACCCCGGGCGCGCGGCGCGGGATCCGGGCGGCGATGCCCGGCCGACGGGCATGGCCCGGCGGATGGTGGTGGGGGTCCGGGCCGGCGCGAGCCGGCCCGGAGGGGGTCAGGCGTTCTTCGGGGTGGCCTTCGGGGCCGGGCCGAGCTCGGCGAGGAGCTGGGACATCTTGGCGTAGGCCTTGTTGCGGTAGGCGATGAGCTCCGCGGCGGTGGCCTCGTCGTAGTCGCCCAGCAGGCCCTTGCCGTTCTTGACGCCCTTGCGGTCCTCGGCGACGGAGTCGGTGAGGATCTTCGGGGTGGACAGGCGGTCGCCGAAGGCGTCCTCGAAGGTCACGAAGCAGTTGGCGTAGACGTCCAGGCCGGCCTGGTCGGCGATCGCGAACGGGCCGAAGAAGCCCAGACGGAAGCCGAAGGTGGTGCGGACGATGGTGTCGACGTCCTCGGCGGTGGCGACGCCCTCCTCGACCACCGAGGTGGCCTCCTTGAGCAGCGCGTACTGGAGGCGGTTGAGGACCATGCCGGGGGTGTCGGCGACCTGGGCGCCCTGGTTGCCGGACTTCTCCAGCAGCTCCTTGACCGCGGCGACGGCCTCGGGGGTGGTCGACTCGCCGGCGACGAGCTCGACGCCGGGGATGAAGGGGGCCGGGTTGGAGAAGTGCACGGTGAGGAAGCGCTCGGGGTTCTTCACGGCGCTGACGAGCTCCTTGACCGGGATGGTCGAGGTGTTCGTGCCGATGATCGCGTCGGGGCGGGCGTGCTCCGAGATGGTCGCGAGGACGTCGCGCTTGACGTCGAGGCGCTCGAAGACGGCCTCCTCGATGAAGTCGACGTCGGAGACGGCGTCCTCGAGGGTCTTGCCGGCGGAGATGTTCTTCTCGACGAGATCGGCGGAGCCCGGGGCGTACAGGCCCTGCGCCTCGAAGTCCCGCGCCTCCTGGCGGAGGCGCTCGAGGGAGGCGTTCGCGTTCTCGACGCTGACGTCGGCCACGGTCACCTGGAAGCCGGCGATGGCGAGGACCTGGGCGATGCCGCCGCCCATGTAGCCCGCGCCCACGATGGTCACGGTGGAGATGGTCGAAACGGTGGTGGTCATGAGGGGACTCCTTCGTCGATGGTGCCGCGGCCGAGGGCTCCTGAGGGGAGCCGGTCGTCGGCCGGTCAGGGCGAGCCTATCGATCCTATTGGATATTGACTAGTGGTGGAACCGGCGGCCCCGCACGGCGGGCACCGCCTCCCGCGGAGCCTTCCCGGCGGCGAGGCCAACGGGAGGGCGGCCGGGGATCAGTGCATGTGCTTGCCGCCGTCGACGCTGATCGAGGTGCCGCTGACGAAGCTCGAGTCCTCGCTGACCAGGAAGTTGATCAGGCCGGCGACCTCCTCGGGCTGGCCCACCCGCTGCAGCGGGATGTTCGCGCTCATGCCCGCCTTGCGCTCGTCGGTGAGGGTGCCGCCCATGATGTCGGTGTCGATCGGGCCGGGCAGGATCACGTTGGCGGTGATGCCGTGCTCGCCCAGCTCGCGGGCCGCGCCGCGGGTCAGGCCCTGCACGGCGGCCTTCGCGGCCGCGTAGCCGGTCTTGGAGAAGGTGCCGCCGCCGTCGAGCGCGGTGATCGAGGAGGTGTTCACGATCCGGCCGCCCACGCCGCCGTCGATCATGCGCCGGGCCGCGGCCTGCATCATCAGCAGGGTGCCCTTGCCGTTGACGTCCATGACGCGGTCCCAGATCTCCGAGGTGATCTCGAAGATCGAGTGGGGACTGGGGATGCCGGCGAGGTTCACGAGCGCCACCAGCTGGGGAAGCTCGGCGTCGACGCGCTCGAAGGCGGCGTCGACCGAGGCCTGGTCGCTGATGTCCACGCCCACGCCGATCACGCGCAGCCCCGACTCGGCGGGGATCTCGGCGGTCAGCTCGGCCGCGAACTCCTCGACGGCGGCGCCGTCGATGTCGGCCGCGGCCACGTTCCAGCCCTCAGCGACGAGCTTGCGCACCACTCGTCGGCCGATGCCCCGGGGGGCGCCGGCGCCGGTGACCAGCGCGGTGCGCTGGGCGGGGAAGGGCTGGATGGTCGTCGTCTCGATGGTCATGCGGGTTCTCCTTCGAACGGTTCTCGATGCGGACGGTGCCGCCCGGCCGCCTCGTGGGGCCGGGCGCCCGGGGGTCAAGCGGACTCGGCGAGCGCCGAGGTGAGGACCTGGCGGATGTAGTGCACGTTCTCGGCGATGACGCCGAGGGAGTCGGAGCCGTAGTGCTCGCAGCAGAACGGTCCGGTGTAGCCGAGCTCGAGGGCGCGGCGGATCACGGTGCGGTAGTTGATGTAGCCGTACTTCAGCGGCATCGGCGCGCTCGAGTAGGCGCCGGTGGCCGCGTCGTAGTCGCGGGTGTAGTTCTTGATGTGCCAGAAGTTCGAGTGCGGCAGGACCTTCTCGAACATGTCCGACCACGGCTCGACCTCGCGGTGCAGGCGCACGAGGTTGCCGAGATCGGGGTTCAGGCCCACGGCGTCGTGGTCGACGTCCTTGAGGAACGAGACGGCCTCGTCGGCGGTGCCCACGTAGGTGTCCTCGTACATCTCGAGGCTGAGCTGGATGCCCTGCGCCTTCGCGGCGTCGCCGAGCTCACGGGTGCGCTCGATGGCGAGATCGCGCAGCGCCGGGTCGTCCACGTGGCCGTCCTCGAGCCAGAACCAGATCGCCTGGGCCTGCTTCTCGGTGAGGCCCTGCATGAAGCCGGTGTTCACGACGGAGACGCCGAAGCTCGGCGCGATCTCGAGGAAGCGGTGGGCGTCGGCGAGGTTCTCCTCGCCGTGCTCGACGTCGACGATCGAGTTGCGGGTCATGGAGATCGAGGAGAGGGACAGGCCCTCGCCGTCGAGCACACGACGGAACTCCTCGATGCGCTCGTCGCTCAGCTTCGCGAGCGGCAGCCAGGCGTCGGTCGGATCGACCTGGTCCACGCCGAGCTCCTTGACCTGGCGCAGCTGCGAGGCCCAGACCGAGGAGGAGGCCTCCAGCGTGGGCGTGCCGTCCGAGGTCCTGCTGCCGAACGAGAGCATGTTGGCGCCGATCGGCCAGTTCTCTGCGGTGAACATCGTCGTCCCTTCAGGATGCGAGAAGAATACCCGTGGATCCTATAGGAAAGCGTGCGGCTGTGGGAAGACGTTGCGGCCGGCGAGTGCCGCCCGAGACTCTTCCGGCTGCGTGAGCAGGGCGGATCCGGCGGGCGTCCGCGCCGGAACCTCGAGCGTCGCCGATGCTCAGGCCCCGTCGTCAGCCGTCGAGGTCGAGCTGCGCAGCACGCGGGCCGACGCCGTGTCCATGTGGCGGGCCATCGCGGCGGCGACCGCGACGGCGTCGCGATCGGCCACGGCGCGGGCGATCTCGGTGTGCTCGCGGATCGCGTCCTCGATGTCCGCCCGGCGGTCCACGGCGTTCTCGAACCACACGCGCAGCAGGGTGCGGGTGGTCGAGAGCAGCTCGGCGAGCAGGGTGTTCCCACCCATCAGGGCGAGCTCGCGATGGAAGGCGATGTCCGCCTCGACATAGCGCTCATGGTCGTCGGCCGCCTCGCGCTGCAGCTCGACCAGCTCGAGGAGGTGCCGGGCCTGCTCGTCGGTCCGCAGGGTCGCGGCGAGCTCGGCCGCGCTGCGCTCGAGGGCCGCGCGCACGACGGTCAGCTCCGCAGTGCGCTCCTGATCCAGCAGCAGCGACCAGGACAGCGTGCTGGGCAGCAGCTCGGAGGTGCCCGAGCGCAGGTAGCTCCCGGAGCCGGCGCGGGTCTCGACGATGCCGAGCACCTCGAGGGCCGAGATCGCCTCCCGCACGGCGCTGCGCCCCACGCCCAGATCCTCCGCGAGGGACCTCTCGCCCGGGAGCCGGTCGCCGGGGCGCATGCTCTCGCCGAGCAGGAGGTCCAGGAGCCGGAAGGTGACAGCGCTGCTCGGTGAGCGGCCGATCCCCAGCGGGCCGTCGGGGGTTCCCGGCTCCACGCCCGACGGGCTCAGCGAGGAGAGGGTCGCCCGGCCACGGGGGCGGTTCGGCGCGGCGGGATCGGTCGTGGCGTTCACGCGCCTCAGCGTACCGGCGGCGCGCGGCGGTCGCCCCCCAAAGTGGCCAACCGGTTGACCAGTTGCGGGTTCTCGTTCTAGGGTTCCGACGACACCACGGACACGACCGGCTGCACGCCGGGGGCGGCGCACGGCCTGCGCACCGCTCCCCCGCTCCCGGATCGGCCACCGCGACGCACACGACGGAGTGACCAGCGCATGAAGATCGGCATCGGCACGTACTCCCTGTTCTGGGAGTTCTCGGACCGCACCCCCGAGCCCCTGGGCATCGCCGGGATGATCGACCGCGCCGCCTCCCTGGACTGCGAGGTCTTCCAGATCTGCGATGACCCGCGTCTCGAGGAGATGGAGGCCGACGAGGTCCGAGGACTGCGCGAGCGCGCCGAGCTGCTCGACCTCGAGCTCGAGCTCGGCACCCGCGCCGTCGCCCGCGACCATCTCGATCGGTACCTCGATCTCGCCGAGGCGCTCGGCGCGACGACGCTGCGCTCGATGGTCCAGAGCCAGGAGATCCAGCCCGGTCCGGAGGCGGCGATCGCCGAGCTGCGCGCCGTGCTCCCCCGCCTCGAGGCCACCGGGATCACCCTGGCCCTGGAGACCTACGAGCAGGTGCCCACCGAGACCCTGCTCGAGATCGTCGCGGCCGTGGACTCCCCTCACCTGGGCATCTGCCTGGACCCGGCCAACTGCGTCTCCGCCCTGGAGCATCCGAAGGACGTCGTGGACGGCTGCGCCGCGCGCACTGCGAACCTCCACGTCAAGGACTTCGCCTTCGCCCGCCAGGAGGGCTGGGTGGGATTCACCTACTCCGGCGCACCGCTCGGCGACGGCCTCCTCGACCTCGAGCACGAGCTCTCCGCCGTCTACGCGGAGGGCCGCTCCCCCAGTGCGATCGTCGAGCACTGGCTGCCCTGGCAGGGCGACCTCGAGAGCACCCTCGCCACGGAGCGCGCCTGGACGACGCGCACCCTGACCGCGCTGCGCGACTGGCGCAGCGCCCACCTCCCGTCGGCCGCACGCGGCTGAACGACCCCTGCGGCGCCCGCCGCCCCCGACGGACCCCGGCACCGGGGTCCACCGCACGACATCTGTCGCATCACCATGAAGGAGTCACACCGATGACCAGCTCCAAGGAACTCAACCCCCTGTTCGGCAAGACCGTCGAGCTCGATCCCTCGATCACCGTCGCCGTCGTCGGCGCCGCCGGGAAGATGGGCACCCGCGTCTCGAACAACCTCAACCTCACCGACGCCCCGATCCACTACGTCGAGGCCTCCGAGGCCGGCCAGCAGCGCCTGAAGGAGCTGGGCCGCGAGGTCTCCACCCTCGAGGACGCCGCCGCCGCGGCCGACGTCGTGATCCTCGCCGTCCCCGACGTGATCCTCGGGAAGATCTCCGAGCAGGCCGTGCCGCTCATGAAGGACGGCGCGGTGCTCCTGACCCTGGACCCGGCCGCCGCCTACGCCGGGCTGCTCGCGGAGCGCGAGGGCGTCCACCAGGCCTGCGCGCACCCCGCGCACCCCTCCGTCTTCCTCGAGCGCACCACCCCCGAGGAGTGGGCCGACACCTTCGGCGGGATCGCCGCGCCGCAGGAGGTCGTCGCCGCGTACGAGGGCGGCGACGAGCGCGTCCAGCAGCTCACCGCGCAGGTCATCCGCGCGATCTACGCCCCCGTCATCGATGTCCACTGGGTCACCGTCAAGCAGCTCGCCCAGCTCGAGCCCACCCTCGTGGAGACCACCGGCTGCATGATCGGCCAGTTCCTCAAGGACTCGATGGACCACGCGATCCACGAGGTCGGCATCCCCGAGGACGCGGTCAAGGCCCTCTTCTACGGCCACATCTTCATCTCGCTCACCAACGCCCTGCGCGGCTCGAACCCCTTCTCGGAGGCCTGCCTGCGCGCCATGGACTACGGCCGCGACAGCATCATCAAGCCCGACTGGACGAAGGTCTGGGACGACGCGGAGCTCGACACCGTCCTCGCCCAGATGCTCAACCTCGACAAGATCGAGCGCTGACCAGCCAGGACACACCGCCGGGCGTGGGCGACGACGCCCACCCCGGCCCTCTCGAAGGAACCCCCCCAATGGACCCCCTGCTCCTCGTCGCCATCGCCGCCGGCGCGATCGCGATCCTGCTGTTCACCGTCATCAGGCTGAAGTGGCCGGCCTTCGTCTCCCTGCTGGTCGTGGCCGTGCTGACCGCGCTGGCGGGCGGCGTCGCCGTCCAGGACGTCATCCCCCTGATGATCGAGGGGATGGGAGGCACCCTCGGCAGCGTCGCCCTGCTCGTCGGTCTCGGCGCCATGCTCGGAGGCATCATCGAGCGCACCGGAGGGGCGGAGGTCATCGCCCGCGCCGCCGCACGGGCGCTCGGCGAGAAGCGCCTCGAGCAGGCCCTCCTCCTCTCCTCGGGCCTCGTCGCGATCCCGATCTTCTTCGACGTCGCCTTCATCATCCTGGTCCCGATCATCTTCGCCTTCGCGAAGGCGGCCGGGCATCGCGGACCGGTCGCGATCGGCATGCCGGTCGCCGTGTTCATGGTGTTCATCCACAACACGGTCCCGCCGCATCCGGGGGTCGTCGGCTCGACCACCCTGCTCGGCCAGGACCTGATGGGCCTGGTGACCCTCTCGGGCATCGTGCTCGCGATCCCCATGGGCCTGCTCGTGCACCTGCTGGGCAGGCGGATCACCTCGCGCGCCTTCGCGCTGTCGACCGAGATCGAGGAGAAGTACGACGGCGCCGGGGCGGCCTCCCTCGACGACCACGGTGCGGGCGAGGGCGCAGCGACCGGGCAGTCCGACGACCGACCCGTCGGCCGCCCGTCGGCTCCCCTCGTCATCACCCTGATCCTGCTGCCGATCCTGCTGATCGCGATCGGCACCGTCGGCTCGCTCGTGGTCCCCGAGGGGTCGACCGCCGCGAACGTCGTCTCCTTCCTCGGCGCACCGGCCTTCGCCCTGCTCGTGGCCACCCTCTCCGCGATGTACCTGATGGGACTCCGGCACGGCTGGGGCCGGGAGCAGATCAGCGAGGTGATGGACGGGGCGCTCGGCCCCGCCGCGATCGTCATCCTGGTCACCGGCGCGGGCGGCGTCTTCGCCAAGGTGCTCACCGAGACCGGTGTGGGCGATGCCGTCTCCGGGCTGCTGCTGGAGGCCGGTGTGCCGATCCTGCTGCTGGCGTTCCTGGTGGCGCTCGCCTTCAAGGTCGCCCAGGGCTCCGGCACCGTGGCGACGCTCTCCGCCGCGGGCATCGTGCAGGGTACGGTGCTGGGAGGGGACTACTCCTCGATGCAGATCGTGCTGATCATCCTCGCGATCGGGCTGGGTTCCCTGTCCCTGTCGCACATCAACGACTCGGGCTTCTGGATCGCGACGAAGTTCCTGGGCCTCTCCGTGGCGGACGGCCTGCGCACGTGGACCGTGATGACCACGGTGCTGGGCTTCTCGAGCATGGTGCTGCTGAGCCTGGCCTGGCTCGTCGTCTGACCCGAGCCGAGCGCCCGTGCCGCCTCGGCGCGGGCGCCCGCCGTCCTTGTCCCCCCTCTCCAGATTCCTATAGGATCGCTCGAGACCTCAGAGGCGCTCGTCCGCCCAGTCCCACACCACCACCATGCGCCGCCGCACCCTGGCGGCGACCTTCGGAGGAAAACACGATGACGTACCTCTTCAACGACCCGGCCGACTTCGCGTCCGACGCCGTCCACGGCCTCGCCCTGGCCCACCCCGACCACGTCGCGGTCGTCCACGGCGGCGTGGTGCGGCCCACCGAGACCCCCGCGGGCCAGCCCGCGCTGGTGATCGGCGGCGGCTCCGGCCACTACCCCGCCTTCGCCGGCTGGGTGGGCCCGGGCATGGGCCACGGCGCCCCCTGCGGCAACATCTTCTCCTCCCCGTCGGCCTCGCAGGTCTACTCGGTGGCCCGCAACGCCCAGAACGGCGGCGGCGTGATCCTCGGCTTCGGCAACTACGCCGGCGACGTGCTGCACTTCGGCGCCGCGGCGGAGAAGCTGCGCGCCGAGGGCGTGGACGTGCGGATCATCAAGGTCAGCGACGACATCGTCTCCAACTCCCCCGAGAACCACCGCGACCGCCGCGGCATCGCCGGCGACCTGCCCGTCTTCAAGATCGCGGGCGCCGCGATCGAGGCCGGCGCGGATCTCGACGCCGCCGAGGCCATCGCCTGGAAGGCCAACGACGCCACCCGCTCCTTCGGCGTCGCCTTCGACGGCCCCACCCTCCCCGGCGCGGAGAGCGCGCTGTTCCACGTCGAGGACGGCCAGATGGGCGTGGGCCTGGGCATCCACGGCGAGCCCGGCGTGCGCGACGAGAAGATCGGCACGGCCGACGAGATCGCGACCCTGCTGGTCGAGGGCGTCCTCGCCGAGCAGCCCGAGCGCGTCGAGGGCGGCTACCAGGGCCGCGCCGCGGTGCTCGTCAACGGCCTCGGCACCGTGAAGTACGAGGAGCTCTTCGTGGTCTACGCGAAGGTCGCCGAGCTGCTCGAGGCCGCGGGCATCACCCCGGTGCGCCCCGAGGTGGGCGAGCTCGTGACCAGCCTGGACATGTCCGGCCTCTCCCTGACGCTGGTCTTCCTCGACGAGGAGCTCGAGCAGCACTGGCTCGCCCCCGTCGACACCCCCGCCTTCCACCGCGGCGCGATGGAGCAGGCCCGGCGCACCCCGCGCTCCTCCTACTGGGAGCCCGGGGCCGACGAGATCCCCGCCGCGAGCGAGGAGTCCCGGGCGGCGGCGGCGAAGGCCGCGGCCGTGCTGGACCTGTTCGAGTCGGTCTGCGCGCGTGAGGAGGCCGAGCTGGGCCGGATCGACGCGATCGCCGGCGACGGGGACCACGGCCAGGGCATGGCGTACGGCTCCAAGGGCGCCGCGGCCGCCGCGAAGGAGGCCCTCGAGGGCGGCGCCGGTGCACGCACGCTGCTGGTCCGCGCCGGGGAGGCCTGGTCGGAGTCGGCCGGCGGCACCTCCGGTGCGCTCTGGGGCGCGGCCCTCATCGCCGCCGGCGGCGTGTTCGACGACCAGGCCGGGTCCGAGCCCCGCACCGTCGTCGACGCGATCGACGCCGGCATCGACGCGGTCCAGCGCCTGGGCGGTGCGACGGTGGGCGACAAGACCATGGTCGACGCCGCCGCACCCTTCCGCGAGACCCTGGACACGGCGTTCACCGGCGACAACGCCGCTGCAGCGATCCTCGAGGCGGCCGGCGTGGCCCGCGAGGCCGCCGACGCCACCGCCGACATCACCGCCACCCTGGGCCGCGCCCGCGTGCTCGGTGAGAAGTCGGTGGGCACCCCCGATCCCGGCGCGATCTCCTTCTCGATCCTCATGAAGGAGCTCGGGCAGCACCTGTCCTGATCCCTCGGGTTCGCGGGACCGGACCCCCGCGAGCCCTTCCCTGCAGGCGCCCCCGCCTGCGACCCTCGAAGCACGTCCTCTGAAGGAGAGAACCCCATGGCACTGAAGATCATCGTCGGCGGCGACAACGCAGGTTTCGGCTACAAGGAGGAGTTCAAGGCGCTCCTCGAGGCCGACGACCGCGTCGAGTCCGTGGTCGACGTCGGCGTCGGCTCGGCCGATGACGGCACCTACTACCCCAACGTCGCCGTCGCCGCGGCCGAGAAGGTCGCCGCCGGCGAAGCCGACCGCGCCCTGCTCATCTGCGGCACCGGCCTGGGCGTCGCGATCGCGGCGAACAAGGTCTCCGGCATCCGCGCCGTCACCGCGCACGACCTCTACTCCGTGCAGCGCTCCGTGCTCTCGAACAACGCGCAGGTGCTCTGCATGGGCCAGCGCGTGATCGGCCTCGAGTCCGCGAAGGAGCTCATCAAGGTGTGGCTGGACCTCGAGTTCGACCCGAACTCCTCCTCCGCCGCCAAGGTCGACGCGATCTGCGCCTACGACGGCTCGCTCGAGCAGGCCTGAGGCCACCGGCGGCGCCGGCCCCGCGCGGGTCGGCGCCGCACCCGACCGCCCACCAGGGTCAGCACGAACAGGGTCGCGAGCATCTCGGCCCCGATGGAGGAGAGACATGAGCAGCCTGTGGGTGGGCACCAGCTGGAAGATGAACAAGACCCTCGCCGAGGGCCGCGAATGGTCCCGTGGTCTGCGTGATCACCTGGGCGGGGGCGCTCCGGCCGGGGTGCAGCCGTTCGTGATCCCCTCGTTCACGGCCACCACCGCCGTCGCCGAGGAGCTCGGCGAGGGCTCCCCCGTGCTGCTCGGCGTGCAGAACGCGCACTGGGAGGACGCCGGGGCGTGGACCGGTGAGGTCTCGGTGCCGCAGGCGAAGGACGCCGGTGCCCGGATCGTCGAGATCGGCCACTCGGAGCGGCGCGAGCACTTCGGCGAGACCGTCGAGACCACGCGGCTCAAGGTCGCCGCCGCCCTCCGCCACGGCCTGACCCCGCTGCTGTGCATCGGCGAGAGCGCCGAGGTGAAGGACGCCGGCGGCTCCAGCGCGTTCATCCTCGACCAGGCGCGCGGCGCCCTCGAGGGGCTGAGCGCCGAGGAGCTCTCTCGCGTGGTGATCGCCTACGAGCCGATCTGGGCGATCGGCGAGACCGGCCGCCCGGCCACCGTCGAGGAGCTGATCGAGCCCTTCGAGGCGCTCGGCGCGGAGTACACCGGCACGGTGACGGGCCTGCTCTACGGCGGCTCCGTGAACCTCGACAACGCCGCCGGACTGCTCGGGATCCCGCACGTCACGGGCCTGTTCGTCGGCCGCACCGCCTGGGAGCTCGAGGGCTATCTCGAGCTGCTGCGCCTCGCCGAGGCCCACGCGGCAGGCTGACCCCGAGGACCGCTCCGGCCCCGCGCCGTCCGCGCGGGGCCGGAGCATCCGTCGCTCAGAGGCTCTGCGAGGCCATCCACTCCCAGAGGTGGACGCCCTGCTCCTGCGGGTCGTTGCGGCCGACGTAGATCCACGAGAAGTGCCCGGGGTAGTCCACGCCCTCCCAGACCACGTCCGGGTAGAGGCTCATGATCGAGCCCTCGATCAGCTCGTGGAAGCGCACCGTGTTCTCCTGCGGATCCAGCGTGGTGTCGTTCTCCGCGGCCACCAGCCAGGTGGGGGTGGAGGCGAGGGAGCTGAGGGTGTCGTCGCTGAGGTGGAACGTGCCCTCGGGTCCGCTCACCGCTCCGCAGATCGGCACCTGGGAGGCGAACTCCGTGGGGTTCTCGGCGACCATCTTCAGCGACATGTAGCCGCCGTTGGAGCAGCCGGTCACGTGGATGCGGTCCACGTCGATGTGCTCGTTCGCCACCACCTCGTCGATGACGGCCTGGATCTGCGGGGCGAAGCCGTCGCCGTCCTGCATCCAGGCCGAGGTGGACTGCGGAGCGAGCACGTACGCGCCGTCGAAGATCCGCTGCGCCTCGGCGGTGGCGAAGCCGAGCGCCCCGCGGTTCGCGCGCAGCGTGGACTCGTTGTCGTAGTAGTCGTTCCCGCCGGTGAGCAGGCCGCCCTCGCCGCCTCCGTGCAGCCACACCACCAGCGCCTTGTCGCGCCCCTTCTGGCCGCGGGCCGACGGGGTGAACAGCCGGTACTTCAGGCCGCCGTCGACCTGGTGATGGGTGAACTGGTCCACCTCCGGATTGCGCAGGTCCCCCTGGGTGAGCGGGTCGAGCACGAGCGGGTTCCCGGTGCCCCGGCGACGCAGCGGCGCGACCTGCGTGATCGTGTACTCGAGGTCGAGCCGGACGTTGCGGCTGCTGGTGTAGAGCAGGGTGTTCCCCGCGGTGACGTCGAAGCCGTGCTCGAGCTCGAGGACGGCGTCCTTGCCCTGCCAGCGGACCGCGGTGACGAGGCGGTCCTCCTCGAGCACGAGGCTCCCGTCGAGGGGGCTGGTGGCGCGCACGTGCACCGTGAAGGAGTCGACGGTGAGGGACTCGGGCCGGGCGGAGGCGAGCGCGGCGGAGCGCAGGGTCAGGGAGACCACCTGCTCCCCGCCGTCGAGCACCTCGGCGTCGAGGTGGTAGACGGTCGACGCCTCGGGGCCGCCGGTCGGAGCGGCAGTCGCCGCTCCTGCGGGGAGGAGCGCCGCGGCGCCGAGGGCGGTGCCCACGGCTCCCGAGGCGAGGAGGGAACGGCGGGGCAGGGCGGTGGTCATGGGGACTCCTTCGTCCGCGGGATTCCGAGGGGCGGCCGACGGGACAGCGCATGCCGCCCGCTCAGATTAGGGAGGGGTCACTATTGCGTCAAGGCTCTGACCACCACCCGGATGCCGCGGCCTGCCGTCCCCGAGCCCCGGGGTCCGAGGGCCGACGGTTCGGGGGATAGCCCCCCAGCCGATGCTCGGGGCCCCGCGATAGCCTGGATGCCCCGACCACAGGGAGGTCCGGTCCCATGAACGCCCAGAACCGTCCGTCCCGGCAGCAGCAGCCGCTGCGCCGCGGAGCACCCTCGCGCCGCGGCCCCGGAGGCCCGCGTGGCACGGGAGCGCCCTGGGCGACGACGTCGACGTCCTGGCGGACCGGCCGGGACCCGCTCGAGGGCACGATCCATGCCCCGCGCTCCCAGGCGATCTCCGCACCCCGCCGCCGGGGTCGCTGGCTCACCACGGGTGTGCCCGTCGTGCTCGCCGGGATGCTCGGGATCAGCAGCTTCATCCTCCTCGGCGTGAGCAGCCTGATGGGCGGCGCCGGGCTCCTCGAGCCGCTCCTGGCCGGGCTCGGCATCGCCGCGGTCACCGGCGGCGGCGCCGCGATCCTGCTGCGGAACCGTCGGCCGCGACCCGTGCGGCTGGGCCGCCCCTCCCCCGAGGTCCCCGCCGGGACCCGCGCGATGTTCGAGAAGATCGTCAAGGACTCCCGCCAGCAGAGCCGCCGGCTCCAGCGGATGCAGCGCCGTGCCCGCGGCCCGGCCGTGAAGCAGATCCTTCACCGCGCCGAGACCCTGCTGCTGCGCATCGACACCCTGCTGGGCTCGCCCGAACTCCAGACCCGCCGCGCCTCCGACGCCGACGTGATGCTGCTCGAGGGGATGGCGGACCGCTACGTCCCCGACCTCGTCGACGCGCTCGAGAACACCGTCGGTTTCCTCGCCCCCACCACCACGGAGGAGGCACGGGCGCGAGCGATCCAGAACCTGCACAGCATCGACGAGCAGCTGGTGGTGCTCGGCGGGAGCCTCGATCAGCTCGAGAACGACCTGGTCGGCGGGGTCACCCGCTCGCTGGACGTGCACTCGGAGTTCCTGCGGGCCCGCTTCTCGGAGCCCTCGGCGGATCCGCTCTTCGACCGCTGAGCCCGCACCGGGGCCGGGCGACTGCGCCCGCCGATCGCGACCTGCCGACTACGCCCCGCCGTGCCCTGCGCCGCCCTCGGCCCCGCTGAGGGACCGGGCGAGCACCCCGTCCAGATGCGCGGAGAGCGCCCGCAGCGCCCCGTCGTGGTGATGCTGGCGGACCATGTCCAGGATCTGGCCGTGCTCGTGATGGGCGATGTGTCCGTCGAAGGTCTCGGGGCCCCCGGACCAGGTCTGCCGCATGCGGTGGGAGTAGGTGCTGAGGTTCTCCACCATGGTGCGCAGGTACCGGTTGTCGGCATGGGCGAAGAACACCTGGTGGAAGGCCCAGTCGGCACGGAAGTGCTCGTTGAGCAGGGCGTAGTCGTCGCTGCCGTCCTCGCCGATGCGGGCGAGCACCTCGGCGTGGGTGCGGTGGGCCTCGTCGAGGTCGGCCACGAGCGCGTCGTGCGCGCGGAAGCTGCGTCCCAGCGCCGCCGACTCGACCACCTTGCGGGCGTCCAGGAGCTCCGTCATGTGCGCCGCGTCCAGCGGGGGCGCGACCACGTAGCCGCGCAGCGCCACGTACTCGACCAGGCCGGACCGCTCGAGGGACACCATCGCCTCGCGCACGGGAGTGGGCGAGACCTCGAGGTCACGGGCCAGCCCGTCGATGCTGAGCCGCGAACCGGGCGCCCACTGCGACTCGAGCAGACGCTGGAGGATCAGCTCCTCGACCTCGGCGCGGAGCACCTGTCGTCGCACGGCCATCTCGGCACTCTCTCTCTTCCCCGGGGACACCGTCCTCCCGAGGGATCGGGCAACGTCTCGAGCCACCCTATAGGAAGTGGTCCTCTCGGGGCGGGGACTCGGCAGGACCGTGCCGGGCGGGGAGCCGCGGCGCCGGAGCGCCGCGGATCTCCCCGATGACCTGCCCGCTCAGACCTCGGCGAGCGCGACCGGCTGCCCGGTGCGCACGGACTCCTGCGCGGCGGCGACCACGCGCACGGTGCGCAGGCCCACGGCGCCGGTGGGGTCCACGGCGCGGCCGTCCCGCACGGCGGCGAGGAAGGCCTCGACCAGCTCGCCGTCCAGATCGCTGCCGTAGGGCAGCCACTGGCCGGGCCCGCCCACGTGCTGGGCGAAGGCGTCGATCTGGAGCTGCCCGCCGGTGCCGAGCGCCTGCAGCCGCAGTCCGCCCCAGGTGGCGGCGTCGTTCGGGAGGGACCAGGAGCAGTCGATGGTCGCCACGATGCCCGAGTCATAGGTCAAGGTGACCAGGCCGCCGGTCTCGGCTCCCTCCCCCGCCCGATCGGCGTGGAGGATCCGGTTGGTGGTGGCGTGCACGGTCGCCGGGGCGCCCAGGACCGAGTCGAGGATCTCGGCGAGGTGGACGGTGTGGTCCACCATCGCGCCGCCACCGGCGAGGGCCACGTCGGTGAACCAGTCGCGGGCGGTGGGCAGCTTGCCGTTGTTGGTGCCGGTCAGGCCGATCACCTCGCCGAGGGCGCCGTCGGCCACCGCGGTGCGCAGGGCGCCGACGGCGGGCGAGAAGTGCACCGGGAAGGCGGTCATCAGCACCACGCCCGCCTCGCGGCAGGCCTCGACCATGGCCTCGGCATCGGGGACGGTGGTGGCCAGCGGCTTCTCGCACAGCACGTGCACGCCGCGGCGCGCGGCCTCCAGGACGAGGTCCTTGTGATGGGCGTTGGCGCTGGTCACGACGATCGCGTCGGGGCCCTCGGGCCAGGCGTTCCAGGCCTCCTCGTAGGAGGGGACCACGCGCACCCCGCGCACGTCGCCGAAGCCGTCGGGGTCGGCGACCACGAGCTCCACATCGGCCCGGGCCTCGAGCAGGGCGGCGTACGACCCGGCGTGGGTGTGCGCGCAGCTCATCAGGGCGATCCGGAGCGGTGCGGCGGGATCGAGGGGGCGTGCGGTCAGCATGTGATGCTCCGTCCGGTGCGCAGGGACTCGAGGGCGGCGTCGGCGACCTCCACGGCGCGGACGCCGTCGGCCGCATCCACCCGGGCGGGGCCGCCGTCGGAGAGCGCGGTCACGAACTCGACGATCTCGGCGGCGTAGGGGTCGCGCAGGGTGGAGACGTCCGGGAGGAAGCCGTCCCCCGAGGCGTGGCGGGCGGAGGCGACCGCGTCGAACATGATCCCGGGGTCCTTGGTGCTGTCGTACTGCAGCTGCCCGCCGTCGCCGGAGAGGTCGAAGGTGTAGCGGAACTCGGTGCCGGCCGGGCCCCAGAAGCCGCGGCAGTGGGAGATCGCGCCGGAGCGGTGGGTGAGCACCACGTGGGCGGTGCGCACGGCGGGGTCGGAGGCGGCGATCGACTGCTGGGCGTAGACCCGCTCGACGGGGCCCGCGAGCCACAGCGCCTGGTCGATGTCATGGATCATCTGGTCCATGACGATCCCGCCGGAGAGGGCCTCGTCGGCGTACCAGTCGCGGTCCGGCAGGGATCCGGTGCGCTCGAAGCGCAGCACGGCGAGGGATCCCACGGCGCCGGCGTCGATCGCGCGCTTCGCCGCGGCGTACTGCGGGAAGTAGCGCACCACGTGGGCAGGGAAGAGCGTCCGGCCGACGCGCTCGGCGTGCGCGAGGAGATCCTGGGCCTCCGCCGGGTCCAGAGCCAGCGGCTTCTCGCAGATGACGTCCTTGCCGGCGTCCAGCGCGGCGCGCACGAGATCGGGGTGCGCCGGGGTGGGAGCGGTGATGTCGACCAGATCGACCGCAGCCAGCAGCTCCTCGAGGGTGGAGTGGACGCTCGCGCCGCTCTCGGCGGCGTACTGCTCAGCCCCCTCGAGGCTGTAGCAGTGCAGCTCGACGTCGAGCTCGGCCCAGCCGGGCAGGTGCGCGCGGGAGATCCCGCCGGTGCCGACCACGCCGACGCGCAGCGGGGCGGCAGGTGATGACTGGGCCATGGCCCACCTTTCCTGGCTCTCCCGGCAGCGGCGCCGAGGACCTCCGCACCGCACCGCCGGGACCTCATTATGAAACCTGATTACAGAAGTCTTGCCGGGGGTCCGGGACGTGTCAAGGGGGCGGGCGATGGGGCCCGCGGGCGGGGGCGACGCGATCACACCCCGTCCCCGCGGGCCGCCGTGCTCAGAGCAGTCCGCCGAGCAGTCCGCCGATGAGCCCGAGGACGGAGTCGAGAAGGCCGGTGACGAGTTCCATGAGAGGTCCTTTCGCAGCGGGGCGGAGCGGTTCCGCCCTCCCCTCCACCCTCCCGTCCGACGCCTCGAGGGGCTCAGGACGGGGGCGTGAGTTACCCGTTCGTCATCAACGGTCCGCGGTGCGGTCGGTGGTGGAGGCGGGGTGATCCGTGGGCGACGCGTGCGCGTGGGCCCCCGGATGGTTCGGAACCTGACGGTTCCGGTGCGGCGGACATGGGCGGGGACGGGGACGCGGCTCCATGGCCACGCCCGCCCCTCACCTCACAGCAGCCCGCGCACCCGCTCGACCATCGCCCCGACGCTCACGCCGTAACGGTTCTCGAGGGTGGGCAGGGCTCCGGCCTCGAGGAACGCGTCGGGCAGACCGATCGGGGTCACCTTCTCCCCCAGGCCGCGGGCGGCGACGATGCGAGCGACGGTGTCGAACAGCCCGCCCACCACGGAGTGGTTCTCGGCGGTGAGCACGAGGCGCCCCTTGCCGAGCTGCGCCACGAGGGCCTCCTCGTCGAACGGTTTGATGGTAGGCGCGTGCAGGACGGCCACGCCGATGCCGTCGGCCTCCAGCTCCTTCGCGGCGTCCAGCACCCGCTCGGTCATCAGGCCGCTGGAGATGAACAGGACGTCGGCGCCGTCGCGCAGCAGCTTCGCCCTGCCCAGCTCGAAGCTGTAGTCGTACTCGTCGAGCACGGCGGGCACCTTCCCGCGCAGCACGCGCAGGTACGTGGGTCCGTCGTGCGCGGCGAGCTGGGGCACGGCCTGCTGGATGTCGATCGCGTCGCAGGGGTCGACGATGGTGAGGTTCGGGGCGGCGCGCAGGATCGCGAGGTCGTCCGTGGCGGCGTGCGAGGGGCCGTACCCGGTGGTGAGCCCGGGCAGCGCGCACACCAGGTTCACGTCGAGGTTCGCCTCGCAGATGTCCAGCAGCAGGAAGTCGTGGGCACGACGGGTGGCGAACACCGAATAGGTCGAGGCGAAGGGGACGAATCCCTCCATCGCCAGTCCCGTGGCGGCGCCGAGCAGCGCCTGCTCGGCCATCCCGATCTGGTAGAACCGATCCGGCATCTCGTCGCGGAAGATGTGCAGGTCGGTGTACTTCGCGAGGTCCGCGGAGAGGCCGACGATCCGCTCGTCCTGCCGCGCGGCCTCCACCATGGCGTGGCCGAAGGGCGCCGCGACCGCGCGCTGCCCGGCCTTCGCGAGGTCGGCGCTCATCGCGCCGGAGCGGAGGTTCTGGGTGCTCGTGCTCTGGTTCATCGTCCGATCTCCTGCGTCAGCGCCTGGTGGCTCTCGGCCAGCTTCTCGTGGGCGCGCGCCCACTCCTCCTCGTCGACCTTCATGAAGTGCAGCTTCTCGCGCTCCTCGAGGAAGTCGACGCCCTTGCCGAGCGTGGTGTCGACGATGAGCACCCGCGGGCGGGGGTCCTCGATCTCGCGCAGCTCGACGAGGGTCGTCAGCAGCTCCTCGATGTCGTGGCCGTCGCAGCGCCGGGCGATCCAGCCGAAGGCCTCGAACTTGTCGGTGACCGGCTCCATCGAGAGCATGTGGGTGGACTTCCCGTCGGCCTGCTGGTCGTTGAAGTCCACGATCGCGATGAGGTTGTCGAGGCTGTGGTGGGCGGCCACGGCGGCGGCCTCCCAGGTCGATCCCTCGCCGAGCTCGCCGTCGGAGAGCAGGTTGTAGACGAAGCGGTCGGACCCCTTGCGCTTGAGCCCCATCGCCACGCCGTTGGCGATGCCGAGGCCGTGGCCGAGGGAGCCGCCGGAGATCTCGACGCCCGGCGTGTAGGTGCGCATGGAGGACATCGGGAAGCGGCTGTCGTCGCTCGCGTAGGTGCTCAGCTCCTCGACGGGGAAGAACTTCGCCTCGGTCAGCGCGGCGTACAGCGCGAGGGCGTAGTGGCCGATCGAGAGCTGGAAGCGGTCGCGGTCCTCGCTCTCGGGGTCCAGCGGGTCCAGCTGCAGCTGGTCGGTGAACAGCACCGCGAGGACGTCGGAGATGTCGAGGGCCTGGCCGATGTAGCCCTGGCCCTGCACCTCCGCCTGGATCAGCGCGTACTGGCGGATGCGGAAGGCGGCCTCGCGGAGGCGGAGGATCCGCTCCGGGTCCGGGCTCGTCCTGGTCGTTGTCACGGTCGGTCATCTCCTCGTTCGGTGGTGGTCTCGTCCTGGGGTGAGGCGGCGCGCGAGATGCGCCGCCACTGGTCGAAGTGCTCGGTCATCGCGGCGGCGACCGCGCTCCGTCGCCGGGAGCGCAGGGCCCGGGTGATCTCGAAGTGCACCGAGTCGCTCGCGAACATCTCGGGCACCTCGCCGCCGTTGGCGGCGATCTCCTTGCTGATCACGACGCGGCGGCGCTCGAGCAGGAGGTCGTGCAGCGCGTGGTTCATCCCGCCCGCCACGAAGCTCATGATCGGGTTGTCGAGGATCTCGAACAGCGCGAGATGGAAGGCGTGGTCGGCCGTGAGCCCGCCGACGAAGTCGCGGTTCGAGGAGGCGTCGACCATCGCGTAGACGAGGTCCTCCAGCTCGTGGATCTGCTGGTCGGTCACGCGCTCGACCATCCGCGGGGCGATCGCGATCTCGAGCATCTCCCGCGCCTCGGCGATCTGGGCGACGCTCACCATGCCGGCGCGCAGCATCAGCTCGAACACATTGCCGCTGCCGCCGTCGAAGGACGGGGTGACCAGGACGTTCCCGCTCCCCTGCACCTTCTTCAGCATGCCCAGCATCTGCAGGCCGGAGAGCCTCTCCCGCACCCTCGCCCGCGACATCCCACTCACCTCGGCGAGTCGCCGCTCGGTGGGGATGAGGAGTCCGTCCTCGACCGGCGTGCCCTCTCGCACGAGGCTGTCGAGGAACTCCAGGGTCTCGGCGTCCATGGGACCTCCTTCGGTCGGCATCGTGTCGGGCAGTGCGCTGGCCACGGGCGGTGCGCGGGACGGAGCCGGCGAGGCTCCGGCGCCCGCGCCTCGGTGCCCTCGGCGTCGGGACGATGCAAGCACGCCCCCGGGAGACCAGCAATCAGCGGGGGATGCTCCACCACCCCGTCGGCACGGAACCGCGCTGGTCAGCGACCGTTCCCGACAGGAACACATTGGTCGACCATTCTTCCACGGGGCGCCCCGTCGGCCGCTCGAGCGCCCATCGCATCGCGGTGGTCTGACCAATATTCGACCCACTTCCCCGCTCTGAACTGCACTGTTGCTCGGGGAGCCGCACAGCGCGCCGACGCACAGGTTGTCCGACCACTGCTTCGCTCATAGCGTCACCTCGATCCGTTAGGGCCCAGCGCCCATCCACATCGACGTGAGGGGAGTGCACCGATGCACACACCGCCCAGCCAGCACCGCACCGCAGTCGTCACCGGCGGCGCCGGCCACCGGAGCATCGGTCGCGCCACCGCCACCCGCTTCGCCCGCGAGGGCTGGGCAGTGGCGATCCTCGACATCGACGGAGAGGGCGCCCGCACCCTCGCGAGCGAGCTGGCCGCCGAGCACGGCATCGCCGCCGAGGGGTACGCCCTGGACGTCACGGACTCCGCCGCGGTGGACGCCGTCGCCGCCCGGATCGCCGAGAGCGACCTCCCGCCCGTGGGCGCCCTGGCCAACATCGCCGGCATCCCCTCCCCGGTCCCGTTCCTCGAGGTCACCGACGAGCTGTGGGACAGGATCCTCGCCGTGAACCTCAGCGGCAGCTTCTACACCTGCCGCGCCTTCCTGCCGGCCATGCTCGAGGGCGGCTACGGCCGCATCGTGAACATGTCCTCGGTCTCCGCGCAGCAGGGCGGCGGGGTGTTCTCCAAGACCCCGTACTCCGCGGCGAAGGCCGGCGTGCTGGGCCTGACCCGCTCCCTGGCCCGCGAGATGGCGCCCGAGGGCATCACCGTCAACGCGGTCTCCCCCGGCGCGGCCGACACCACCATCCGTGGCAACACCTCCGCCGAGTCCGAGGCCGCGCTCTCCGCCTCGATCCCGATGGGCCGCCAGGCCTCGGCCGACGAGATCGCCGCCCTCGTTCTCTGGCTCTCGAGCGAGGACGCCGGCTACATCACCGGCACCACCCAGGCCATCAACGGCGGCGCGTACATCTCATGACCGCACCCTCCGAGCGGGTCGGGATCTCGACCATCTCCTTCCGCCACCGCCCGCTGCCCGAGGCGCTGCGCCTCATCGCGGCGACCGGGGCGCGCGAGATCGATCTCGGCGCGATCCCCGCCGTCACCGACCACGTGCCGGTGCCCTTCGACGGCGAGGCCTCCGAGTACGCGAGCGCGATCGGCGCAGCGGGCCTCACCGCCGGAGCGGTCAACGCCGATCCCGGCGACCTCAACGACCCGGCGCTCACCGCCGAGGCGCTGGCCTCGGTGATCGTCCCGCTGGCGGACCTCGCCGCCGCGCTCGGCGCCGCGCTCATCGTGCCCGCCGGCCGCGCGGACCACGCCCCGTTCGTGGGTCACGAGGCGGATCTCGACCGCATCGCGGAGAACCTCGCCCTGATGTCCGGGCTCTGCGCCGAGCGGGGCGTGCGCCTGCTGGTGGAGGTGCTGCACCACCGCCGGTACGTGCACACGGTCGCCGATGCCGATGCGATCCTCGACCGCTGCCCCGCGAGCCTCGTCGGCGTGCTCTTCGACGTCTCGCACGTCGTCGCCTCGGACGAGGACCCGCTGGCCTGGGCGCGCAGCCTCGGCGATCGGATCGAGCGGGTCCACCTGCGCGACGCCGTGCCGGGGAACCTCAACCTCTCCCTCGGCGCCGGCCAGGTGGACGTCCCCGCCCTGGTCCGGGCCCTCGAGGAGCAGGGCTTCTCCGGCACGTACATCCTGGAGCTCGAGACCCACGACATCGCCGAGCAGGATCGGGAGGCCGACGTGGCCCGCAGCCACGCCGAGGTCTCCGCGCTGCTCTCGCCGCTCCCCTGACCCCCTGCGGCCGATCCGGCCGCCCCCCCCCGCAGGCCGCGCACCGCTGCGCGCCCGACCCTCCTGGAGGAACCATGGACACGATGGTGATCGTCCATCTCGTGATCGCGGTCGTCGCGATCATCCTGCTGATCTCGTGGGCGAAGCTGAATCCGGTGATCTCGCTGGTGATCGGCTCGCTCTACCTGGGCCTTGCCGCCGGTCTGGGGGTCACCGGCACCGTGACCGCCGTCAACCAGGGCTTCGGCGACCTCATGATGGAGGTCGGCCTGATCATCGGCTTCGGCGTGATGATCGGGACGACCCTCTCCGTCACGGGGACGATGCAACGGGTCGTCGACGCCCTGCTCACGGTGGTGGGGCCATCGCGCTCCCCCTACGTGCTCGGCCTCGCCTCCGGCATCCTGTTCCCCTCGATCTACTTCGACGTCGCGCTCGTCATCCTCGCGCCGATCGCCGGGGCCATCGCCAAGCGCACCGGTCGCAGCGTCGCGGTGCTCGCCGGCGCCCTCGCGATCGGGCTCGAGGTCGGCCTGCTGATCGTCGTCCCCGGTGTCGCCGCCGTGGCGGTCGCCGGTCCGCTCGGGATCCCGCTGGGCACGCTGCTGCTGTGGAGCATCCCGCTGGGCATCGTCTTCATCGTCGCCAGCATCTTCCTGCACTCGCTGCTCATGCGGAGGATCTTCGATCCGGCCACGGACCTCGACCACGACTTCGACGACTCCATCTTCGGGGAGTCCCCCGCAGAGACCGTCGCCGGGGACGGCCCCGCCGCGGAACGCACGACGGAACCGCCCGCGCAGGACGGCGGGGGCTCCGGCGCAGCCGCCCCGCACGGCGGGTCCGTCGCCCTCACCCGCGACGCGGCGCCGACGGCTCATCGCTATCCGCTCGTGGTCGCGATGCTCCCGGTGATCGTCCCGGTGGTCCTGATCGTCCTGGACACCTTCACCCAGGCGCTCGGCCACACCTTCTCCGTCCTCGGCTTCCTCGGGAGCCCCGTCGTGGCGCTCCTGATCGGGCTGATCATCGGGATCATCCTCGCGGTCCCCGAGGTCACGCGCGGAGGCATCGACGACCTCGTGTCCAAGGGCGCCTCGACCGCGGGCTCGATCCTGCTGTTCACCGGTGTGGCCGGATCCCTCGGTGCGGTGATCACCGAAGTGGGCGTCGGAGACATGCTGGCGGGCCTCTTCCAGGCCAACGCGACGCTCCCGGTGCTGCTCGCCTGGGTGGTGGCGGCCGTCCTGCGCCTCGCGCAGGGATCCGCCTCGGTCGCCGCCATCACCGCCGCGACCCTGCTCGCGCCGATCATGGGATCGATCGACGCCACGCCGCTGCTGATCCTCCTCGCCGCCGGCAGCGGTGCGGCGCTGGGCGGCCACGTCACGGACAACACCTTCTGGATCTTCAAGCAGATGCTGGGCTTCACCACGAAGGGGACGTTCAAGATCTACACGCTCGCGCAGTCGACTTTCGCCGTCGTGGGCCTCGCCGTCTGCCTGGTGCTCGATCTGTTCCTGTGAACCACCCCCTCCCCTCCCCTGATCGAACCGCCCGTGACCTGCGGGCCCGGAAGGATCCTCCGCTCATGACCTCTCCCTCCGCGGGCACCACCCGCATCACCGTCGTCGGCATCGGCGCGATCGGCCTTCCGATGGCGCTGCGACTGCTGGAGGCGGGGTTCCCCGTCACCGGCGTCGACCCCTTCGAGGCCTCGCGCACCCGCGCGGCCGCGCGGGGGCTGCCCGCCGAGGCGACCTCCGCCTCCGCCGCGGAGGCCGACGTGGTGATCTGCATGGTCGCCACTCCGGAGCAGCTCCGCCAGGCCGCTCTCGGAGAGGACGGCCTCCTGCGCCGCATGAGATCGGGGGCGACGCTCGTGGTGATGAGCACCGTGGGCGTGACCCCTGTCCAGGAGGTCCTCGCCGCGGCCGAGGGCACCGGGGTCACCGTGCTGGACGTCCCGGTGACCGGGGGCGTCGCGGGCGCGGAGGCGGGAACCCTCACGCTCTTCGCCGCCGGGGACCCTGCCGGCCTCGAGCGCCTGGGCCCGGTGCTCGCGCCGCTCGGCACGGTCCGGCCCTGCGGCGAGGCGGTGGGGAGGGGCCAGGCGATGAAGGCGGTGAATCAGCTCCTCGCCTCGGTGCACCTGGTCGCGGCGGCGGAGGCGCTCGCCTTCGCGTCGGCCCTCGGCCTGGATCCCGAGGACGCCTTCGGGGCGGTCTCCGCCGGAGCGGGCGGCTCATGGATGCTCTCCGACCGCGGGCCCCGGATGCTCGAGGGGCTCGATGCCGAGATCACCAGCACGATCGGGATCTTCGTCAAGGATGCGGGACTGGTGTGCGACATGGCCGAGGAGCTCGGCTTCGACGCCCCGCTCGTGGCCGCCGCCCGGGATCGCTTCCTGGCGGCGTCGGCCCAGGGCCTGCTCCCCCGCGATGACTCCCAGGTGATCCGCACCTATCTGGACGCAGGCGCCACCCGCTGACGGGGTCCCGCCTCGAGCGCCGCCACCGCCTCACCGCACGGCGTCGGCAGTCTCCTGCTCCCGGAACAGGCTCGCGAAGAAGACCGTGACCAGCACCGCGAGCGCGGCGGGGATCAGCCAGATGGTGAGCCAGCGGTGGGTGCCGTCGGCCGCCAGGAAGGCGTCGACGATGGGGCCGGAGATCAGCGAGCCGATCAGCAGGCCCACGCCGTAGGTGGCCAGCGAGATGAGGCCCTGCGCGGCCGAGCGCACCTTCTTCGGGGCGAAGCGGTCGGTGTAGATCTGCCCGGCCACGAAGAAGAAGTCGTAGCAGACGCCGTGCAGCAGCAGGCCCAGGATCACCAGCCAGATCATCGAGCCGGCGTCGCCGAAGGCGAACAGCGCGTAGCGGGCGGCCCAGGCCAGCATGCCGATCAGCAGGGTGCGCTTGATGCCGAGCTTCTTCAGCATGAGCGGCATGATCAGCAGGAACAGCACCTCGGAGACCTGGCCGAGGGACTGCACCGCTGCCGCGCCCGGCACCCCGATCTCGTTGAGGTAGAGGTTGGTGAAGTTGTAGTAGAACGCCAGCGGGATGCAGATGAGGATCGAGGCGACGAAGAAGACCAGGTAGGAGCGGGTCTTCAGGAGGGCGAGGGCGTCCAGGCCCAGGATGTCGCGCACGGTGGCGGGGCCGTCGGACGTCTCCGGCGGGGTGTGCGGGAGGGTGAACGCGTAGACGCCCAGCAGGGCGGAGCCGATCGCGGCCATCACGAAGGTGTTCGAGAGCGCGTCGCCGCTCTCCCAGCCGAGCCAGCCGATGAGCAGACCGGCGATGATCCAGCCGATCGTGCCGAACACGCGCACGCCCGGGAACTGCTTCTCCGGGCTCTCCATCCGTCGGAAGGAGATCGAGTTGGCGAGCGCGAGCGTGGGCATGAAGGAGACCATCGCCAGCAGCGCGAACACGAAGAAGGCGCCGAAGTCCTCCTGGCGACCCGCGAGGAACAGCATCACGGCGCTGAACAGGTGGAGCACGCCGAGGATGCGCTGGGCGGCGAAGAAGCGATCCGCGATCAGCCCCACGATGAAGGGGGCGAGGATCGCGCCGAGGGACTGGGTGAGGAAGGCGAGGGAGATCTGGCTGCCGCTGGCCTGGAGGTCGTTCGCGAGATAGGTGCCCAGCGTGACGAACCACGCGCCCCACACGAAGAACTCCAGGAACATCATCGTCGAGAGGCGGAATCGGGTGAGGGCATCGAGTCTCATGGCTCGGTAACCTAATGCGCCCGGCGCGCGCACGGGAGGGATCTGTCGAACCCGGCGCCCGAGGCGCGCTGGACGAACCCCCGAGAACCTCAGACCCGTGCGGCCGCGGCGAGGTCCGCGGCGAGCCGTTCGAGCTCCGCGCCCTCCAGGTCGTGCACGGTGAGGCGCAGGTGGTTGGACGGTTCGGCGCCCGGCGCGAGGCGGAACTCGTCCCCGGTGCGCACCCGCCAGCCGCGGCGGGCGAGCTCGGCGGTGACCTCCTGCGCCGGCCGGGGCAGCGGCACCCACAGGCTCATCCCGTCACCGGCGGTCAGGGGCAGGCCCTGGGCGGTGAGCAGCCGCGCGGCCTCGGCGTTGCGCTCGGCGTACCGACTGCCCGCCTGGTCGATGAGCTCCCGGGCCGACTGCTCCCGCAGCACGCCGTGGGCGAGGCGCTGCAGCAGATGGCTCACCCAGGTGGTGCCGGAGCTGAGGCGCAGCGCGAGCCGGTCGGCCGTGGTCGGATCGGTCGCGGTGACGGCGAGGCACAGGTCGGGGCCGAGGAACTTCGAGACCGAGCGCACCAGCGCCCAGCGCCGATGCTCCGGGCCCACGACGGAGCGGAACGGGGAGCGGGAGAGGAAGGAGTAGTAGTCGTCCTCGATGACCAGCACGTACGGGTGCTCGGCGAGGACGTCGCGCAGCTCGGCGGCGCGCTCGGCGCTCAGGGACGCGCCGGTGGGGTTCTGGGCGCGCGGGGTGATCACCACGGCGCGGGCGCCCTCCTCGAGCGCGGCGCGCAGCCCGTCGGCCGTCATGCCCTCGGAATCCACCGGCACGGGCAGCGCCCGGTAGCCGCCGTGGCGGACGGTCTGGATGCTGGCCAGGAAGCACGGGTCCTCGAGCGCCACGGCGTCGCCGCGCACGAGGGCCTGGGCGAGCAGGCGCTCGATCGCGTCGACCGCACCGCTGGTGAGGGTGAGGCGCACGTCCTGCCCGGTGGGGACGTCCGGTGCGGTCCAGTCCCGGACCCACAGCTCGAAGTCGGGATCGATGACCGGCTCGCCATAGAGCACCGGGCGGCCGACGGCGGCGGCGAGCGCGGGCGCGAGGTCGGGGATGAGGGCGGGGTCCGGGTTGCCGGAGCCGAGGTCTCGCAGCGCGCCCTGCTCCGGATGGGCGGGAGCCTCGGCGAAGCCCTCCTGGGGAAGGGCGGCGCGGGAGGCGACGCGGGTGCCGGCGCGGCCCTGGGCGATCACCACACCGGAGCGGGCGAGGGCGCGGTAGGCGGCCACGGCGGTGTTCCGGTGCACGCCGAGCTGGGCGGCGAGGGCGCGCACCGGCGGCAGCGGGTCGCCCGGGGCGAGGGCGCCGCGGTCCACGAGGGTGCGCACGCTCTCGGCGATCTCCGCCGCGGTGCCGCCGCTGATCGCCTGTTCGTCGCCGGGTTCCACGGAGTCGAGTGTAGGCGGCGCCCACCTGTCGACCCTCCCGAGACTGTTTGGCACATGCCATGCTATTTTCTGGCACAGATCATAGTGGTGCAGGGAGGGTCACGGCGTCCGATGCCGTCGGCCCGCGCCGCGCGAGAGACGGGACAGGACCCATGAACGCGACCCCCACCAGCACGAACGCCCCCACGACCGGCACCGGCACCGTGAAGCGCGGCCTCGCCGAGATGCTCAGGGGCGGCGTCATCATGGACGTGGTCACCGCCGAGCAGGCGAAGATCGCCGAGGACGCCGGCGCCGTCGCCGTCATGGCGCTCGAGCGCGTCCCCGCGGACATCCGCGCCCAGGGCGGGGTGTCCCGCATGAGCGACCCGGACATGATCGACGGCATCATCAGCAGCGTCTCGATCCCGGTCATGGCCAAGGCCCGCATCGGCCACTTCGTCGAGGCGCAGGTGCTCCAGGAGCTCGGCGTGGACTACATCGACGAGTCCGAGGTGCTCTCCCCCGCGGACTACGTCCACCACATCGACAAGCACCGCTTCACCGTCCCCTTCGTGTGCGGGGCGACGAACCTCGGCGAGGCGCTGCGCCGCATCACCGAGGGCGCCGCGATGATCCGCTCCAAGGGCGAGGCCGGCACCGGCGACGTCTCCGAGGCGACCAGGCACATCCGCACCATCACCGCCGAGATCCGTGCGCTCGCGGCCAAGGGCGAGGACGAGCTCTACCTCGCTGCGAAGGAGCTCCAGGCCCCGTACGCGCTGGTCAAGGAGATCGCCGAGACCGGTGAGCTGCCGGTGGTGCTGTTCACCGCGGGCGGCGTGGCCACCCCGGCGGATGCCGCGATGATGATGCAGCTCGGGGCCGACGGGGTGTTCGTCGGCTCCGGGATCTTCAAGTCCGGCGACCCCGCGAAGCGCGCCGCGGCGATCGTGCGCGCGACCGCCTTCCACGACGATCCCGCCGTGATCGCGGAGGCCTCCCGCGGCCTCGGCGAGGCGATGGTGGGCATCAACGTGGCGGACCTCCCGGCCCCGCACCGCCTGGCCGAGCGCGGCTGGTGAACGGCGCGCCCCGCGTCGGGGTCCTCGCCCTGCAGGGCGATGTGCGCGAGCACGCGCGGATGCTGGAGGGCCTCGGCGCGCAGGTCACGACGGTGCGCCGGCCCGCGGAGCTCGCCGGGGTCGACGCCCTGGTGATCCCCGGCGGCGAGTCGACGGTCATCGATCGCCTCGCCCGGATCGGGGGTCTGCGCGAGCCGCTGCGGGAGGTGATCGCGGGCGGGCTGCCGGTGCTGGGCACCTGCGCCGGGCTGATCCTGCTCGCGCAGCGCCTGGTGGACGGCGTTCCCGGCCAGGGGACCTTCGGCGGGCTCGACGTGACCGTGCGGCGCAACGCCTTCGGCGCTCAGGTGGAGTCCTTCGAGACCGGGATCGCGGTGCCGGATCTCGGCACGGCACCGGTGCGCGCCGTGTTCATCCGTGCCCCGCTCGTCGAGCAGCTCGGCTCGGGGGCGAGGGCCCTGGTCACACTTCCGGACGGGCGGATCGTCGGCGCGGAGCAGGCGGCGGTGACGGGCCTCGCCTTCCACCCCGAGTCCACCGGGGAGCGGCGCTTCCACGAACGGCTGCTCGCACAGGTCGCCCGTCGGCAGGACGCCGCGGCCTGACCCGCAGGGCGGCCGACGGGCCCGTCGGCCGCTCGCCTCAGCCGCGCAGAAGCGGCGCGATCTCGTGCCCCCAGGCCTCCACGGCGGCCAGGTCGCGGAAGTCGCCGGTGGGGGTGCGCATCGAGGTCAGCAGCACACGTTCGTGCAGCGGGATCCGGTCCATGAGCACCCAGCCGGGGAAGTTCCGCACCGCGACCGGGGTGAAGGCGGCGCCGGCGAGGAAGGTGTCGGTGGCCTTCTGCCGGCCGGCCTTGGCCGGATCGGCGGCGGAGCCCGAGCAGGAGAAGAAGGCGACCGGCATCTCGGAGAGCACCGCAGAGTGGGTCTTCGCCCAGGTCGCCGCGGACTTCTCGACGGATTCGACCCGGACTCCCGAGCCGAGCACCACCGCGTCGTGGCCGGAAGGGTCCGGGCCCTCCTCCACATCGACGAGCTCCACCGTGAGCCCCTCGGCGCGCAGGGCACCGGCGAGGGTCTCTGCGATGGTGCGGGTGGCTCCGGAGTGGGTCGCATAGGCGAGGAGGACGCTCATGGACACATCGTGCCAGGGCATTCGCGCGGCCACCCGGGACCGAGGTCTCAGCAGGTCCCTGCTGCCGCGTACCGGACGGCGGAGCACCAGGTCAGCGACAGATCACGATTCATAGGTCATGACCGGCCGGTCACTGGATATGCCCGATCCGCAAGCGGACAATTCGGGTATCCGGGGCTGCAACGGCCCCGCCGGTGCCCTAGGAGGCAGCCATGAAGAAACGCATCCTCTCCGCCCTCGCCAGCGGTGCCCTGCTCCTGGGTCTGGGCCTGGTCGCCCCGGCCTCGGCCGGCGCCGCTCCGTACTGCGGGATCCGCTGGGGCTCCCTGCCGGAGTCCTCCTCGGGGATGTCCTCGGCCCAGGTCGAGGATCTCCGCCCCGGTCGCCACGACTGCTTCGACCGGCTCGTGGTCGATCTCGAGGGCGACGTCAACGGATACTCCGTGGCCTACGTGAGCCGGGTCAGCCAACTCGGCTCCGGGACCACCGTGCCGCTCAGCGGTGACGCCGACCTGCAGATCCTCGTCAACGCGCCTGCTTACGACAGCCGGGGCGACGCCACCTACTCCCCGCGCACGCCCTCGCGCGCTGTGGACGTCAGCGGCTACCGCACCTTCCGCCAGGTCGCCTTCACCGGATCCTTCGAGGGGCAGACGCTCATCGGACTCGGCGTGCGCGCCCGGCTCCCGATGCGGGCGTTCGTGCTCGACGGCCCCGGGACCGGCTCCCGTCTGGTCGTCGACGTCGCGCACAGCTGGTGAGGCGCTCCCGACCCGAACGGCCGACCCCTCACGCCGCCCCACCCCAGGCTGCGTCCGCACCGGCGTCCCCGATCCCGGGGGCGCCGGTGCTCCGTGTGCGGGCGGCGACGAGCACGAGCAGCACCGCCACGACGGTGAGCACGAGGTACACCAGCACATAGGCGCCCTCCGCGCTGCGCCCGAGGGTCAGCAGCGCCGCCATCACCGCCATGGTGCCCGCGATCGCCATCGACTCCCCCGACTGGAGGGCGGAGCTGTACGCCCCCTGCAGCGCGGGCGGGGCGAGGTCCAGGGTCGCGGTCGAGGTGCGGGAGGAGGCGACCCCCATCCCCGCTCCGAGCAGGATGTACGCCGGCACGATCCCTGCGATCGGGACCAGGTGCGCGGCGACCAGCAGAGCGGCGAGCGGCCCGAGGGCCACGAGCGGGGCGGCGAGCAGGATCAGCCGACGATGCTCGGCCAGCCCCCCGGGGCGGCGGGCCTGGAACCACGCCCCGGCGGCCCAGCCCAGGGCACCCACGGCGATGATCAGCCCGGCGGTGGTGGGGCTCAGCCCGCGCTGGGACTGCAGGTAGAGGGTGAGGTAGGCGCCGGTGACCCCGGAGAGCAGGCCGAACCCCGCGCGCAGCGCCACCAGCTGCTGGGCGGCCCCGCGCAGGCGCAGGGTCCCCGGGGGCAGCAGGCGGCGTGCCACGGGCAGCAGCGCACCCAGCACGATCACCACCGCCACGGGGCCGAGGAGCCCCGGCAGCTGGGCGGAGAGATGCAGGAGCAGCAGCAGGCTCGAGGCGGCGAGGGCGAGCACGCCCTTCGCGCCGAGGATCCGTTTTGGAGCGCGGTCCATACGGTCGACGGCTCCCGCCGAGGCGGTGCGCAGCAGTCCCAGCAGCGCCAGGCCCGAGCCCACCAGGAGCGCCGCGAACACGGTCCTCCAGGAGGTGAGCTGGGCGAGCAGTCCCGCTCCCACCGGTCCCACCAGGGAGGGCAGCAGCCAGGCAGTGGTGAGCAGGCCGAACATCGCCGGCCGCACCGCCGCGGGAAGGGTGCGCGCGATCATCACGTACAGCACCACCGAGTCGATGCCGCCGCCCACGCCCTGCAGCGCCCGCCCAGCGATGAGCACGACGGGCCCGGGCGCGGCCGCGCACAGCGCGAGCCCCAGCAGGAACAGCGCGCCGCCGACGACGAGCGGCGGACGCGGTCCGCTGCGATCGGACCAGGTGCCCCCCACCACCATGCCCGCGAGGGAGGTCGCGATCGCCGCCGCGAACGCGAAGGAGTACCAGGCCGTCGCGTCCAGCTCCGCCATCGCGACCGGCAGCACCGTGGTCACCGCGAAGCTCTCGGTCGCGATGAAGGTCATCAGCCCCAGCGCGCTGAGGATGAACGGGGCCGACGCCCTCGTCCACAGACGGGGAGCCTGCATCGGTGCAGGGAGACGGGTCGATCGCGGGCTGGAGTCCATGGGCGGGCCTTCCGGGGAGAGGTGTCGGAGGCAGTCAACGACCTCAAGCTCCCTTGAGGTCAAGCCCCGCCCGCATCCCCGGTCAGCCGCGCCCGGCGGAGCCCCCGTCGGCGTCAGCGGAGACCACCGGGTCAGCCGACCCACCAGCGGAGACGCCTCGCGGCGGCAGCACCATCCCGAGCACGAACGCGAGCACCAGGACCCCCGCGCACACGATCGCGGCGACTCCGCCGCCCACCATCATCGGGAAGTTCAGCAGCGAGATGCCCAGCACCAGCAGCAGTCCCGCACCGCCCAGCGCCGTCGCCGCGAGCACTCCGCGACCGGCCGCGCCGCCGCCCGGGCGCAGGCCGAAGCGCACCACGGCGAGCGAGGTCAGCGCCATCATCAGGATCACGCCCACGGCGCCGAGGCCCGAGTACCAGGTGTAGATCTCCACCACGGGGTCCAGCTGCGCGAGCCCCGAGGCGAGCACGATCGCGGCGGTCAGCGCCGTCACCCATCGGGAGGCGCGCGAGGGGGCCCGGTGCCGCGGGTGGGCCTCGCCGAGCGCGCTGGGCAGCACGCCCCGCCGACCCAGGGTGAACAGGTACCGGGTGACGATGGTGTGGAAGCCCAGCATGCAGGCGAACATGCTGGTCACCACGAGGACCTGGGTCACGTCCCGCATGATCGGGCCGACGGTCTCCCCGGCGAGCGCCACGATCACGCCGTCGGGGTTCTGCTCGGAGGCGGCGAGCGCGCTCCCAGCGCCGAGGCCGGAGATCACCAGCCATGAGGAGACGGTGTACAGCACGCCGATCAGCAGCACCGCGATGTACGTGGCCCGCGGGATCGTGCGCAGCGGGTCCTTCGCCTCGTGCCGGAACACGGCCGTGGCCTCGAAGCCGAAGAAGCCCAGAAAGGCGAACAGGAGCCCCAGGCCGGGGGCGCCGGAGAGCGCCTCGACGGGGCTGAAGGGCTGCGCCGTGAGCTCACGACCGGAGGCGAGCACGCCCACGTCGATGACCACCACGGCGAGGATCTCGAGCACCAGCACGGCCCCGAGCACCTTCGCGGAGAGGTCGATCGAGCGGTGGCCGAGCAGGCCCACCACGGCGATCATCACGCCCGAGATCAGCCACCAGGGCAGCTCGATGCCGGTCCACAGCGCGAGCAGGTTCCCGGCCTGCACCCCGAGGTAGCAGGTCATCGACACGGTGAGCAGCACGTAGCTGAGCAGGGCGACCGCGGCGGTGCCGAGCCCGGCGCGGCGGCCCAGGCCGCGGTCGACGTAGGCGTAGAACGCGCCGGCGTCCGGGACGTGCGGGGTCATCCAGGTGTAGCCCACCGAGAACAGCAGCAGGATCAGCGTGGCGCCGAGGATCATCAGCGGGGCGCCCACGTTCCCGGACTCCAGCAGGATCAGCGGGAAGTTCGCCACCACCACGGTGATGGGTGCCGCCGCGGCCACCACCATCAGCACGATGCCCGCCACCCCCAGCGAGCGTGTCAGATCCGTGGTCATGCCGGCGCCTCCTCCTGGGACGGCACCCGCGCGCCGCCCGCTCCGCTCCCGCCCGGTGGCGGGGATCAGCGCTCCACGGTAGGGGTCATGGCCCCTTCCGCGCCGAGCTGTCCAGGGCGGAGACGCTGGTCAGGGCGTGGATCCTCTCCGGTCAGCGGATCAGCCGGCGCTCCCGGGCCACGCGCAGCGCCGCGGTGCGGCTGTCCACGCCGAGCTTGTCGTAGAGGTGCACGAGGTGGGTCTTGACCGTGGACTCGGAGATGAACAGGCGCCGGGCCACCTCGCGGTTGGTGGCGCCGCTGGCGAGGGCCTCGAGGATCTCCGCCTCCCGCGGGGACAGCGCCGTGCCGGGGCTGGTCATGCGGGCCACCAGACGCTGCTGCACCTCCGGGGAGAGCACGCTGCGGCCCGCCGCGGCCTCCTGCACCGCGGCGATCAGCGCCTCCGTCGGGGAGTCCTTCAGCACGTAGCCGGTGGCGCCGGCCTCGAGCGCGCCGACGATGTCCGCCTCGGCGTCGAAGGTGGTCACGGCGAGGACCTGCACCCCGGGGTGCTCGGCGCGCAGGCGCCGGGTGGTCTCGATACCGTCGAGGTCGTCGCCGAGGTTGAGGTCCATGAGCACCAGGTCCGGGACGCCGTCGCCCGCGGCGAGCCGGTCGAGGGCGGCGAGGGCGTTCTCGCCGGAGTCCACCTCGGCGAGCACCTCCACGCGGTCGTCGGTTTCCAGCAGCGCGCGCAGCCCGGCGCGCACCACGGGGTGGTCGTCCACCATCATCACGCGGATGCTCATGCGTCCTCCGAGGTCAGGGGGTTCCGGGCGGCGTCTTCGCCGGTCACGAGGGGAAGGGTCAGGGCGACGGTGGTGCCCTCGCCGGGGCGGGAGTCGATGGCCACCGTGCCGCCGGCGCGCGCGATCCGGGAGCGCAGCAGGGCCAGCCCGTCACCGCCGCTGCGGCCGGGGCGCACCGCGGCGGGGTCGAAGCCGGTCCCGTCGTCGACCACGTCGAGGGTGACCCGGTCGGGCCACCAGGCGAGGGTGAGCACGCAGCGCTCCGCCTCGGCGTGCTGCACCACGTTGGCGAGCAGGGACTGCGCGGCCCGCTGCATCGTCTCGACGAGCTCCGGCGCCGGCCGCTGCGCCTCCCCGTCGGTGCGCAGCTCGAAGCGGGTGGGGGCACCGAGCCCGTCGGCGCGCTCGACGACGATGCGCAGCACCTCCTCGAGGCCGTCCTGCGGGGCACGGGAGGCGAGGTCGCGCACGAGGCCGCGGGCGTCGGCGAGGTTGGCGCGGGCGGTGTCCTCGATGCGGGAGAAGTCGCCCTGCGCCTCCGGGTGCGCTGCGGCGGCGGAGCGGCTCATCAGCACGATCGAGTTCAGGCCCTGGGCGAGGGTGTCGTGGAGGTCCTGGGCCAGGCGCTGGCGCTCCTCGGCCACGCCCTTGCGCCGCTCGGCGGCGGCGAGGTCGGCCTGGGTGGCGCGCAGGCGGGCCACCAGGCGGCGGTTCCGCTCGGACTCCTCCAGCAGCCGACGCCACACCGTGTGCGCGACCAGGGAGAACACGGCGCCGACGAGCGGCCCGAGCACCTCCCCGATGCCGAGGGTGTCCTGGGCGCCGACGGCGAGCGGAGCGAGCACCGCCCACAGCGCCACCGCGAGCAGGACGAGCGGGCCGGCCAGAGCGCCCAGCGAGAACAGGACCAGGAAGAACAGCGGGAAGGCGAGCCACACGAAGGCGGAGGAGATCAGCGTCGCCGCGACCCAGGCGGCGAGCAGCGCGATCACCCATCCGCGCGAGGGCAGCAGCAGGTCGGTGGTCCCCACGGCCGCGGGGTCCCGTCGGCGGCGGGCGAGGGCGGTGCCGGTCCCGTAGATCGCCGCGACCAGGGCGGCGAGGCCGAGCGCGAGCGGCAGCGGCACCTGCTCCACCGTGTGGGCCCGCAGCGCGCCGAGGCTCAGCAGCACCGCGAAGGCCAGGTGCATCGCCCCGCGCAGGATGGTGGCGAGGGTCGCGGGGGCGGCGGAGTCCCGGGGATCGACGGCGGCAGGATCGGAGCTCACCCGGCCACTCTAGGTGCGTCGGCGCGGCGGCGGCATCGTCCGAAAGGTCCATCGCGGACCGGTCCGTCCGGTGCCCGGGGCGGTCCTCCGGGGCCGATGTGCCCGGGCGGGATCCGCGAGGGAATGGAGCCATGTTCGTAGCACTCAGAGACATCCTCCACGCCAAGGGGCGCTTCACGCTGATGATCGGCGTGATCGCCCTGCTCACCCTGCTGCTGGTGCTCCTCACCGGGCTCACCCGCGGCCTCGCCCACCAGAACATCTCCGCGATCGAGTCGCTGCCGGCCGACGCGGTCGTGCTCACCCCCACCCTCGGGGACGAGATCTCCTGGAGCGACTCCCAGGTCTCGGCCGACCAGGCCGCGACCTGGCAGGACGCCCCCGGGCTCGACACCGAGCCGCTCTCCGTCGGCCAGATGCGTCTGGAGGCCGACGGCGCCGTGACCTCCCTGGCCCTGTTCGGCATCACGCGCGACGGCCAGGTCGCCGCCGGCCTTCCGAAGGCCCCGGCCGAGGGCGAGGCGCTGCTCCCCGAGGACATCGCCGCCGATCTCGGCGTCACCACCGGGGACACCGTCACCGTCAACGGCCAGGACCTCACGGTCGCCGGGACCGTGCCCACCCAGTGGTACTCGCACTCCCCCGTCGGCTACGTGCACGTGGACACCTTCCGCGCGCTCGCCCACCAGGCGGAGGACACCGCGGGCTCCGCGCTGCTGGTGCGGGAGGACGGCGCCGCGGACGATGCGCTCGAGGCGGCCGCCGAGAAGTCCGGCACCCGCGCCGTGAGCGTGTCCGAGTCGCTGAAGGCACTGCCCTCCTACTCCTCGGAGAACGGCTCGCTCACCCTCATCCAGGGGTTCCTGTACGGGATCTCCGCGCTGGTCACCGTCGCGTTCCTGTCGGTGTGGACCATCCAGCGCACCCGCGACATCGCCGTGCTGCGCGCCCTCGGGGCCGGTGCCCGGTACGTCCTGCGGGACACCGTGGGCCAGGCCGCGATCCTGCTCGCCGTCGGAGCCGCCGTAGGCGGTCTGATCGGCGCAGGCGGTGGTGCCGCGCTGAGCACCGTCGCCCCGTTCGAGTCCTCCCCCGTCACCGTGCTGATCCCCGTCGCCGGGGTGCTGGTGATCGGGCTGCTGGGCTCCGTCCTCGCCACCCGGCGCGTCACCCGCGTCGATCCGCTGCTCGCCCTCGGAGGGAACTGACCACCATGACCACCACCGCTGCCACCACCGACCGCACCGCCACCCCCATCGCCCGCCCCGCCCTCCAGCTCGAGGGCGTGAGCGTGACCTACCCGGACGGCCGTCACGCCGACGGCACCCCCCGCACCACCACCGCCCTCGCGAAAGCCGATCTGGCGCTGGAGCGCGGCGAGTTCGCCGTGGTGCTGGGCCCCTCCGGCTCCGGCAAGTCCACCCTGCTCAGCGTCTCCGCGGGGCTGGTCGTCCCCGACACCGGCCGCGTGCTGATCGACGGCGTCGACCTGGCCGCGCTCGACGAGAAGCATCGCACCGAGGTGCGCCGCGACCGGATCGGCGTGGTGTTCCAGCAGCCCAACCTGCTGCCCGCGCTGACGGTGCGCGAGCAGCTCATGGTGGGAGCGCATCTGGCCGGGCTCCGCGGCCGACGCCTGCGGGCCACGGGCGCCCGGGCCGAGGAGCTGCTCGAGCGGGTCGGCATGGAGCGCTACGCCTCCCGCCGCCCCCACGAGCTCTCCGGCGGTCAGCGCCAGCGGGTCAACATCGCCCGCGCCCTGTTCACCGACCCGGCGGTGCTGCTGGTGGACGAGCCCACCAGCGCCCTGGACCACGAGCGCTCCCGCACCATCGTGGACCTGCTGGTCGCGGTCACCCGGGAGCTGTCGGTCGCGACGGTGATGGTCACGCACGACGAGGAGTTCGCCGAGGACGCCGACCGCGTGATCACCCTGCGCGACGGCCAGGTGCAGCCCTAAGGGCGGTGACGGCGGTGTCGGCGGAGCGGCGGGGGCCGGTCGGTTCCGGCCGGGATCTGCCGAGCACCCCCTGTCGGCCGCTGTTCCCGGCAGGCGCACGCCGCTCGCCGAGGACGCGCCCGGGCACAGAGAACGCCGCCGGCAGGCTGCGGGTCCGGGCCGCTGCCGCCGACGGCGTGCCGGTGACACTAGCGCGCCGCGGGCTCCTCCGCGACCTGCCCGAGCAGAGCCGTCGTCGCCGCGGATCCCGCCAGCCCGCGCAGCAGTGGCAGGAGCTCGGCGGGGTCGACGATCGTGTGATCGGGGACCTCGTCAGGATGCTCCGGAGTGCGGGAGTAGCGAGGGGTCCAGGCCATGTGGACGCTGATCATGCCCATCCGGTTGGCGCCGGCGATGTCGCGGGCGAGGTTGTTGCCCACCATCACGCAGCGGGCGGCATCCTCCGGGTCGAGGTCGAGGGAGCCCATCGCCGCCTTGAACATCCTGGGGCTCGGCTTCCGATGACGGACGGCATCCGAGCAGGTCAGCGTCTCGAACAGGTCGAACACGCCGGAGGGCTCGAGGAGGTTCTCGAAGGAGCGCAGGCGGCCGTCGGCCACGAGCGCCACGCGATGGCCCGCGGCGACGAGGTCGCGGACCATCTGCTCCGCCCCCGGCGTGAGCTCCCCGCTGAGCACGATCCCGTCCTCATGGACCTCGGTCGACTCGTCGACGAGCGTGTCGCCGCAGTCCAGCAGCACGATCGGGAGGTCGGCGGGAGCAGCCGGTCGTGCCTGCGAGTCACGGCGGGGCTGGGGCATCGGGTCGTCCTGGTTCACGCGGCTGTCCTCATCGACGGAGCGGTACGGGGTCTGAGCACCATCCTGCCAGGGCATCCGCGCCCCGCCCTTGTCACGGACCGGCCTATAGCGACGCGAACTGGCTATATAGCCACCTCACGTCGCAATACGCCATCCCGCGACACCACCCGGACAGCCCTCCGGCCCGCACCCCCTGCATCAGGGGGCACGGGCCGGAGGGGGCGGGATGCAGCCCGCCAGGATCAGCCCGCCAGGATCAGCCCGCGAAGATCAGACCATCAAGATCAGACCGACGGGATCACGAGGCCCGACCCGGTGGACCGCGCCGCCTCGAACCGCGCCTGGACATCCGCCCAGTTCACGATGTCCCAGATCGCCTTCACGTAATCAGCCTTCACGTTCTGGTAATCCAGGTAGAACGCGTGCTCCCACATGTCCAGCTGGAACAGCGGGATCGTCGCCACCGGCACACCGTTCTGCTGATCGTAGAAATGCTCGATCACCAGGTTCCCACCGATCGGCTCGTACGCCAGAACAGCCCAGCCCGAACCCTGGATCCCCAGAGCCGCCGCCGTGAAATGCGCACGGAAACCATCGAAGGACCCGAAGAACTCATCGATCGCCGCCGCCAGCTCGCCGGTCGGCTTGTCGCCGCCCTCGGGCGAGAGGTTCTTCCAGAAGATCGAGTGGTTCGTGTGACCACCGAGGTTGAACGCCAGATCCTTCGAGAACTGGTTCACCGTCGCGAAATCATTGTTCTCACGCGCCGCGGCCAGCTTCTCCAGCGCCGTGTTCGCACCCTTCACATACGTCGCGTGGTGCTTGGAGTGGTGCAGCTCCATGATCTTCCCCGAGATCGAGGGATCCAGCGCGCCGTAGTCGTAATCGAGATCAGGAAGCGTGTACTCCGCCATGGGATGTCCTTTCGTCGAACGGTCCCGGCGGCCTCCGCCGGGTCGATGACTCGACCATAGGACCTCAAGCACCCTTGAGGTCAAGCCCTGCGTCATCCGGGATCACGAATCCGCCGACGCACCGCGACGAACCCACCGGACCGCACACCACCGAGAGCCCCGGCACAGCACCCGACGCCCCCGCCCCGCGCGGGCCCACCGCTCAGAGCTCCCCCTCCTCCTCGGGGATCTCCGCCAGACGCCGGGGACCGGGACCGGCCTCGGCGAGGGCGTCGTCGGGGTTCAGCAGCGCGCAGGCCTTGAGCGACAGGCAGCCGCAGCCGATGCAGCCGGTGAGCTCGTACTCGAGGCGTTCGATCGCGCGACGCCGCTCCTCGAGCTTGGCCTTCCAGCGACGGGAGGCCTTCTGCCACTCGGCATGGGTGGGGGTGCGGTCCATCGGCACGTCGCCGAAGGCATCCTTCACATCGGTGAGAGGTATGCCCAGGCGCTTGGCCACGGAGACCAGCGAGACGCGACGCAGCATGTGCCGCGCGTAGCGCCGCTGGTTGCCTCCGGTGCGCACCGACCCGATGAGCCCCAGCTCCTCGTAGTAGCGCAGCGCCGAGGCCGCGACGCCGGTGCGGGCGCTCATCCCCCCGATGGTGAGCAGCTCGTCGGGTTCATGCGGTGCGTTCACGACACCCTCCTTGACCTCAAGTGCGGTTGAGATCCTACGCTCGTCGGAGCCAGCCAGGAAGGACTCCCCGTGACCTATGTGATCGCCCTGCCGTGCGTGGACGTCAAGGACCGCGCCTGCGTCGACGAATGCCCCGTCGACTGCATCTACGAGGGCAGTCGGATGCTCTACATCCAGCCCGACGAGTGCGTGGACTGCGGGGCCTGCGAACCCGTCTGCCCGGTCGAGGCGATCTTCTACGAGGACGACACCCCGGACGAGTGGGCCGAGTACTACACGGCGAACGTCGGCTTCTTCGACGAGCTCGGAGCGCCCGGCGGCGCGGCCAAGATGGGCGTGATCGACAAGGACCACCCGATCATCGAGGCCCTGCCGATCCAGCCGAACCCGCTGGACTGAGCCCCGCACGCAGTCTCCCCTCCTCACATCGATGTCAGGGGCACGACACACCCCTGACCTGCACGCTCATCAGGGGCCGGAGCCGTAGAGTTCCCCCATGACCGCTGTTGACACCGCTGTGAGGCCCTCGCTCGAGGGCCGATGGAGCATCGGCGAGCTCGCCGCTCGCACCGGTGTGAGCCCCCGCTCCCTGCGCTACTACGAGGAGCAGGGCCTGCTGACCCCGCATCGCACCGCCGCCGGGCACCGCCGCTTCGACGCGGAGTCCGTCGATCGGGTGCTGCTGGTCCAGCGCCTCTTCGCCGCCGGCCTCTCCAGCCGCGACATCGCACCCGTCCTGCCGTGCCTGCTCGCCCCGTCGGCGGAGAACGGTGCGGAGATCACGGCGCTGAGCGAGCATCGCGCCCGGCTGGGCCGCGAGATCGCGCGGCTGCAGGACACCGCCGAGATCCTCGACGAGGTCATCGAGGAGATCGCCCCCTCGAGCTGATCGGCCCGCCCCGGGAACATCGCGCACTCCGCGCAGTACGGTGCTCCCATCGAGCGCCGCGCGGCGCTCCCCTCCGGAGAGGAACGACGATGTCCTTCCAGGCCTATCTCGACGCTGTCGAGGACACGTCCGGGCTCACGCCGCGGGCGCTGCTCGAGATCGCGCAGTCGCGCGGGTACGACGACCCCTCGGTGAAGGCCGGGGTGATCCTGGACTGGCTGAAGACCGACTACGGTCTGGGCCGGGGTCACGGGATGGCGATGGTGCACGTCATCAAGAAGGGACCGAGCATCGATGCGAAGCACGTGGACTCCGGCGGCTCCCACAGCGATGCCTCGGACACGCTGTGGCTCGACGGGAAGGCCACGAAGCCGGCCTGACCTCGCCGGCCCAGCTCACTCCCGTGCGACGCCGACCAGGAGGAGCACTGCGAGCGCTCCGTACACGGTGCCGGCGGCGCCGTCCAGGGCCATGCGGACCCGCGGCCGGGACAGCACGGCGTCGCGGAACAGCCCGGCGGCGCTGCCGATCGCGAGGTCGGCGGCGAGTCCGGTGAGCTGGAGCAGCAGGCCCAGCATGAGGATCTGCGCGAAGGGCCGATCCGTCGTGGTGCCGAGGAACTGGGGCAGGAACGCGACGAAGAACAGGGCGATCTTGGGGTTGGTGATGTTCACGAGGAAACCGCGCCGGAACACGTTGGGAACGGTGTGCACGTCGGCGATCTCGGCGCCCGCGTGGCGCCAGGTGGTCGCGGCGAGCACGAGCAGGTAGGCAGCGCCGGCGATGCGGATCGCGTCCAGGGCCGACGGCAGCTGGGTCAGCGCCACCCCGAGCCCGGTCGCGGCGAGGAGCACCCAGACGGTCATCGCGGTGGTCACCCCGAAGGCGCCGCGCACGGCCGCGCCGCGGCCCTGGTTGATGCCGGTCGCGATCATGAAGGCCATGTCCGGGCCAGGGGTCACCAGGATGACTGCGACCGCGAGCAGGAACGCGGGCAGGACGGACACATCGAGCACTTCTCGCCACCTTGCACATCAGCGGGAAATACTCCCGGAACCATGCCCTCACCTGGGCCAAGAGGGACTGTAGAGACTGTCGATGCGGTGCCGCAATCGGCGGGATGCGGCACATCGGCGCGTTGCTCCCGCACTCTGCTGAGCGGCAGTACGCTTTCTGCGTGCTCGACGACCTGGACTACCGACTCATCGCCCTTCTGCGCTCCAACAGCCGCACCCCGGTGGCGGTCCTGGCGCGCGAGCTCGGCATCAATCGCTCCACCGTCACGGCCCGGATCGACCGTCTCGTGGACTCCGGGGTCATCGAGGGATTCACGATCCGGGTGAGCAGCGACGTCGAGGAGGACTCGGTGCGCGGCGTGATGCTCGTGGCGACCGAGACGCGCAGCAGCCACGACATCGTGCGCGAGATCCACGGCTACCCCGAGATCGAGGACCTCCACTCCACGACCGGCACCTGGGACCTGGTGATCCAGCTGCGCGCGCGGAACCTCGCCGAGTTCGACCGGGTGCTCGAGCGCATCCGTGCGATCCCCGGCGTGCGCTCCACGCAGACCAGTCTGCTGTTCAGCTCGTTGCGCACCGGGTGAGCCCTCAGGCGAGCACGAGCTCGATCCTCGGATGCTCGGCGAAGATCTCCAGCACGGTTTCGAAGTAGGTGGGGCCGCCCTCGGCCTCGAGGCGGTCGAGCCGCTCCTGGAACAGCGTCGCGCTGAAGGTCCCCGGCTGCTCGAGCTTCGCCCGGAGGTACTCGCGGGTGGTCTCGAGGCCCAGCGCCTCCCGCACCCGGTGGTGGTCGCTGAGCACCACGCGGGCCCCGTCGTGGCCGTGCAGCGCGCCGTAACCGCCGTGCAGGAGGTCGTCGAGCGCATCCAGGCTCTGGCCGAGGCGCCAGTCCTCACCGACCATGAACACCCGGTTCAGCTCGTCGTACAGGCCCCGGATGTCATGGATGCGGGAGCCGTCGAGGGTGAGGGTGAGCATGGGGCCATCCTGCCGGACCGGCAGCATGACCCCGATCGGCCACCTCAGGAGGCGCCGAGCAGATCCGTCATGCGCGCGTAGAACGGCGCCGGATCCTGGCTCAGGGACTCCTTGACCATCGCGCTCCACTCGTCGACGACGACCTCGATCCGGTCGTCGAGCAGGCCGTCCATGGAGCGGCGCGGCACCTCGCGGGGGTCGATCTTCGGTCCGTCGTAGCCGGCGGCGATGTCGGTGTCCGCCGCACCGAGGAAGACTCCCTGGACGAGCGTCCCCTGGCCGGCGAGCTCGAGACGCACCCCGTTGGTCATGTTCCACTCCGCGGCCTTCGCGGCCGCATAGGACCCGGCGCCTGGCGAGGCGAACCAGGACAGCGCCGAGAGCACGTTCACGATCGCTCCGCCGCCGCCCCTCGCGAGGATCGGGGCGAAGGCGCGGATCACCTCGAGGGTTCCCCAGAAGTGGGTGCCCATCTCCCGGCGGATCTCCGCGAGATCCCCGGTGGACAGCCGGGCACCGGTCGAGATGCCCGCGTTGTTGACCAGCAGTGTGACCTCCTTCGCCGTCTCGGGAAGCGATGGATGACTAAGGCCCGAAGAGGGCGTAGCCGGGCGCAGCCCGGCTGGGGAGCAGCACAGCTGCTCCGGGGGAATGCATGACGAGCGACAAGTCAGCGAGCAGCAGAGCTACTCGAGGACGAGTGACAAGCAAAGGAGCAGCACAGCTGCTCCGGGGGGAAGCTCGAAGAGCGACAAAACGTCGAACCACTACGAGAAAGCAAACCTACGATGATCTTTGCAACCAACACCCGCAATAAGTACGCACGTTGCATGCGCCCCTTCTCCGAGAAGCTCACAGACGCGACGATGTGGAACGCGAACTTCAAGATGGGAGTTCTGGTCGGCCTACTGTGCCCCAAGTGCCAGACCCCGGAAGAGTTCCTCGAGGCCGAGACCAACGCTGCCGAGCTCGCGGACGCCGAGCTCGTGGGCTTCCGCTCGCTCGATCCAACGAAGCGCGCCGAGCTAATCATCGAGATGATCGACAAGAGCGCGCACAGCGTCATCGACAAGCACCGCAGAAAGGCGGAGCGTACCGGAAGGACCCGCGTCCGAGTTGATGTCCAAGCTTGGGCTGCGGAAGCCGCTGCGGGCGTGCCCGTCATCCAGGGCCAGTCCGAATCCTTCATGGCTCACGCGCGCGAGATCGCAGCCGAGTACATCTCCGGGGCCCTCAGACTGGTGGCGCATGCCGAGAAGGCCTAAGAGCGCCGCCCACGCCTGCGGTCTGAGCCGCTTTCACAACGCAGGCACTCGATGACCGCAGGCGTCGCTCCCGCCCCCCGGTCTGCACTGTAGAACCCAACGCAGCAGGCCGATCCGGATCTGACACATAGCACCACCGCTGACACCATCGGGCCACGCCGCACAAGACGGAGCAGTCGATGTGCGTATATGCCACATCGTGAGCGGCCTACGGGTCGACTCGCCTCACCAGAGATGACACCGACCCCACCGCTGAGTACCGGTCATCGAGTCAAGCGGGCAAGAACCTTTACAGGAACTAACTAGTCAGAGCAAGTCGCGAATTCCTGCCAGCCACACACGAGCAACATAATACATTAAAGGATCGTTACATGCCCCTTACTCTTCCAGATGAAGCGCTTCCGAAATTCTCCGTCGCCACGCTTGACCGCACCAACCCCGCCCACATGTGTAAATGGATCCATGAGGTCTCCAGAGACTGGACCCTCATGCGAGAAATCAATGAGGCGTCTCGTAGTCAGCGAGCGGCCACCCCAGCCCAGCTCGAACCGTTCGTTTCACTCGATCTGGGCTCAGCTTTATGGGCCGCGGCATCACGTACTACGCCCTTAGGACGACCAACCAAGTTGCAAGTTCGCTACTGGGCTGGGTGGTGCCTCGCCGCCGGCTGGGACCCAAGAGACGACAGCATTGCCGAGGCTATCGGAGATGTTTTGATCTGGCATGTGCTGCTTGAGATCGAAATCCCCCACCCTGAGCGCCTCAGAAACACTGGATTCCGGGTGGCGAGAGAACGTCGCGCGGCCAGCGGAGGGATTTGGCACTTCGAGGATCACTCGGAATATCGGGAAGAAATGTACGAGCGCCGTGATTTCATAGATGATGAGGGAGCCTCTTGGAGGATCTGGTATGACTCGTTTGGGAGCGCTGACTTTAAGCTTCTCCACCCCTCACCGCAGAGGTGTCGGACCTGAGTCTCCGAGGCACCCCAGCACTCGGCGGTGATCGCACTGACGGCAGATCCAGATGCGGTGCCCAGGGGCGAGGGTGTCGCTGCGGCAGCTGCAGGCGTGCCAGCCCACCAGGTGCGCTATGGCCCCACATTGCGGGCAAGGCGTCGGTGACTGCTGGACCCAACCATCGCTCGTGCGGATCAGTGGCGGGATGACCTTCAGCCCGTCGTGCTCGTGGATCATCTCGCCCGCCGTCATGCGCTCAGTGTGCGCCGGTGGTCCGACAGGCAGAACGAAGCCCCGAGGGGGGTGGCCCTCGGGGCTTCGTCAGTGCTCAGGCGGCCGCTCAGCGATTCTTCACGGCCATCTCGCCTGATTACGACGGCACGCTGGGGCGAACCTGCGAACGATGTACTTGGGAAGTACCCCGCGCGTTCCGGACTGACAGAAGAGAGGCGACGATTACCAGTGCAACGCCAACGGGCACACCGATTGCCACTCCGCGAATGCCCGCATCCCCGAAGAATATGCCAGATCCAAACACGATGAAGTCGAGGCCCATCACCACGAGTGCAAGACAGGAGAGTAGAAGGAGGGTCACTGGCCGCCTACGTCCAACGACTCCCAGGAGTGCACAGACAGTCACGGCAACGAGCACCACACCGACAATCATCGGCAATGGGTCGGCATACCCCAGAATCATCGGGGAGAACCAAGAGTGATTCTCCACAAAGACCTCTCTACTCACAGGGGATGCCATGAACTCCACTCGGTAAGTAGGCAACACCGCAATCGCCAGCGCGGAAAGGCTACCCGCGAGAGCGACCCAATCGAGAACCTTGCTGGGCATCCGAGCCCCCATCTACTTGATCCAGAACTTCGTGTTCGAGCCGACGAGCGCGCCAGCGAGCACGACCTTCGAGTACCCCGAGTAACCATAGTGGACGATGGCGTCGCCATTCTTGACCAAGCCAAATGCGACGACAGCGTGATTCGACTTTTTGGTCCCCGACACGTTCGGGAGGCTACCGAAAAGAAGAACCGGATGGTTGGCGTTAATCTGTGACTTGACGTTCGTGTTGCCCCAATTATAGTAACAGTTGACTGCGACCTTCTGGGTTGTGGCATTTTTGCCCAGCGCTCGCACCAGATCGGGAGCCCACGACGAGTTACGCCCATTAGCGATCTTCTGGAGATGAGACGCAAAGTTGGGGGACGAGGTCAAATTGGTTCCGGAACGATACGCCTTCGGCAGAAGCCCCTTGCTGGTGATACGCGCGTGCCAATAACGAGTCAGAATGCTTCCGGCGACCCAGCCACAGGTGCCCGTGGAATTCTTGTAGACCCTGGACGATGTCACGAGGGACGAGGATGTTACCAGCTTTTTGACAGCTCCAGCCTTGGGCGGAACCGGCTTAGCCATTGGCCGCACCTGTCCCGGCTCGCTCGACTCCTCCGGTGACTTCTGATTCGCGGAGTCAAAGTGGCGTGACATAGCCGAGAACTCCGCAGAAGCAACCTGGACAATCTTGCGGTCCGTCACCTCTCCGTCGAGAACATTTAGCGCTCGCTGCTGCCCAATCGAGTAGAACTGGCCGGGGCCCTGGTACATGCGGTCACCCCCGCCGGTCAAACGGAAAGGACTCGGGGCGATGTCGGAAAATTCCAGATAACTCTCGGAGGTGGGGTCAACGACAGCATACCCGCCCTCCCCGAACTCCCAGCACTCCAGTGGATTCTCTGAATGCGCGTTAAGCGGAGTCACATTAAACAAATCAGGGGATGAGCCGAGCATCGACTCCCCGAGCACCCACCGCCAGTCACCCGCATCAGGTGTGAACTCGTCTCGCGGCCCCTCTGCACGAGCAATCCCCCCGCCTAACATCACTGCGCCTGCAGCAGTTACGGAGGTGGTCAACATGCTTCTACGCGTAATCATTGAAGGTCCTCATCGTCGAAGGCGATATATGGCGCTAATGCAAATACGTCGATTCGACGGGGACCGTCGAGACCCCATCCCCCCCCGTGGGCTGAGACTAGCGCATGTTCTCGTCATGCACGTTGATTTCATGCACGTTGACCTCCTCTCGGAATTTTCAGGGAAGAGAACGAAGCCCCGAGGGGGTGGCCCTCGGGGTTTCGTCAGTGCTCAGGCGGCCGCTCAGCGCTTCTTGGCCGCTACCTTCGCGGTCTTGCCGGAGGTCTTCGAGGCGGTCGCGTAGCCGCTCTTCCTGCCCGTGACCTTCACGGTGATCTGCTTGCCCACCGCGGAGCTCGGCAGCACGAGGGTGGACTTGGTCGCTCCCTTGATCGCGACCCCGTTCGCGTACCACTGGTACGAGAGCGTGGTCCCGGAGGTCCAGCTGCCCGCCTTCGCGGTCAGCTTCGAGCCGACACGGGCGGTGCCGGAGATCTTCGGCGTCGCGGTCGTCAGGGCCCGCCATGCGACCTTGGCGGTGGCCTTGGACTTCTTCGACGCCGAGGTGTAACCGCTCTTGGTGCCCCTCACGGTCACAGTGACCGTCTTGCCGGCCTGCGCAGAGGTCAGCGTGAACGTCGACTTCGTCGCGCCCTTGATCGCCACGCCGCTCGCGGACCACTGGTAGGTCAGCTTCGTCCCGGAGCTCCAACTGCCCGCCTTCGCAGTGAGCTTCGAGCCGACGCGGGCAGTGCCGGAGATCGTCGGGGTCGCAGCCTTCAGCGTCTTCGCAGTGGACCCCTTGACCTTGCCCGCCGAGAACACCCTCTCCAGCCGCATATATCCGGTGGCGGTGGCGACGACCGAGACCGACAGCTCCTTGCCTCCCGCTGATGCCGGGATGCTGAAGAACGCATCGGTCGCGCCCTTGACGTTTCCTCCACCGAGCCGCCACTGGTAGGTGACCTTCGCGCCCCTCGGCATCGATCGCGGATCTGCGGACAGGTACCCGCCCGCGATTGCTTCGGAGGCCCCGATAAAGGTCATGCTGGGCCGCATCTCGCGGAGAGCCAGGCGGCTGGAGACCAGCGTCTCGGTCTCATGGACCTCGTAACCCTTGGCAGAGGTGACCGTTCGCAGCGAGAGCTTCTTGCCCGCCGCCGACAAGGGGATATCGAAGTACGACTTCGTTGCTCCCTTGACGTTCGTGCCGTTCAGTCCCCACTGGTACGTCGTCCGTGCGCCCTTCGGCACGCCGTCGAGCGCAGCGGTAACCCGCGCACCCACGTGATACAGGCCGTCGAACCCGTAAGCGCTTCCGCCGAATGAGAACCACGGGGAGAGTCCCGGTAGCGTGATCCGGGACTCGAACTCCTCGGTGAACTCGAGAGTCTGGTATCCGCGAGCAGTGATGACGCACCGGATCGACACGCTCTTGCCCACGGCCGAGCTCGGAACGGTGAAGGTCGTTGTGGTCGCCCCCTTTTGCGCTGCGCCGCCGACAAGCCACTGGTACTTCACCACTGCACCGGCCGGGCCTCAGCCGCCACGGCATGGTGCTCGGGTTGCACGCGGCCGCCGGGCGAGCCCCGGAGCTCTGCGACGACCCTGCGCGACGCCACAGCCTGTTGGGCACCTCCCACCTTGGTGAGCTGCTCGAGATCTCGGACCCTGACGAGATCTCAGCCGTCGCCGACATGCTGCACCTCGCGACACAGGTGCTCCCAGCGCCGTCGCAGCTGACGAGGTCAATCACCCAACCCGAGTGCGGGCATGGGTCTGCCGACCTGTTGCTGGACGGGACGCTCATAGAAGTGAAGTCGAGGCGGGGCACCCAGGCCAACTCGGTCCTGACCGGCGACACGGTCCGACAGCTGCTGGGGTACGTGCTGTCTGTGCCGCCCGAGCTCGAGACGGAGCAGCCAGTGACTCGGGCGGGCTGGTACCTCACCCGCTACGGGATGCTCTGGGACTTCCCGATCGAGGAGATCCCGAGCCGCGTGTACGGCAAGCCGCTCAACCTCGCGAATGCGCGCGAAGCATTCCGGCGCGGAGTAGAGCCGGATGAGGTTTCCTGAGCTCACCTCTGATGGGCAGTACGACGACGAGCGCCCCGAGGCGATCCTCGGGGCGCTGTATGTTGGAGGGCTCCTCAATCGCAGTCACGATCGCTCCCAGCCGTCGACGGACGGGAGGGTTTGCTTAGCGCCGGCTAAGAACCTTCGCCGTCTTGCCAGACGTCTTCAAGACGGTGGTAGCCGCTCTTTGCCCCTTGACCTTGGCGGTGATGGCCTTGCCGTTCTGGGCCGACTCCAGCACGAGGGTGGACTTGGTCGCCCCCTTGATGGGCTTGCCGTTCGCGTATCACTGGTGCAAGAGCTTCGTGCCGGAGGTCCAGCTGCCGGCCTTCGCGGTCAGTTTCGAGCCGACCCGAACCGACCCCGAGACCTTCGGGATCACCGACCGTAGCGTGGCGCGGGTGACCTTCGAGGTCGCCGTCGACGTCTTCGAGACGGTCGAGTACCCGCCCTTGGACCCTTGGCGGTCACGGTAATACGCTTGCCGAGGGTGGATGCCGAGGGGGTGTAGGTCGACTTCGTCGCGGTCTTGATCGACTTGCCGTTCGCCTTCCACTGGTACGAGAGTCTGGTGCCCTTTGTCCAGGTGCCAGGTGCGGCCGTGAGTTTCGTGCCCACCTTCGCGGTGCCGCTGACCTTCGGGGTCGTGGTCGTCAGGACGCCAGCGGCGACGGGCTTCGAGGTGCCCGAAGTGTACGAGACGGCGGTGTAGCCGGTCAGTTTGCCTGTAACGGTCACCGTGAGGCGCTTGCCCTGCAGCGACGGCGTGACGGTCATGGACGACTTGGTCGCGCCCTTGATCGCGACGCCATTGGCCTTCCACTGGTACGAGAGCGTCGTGCCCTTGGGTCGCGAGCCCGGAACGCTACGACCTCGCCTCCGCTGCCATCAATGGGTTCGCACTCAGGGATTCTGGCATGACCAGCACAAATACGAGGAGAGGCCCCCTCCCTGAGCGGGAGGGGGCCTTTCCGTCATACCGGGTGGAGACTAGGGGGGTCGAACCCCTGACCTGAAGCTTGCAAAGCTACCGCTCTACCAACTGAGCTAAGTCCCCGTATGTGGTTGTCAGGCGTGGCGTGCGGGCTGTGCCGCGGCGACCTCGTCCTGCTCGGCGGAGACTCGCTCCGCCTCGGTCCACAGATCGTTGCGGAACCGGTCGGATTCGACCTTCCGCCAGGTGAGGATCCCCGCGACGGACGTGGTCACGACGACCACGGCTGCGGTGATGAACTTCTTCATGAGTTCCTCCGATCCTCGAAGTGGGCCTAACTGGACTTGAACCAGTGACCTCTGTCTTATCAGGACAGCGCTCTAACCGACTGAGCTATAGGCCCGAGGGGTGCTGGACTCCGGTCTGCACCGGTGTCATCCACCGACGGACTACGCTACCGCGCCGCAGGCCGTCGCGTCCAACCGGTCCGGGCGGGTGTTCGCGAGGTCACAGGAACGCAGGCCGCCCCCGGCCCACGGTGCGCACGCCTCGTCGGGCTCCGCCCCTCGCGGCCACCCGCGATCCGCACCGTTCCGCATCTGCACCAATCCACTTCCGTCCGGGCGCCGAACTCTCCGTGTGACTTCCCTTCCCGGGAACATTCGGCGTCCGGACCTCGGGCGCGGCCGCAGCTTCTTCTAGGAGATCGCCATGAACACTCGCACTATTCTTCCCCGTCTCGGGGTCCTGGCCGCAACGGTCGCGCTGATGAGCGCCTGCTCCGGCGGGATGACCGAGGACCAGCCGGCCCCCGAGGGCGGTCAGCCCGCCGCCGAGCAGACCGAGGACGGCGCCATGGCCTCCGACGACGGCGGCGAGAGCAGCGATGACGCGGCCATGGATCCGGCCGCGAACCTCGTGGGCGCCGGCTGCGAGGACTACGCCGCGATGGTGCCCGACGGCGCCGGCTCGGTGGAGGGCATGGCCCAGGATCCGGTCAGCGTCGCCGCCTCGAACAACCCCATGCTCACCACCCTCACCTCGGCCGTCTCGGGTGAGCTGAACCCTGACGTGAATCTCGCCGACACCCTGGACGGCGACGAGTTCACCGTCTTCGCTCCGGTCGACGACGCCTTCGCGGCCGTTCCCGAGGCGGACCTCTCGGCCCTGGCCGCCGATTCCGACGCCCTCTCCGGCGTGCTGACCTACCACGTGGTGCCCGGTCAGCTCTCCCCCGACGAGGTCGCCGGCACCCACACCACGGTGCAGGGCGAGGAGCTCGAGGTGACGGGCGAGGGCGATGACCTGATGGTCGACGGCGCCGCAGTGATCTGCGGCGGTGTGACGACCCAGAACGCGACCGTCTACCTCATCGATACCGTTCTGATGCCGCCGAGCATGGCGGAACAGGGCTGAGCGGCGGGAGACTGCACTGTCGCCCCGTCCGGGCGGTGAGGGCTGAACGGTCCGCCACCGCCCGTCGGGGCTCCCATCGAAGGAGCCTGCATGCCTCCCGAGCCCATCCCGGCCGAATCGGCGCGTGAGCGCCACGGCCCCGAGCTGCGCCCTCTGCGCGGTGACGGGCCGGTCCCGGCCGCGCCCGCCGAGCTGCTGCACCGCGTCGCCCTCGGCGACGAGGAGGCGTTCTCGCGGCTGTACGACGACTCCGCCCCGATGCTGTTCGGCCTGATCCGCCGCGTGGTGCGGGACGTCGCGATCAGCGAGGAGGTGCTGCAGGAGGTGTTCGTGGAGATCTGGCGGCAGGCCACCCGCTTCGACGCGCACCGCGGCTCCGCCCGGGGCTGGCTGTGCACCATCGCCCACCGCCGCGCGGTGGACACGGTGAGATCGAGCGAGGCGGCGCGTCGGCGGGACGACGCCGACGGGCGGTGGCGCCTCGAGGAGCAGGTCGTGGACGTCCAGGAGGAGGGGATCATGCGGGTCGAGAGCCAGCGAGTGGAGACGGCGATGCGAGCCCTGACGACCCTGCAGGCCGAGGCCATCCGGCTTGCCTATTTCGGTGGGTACAGCCACCGCGAGGTCGCGGCCCTGCTCGACATCCCCGTCGGGACGGCGAAGACTCGTATCCGAGACGGGATGATCGTCCTGCGGGACAGGCTGGGGGTGACCTCATGAGCGAGAACGAGCACGGCATGACCGGCGCGTGGGCGCTGAACGCCCTGGATGCGGAGGAGCGCGAGCAGGTGCGGCGCTACCTCGCGAAGGATCCCGAGGCCGCCGCGGAGGCGCGCGCCTTCGAGGAGACCGCCGGAGAGCTGGCCACGAGCGTGACGCCCCTGGCCCCGCCGCCCGCGCTCAAGGCCGCGGTGATGGGGCGCATCGCGACCACCCGTCAGCTCTCGCCGCTGCCGGAGGAGGAGGATCCGGTCGTCGAGGACGCTCCGCCGTCCACCTCGACCCCCCCGTCCATCTCGACCCCCCCGTCCGCGCCGAGCACCGCACCGCCGAGCACCGCACCGTCGGCGCAGGTCGTCCCCCTGGACCGGTACCGCGCGAGCGTGCGCCGCTCCCGCTGGACGGCGGCGGCCGCGGCCGTGCTGCTGGTGACCACGATCGTGGGTGCCGGGCTGTGGAACGCGGAGCGCACGGCGCAGCAGGAGGCGCGCGCCTCCCTCGAGGCGATGGCCTCCGAACAAGCCGTGAGCGACCAGGAGCGCGCGATGGTCTCCGCCATCATGTCGGCCGACGACGCCGCCCATCTCGCCGTGCCCGCCGAGAACGGCGGCTCGCTCGAGGTGATGTACTCCCGTGGTGAGCAGGCGATGATCGTGCAGCCCGTGGGCCTCCCGGAGCTGCCCCAGGACGAGACCTACCAGCTGTGGATGATCGACGCGTCCGGGGCGGCGAGCGCCGGGGTACTGGAGGACCCGGCCGCGCCGATGATGCGTCCGGGTGGGATCCCGGCGGGGTCCAGCCTCGGTCTCAGCATCGAACCGGCCGGCGGTTCCGCGCAGCCGTCGCCGACCGTGGTCGCGGTGGGTGAGCTGTGATGGCCGAGAGGACCGGACCCTCGCGCCGCGGCGACGTGCCCCGACCACTCGCTCGCTGGTCCGCTCTGTGCGGCGTCATCGCGGGGATCGTGCTGGCGGCGGTCGCGGAGGTCGCCTCGCTCGGCTTCGGCGCGGCCTCGGCACCCTTCGTGGCGGTGGGCGGGGCCTTCGTGGACATCGTCCCGCCGTCCGTGAAGGACCTGGTCATCTCGCTGTTCGGCACCTGGGACAAGGTGGTGCTGTTCGCGTCGATGATCGCCGTCTACGCCGCGGTGACCGCCGGGATCGGCCGGCTCGGCGCGCGACGGCGAGGGCTCGCCGGCGTGCTGCTGGCCGGCCTCGGCATCGTCGCGATGGTCCTCGTGCTCACCCGCGCCCAGAACACGGCCCTCGACGTCCTGCCCACCCTGCTGGGCACGGCGCTCGCGGTGCCGGCCCTGCTGTGGATGCTGCGCACCGTCGACGGTCTCGAGGAGGGCCCGGCGCCGGCGGCCGACGGGGAGCCGACCAGGGCATGGACCCGGCGCCGCGCCCTGGTCGGCGTGGGCGGCCTCGGGGTCGCGGCCGTGATCGCCGCCGGCGTGGCGCGCGGAGTCTCCGCGAGCAGGGAGACGGCGCGCCGTGCCGCGCAGTACGTGCTGCCCGCGCCCCGCCGCGCCGCAGACTCGATCCCGGCCGAGGCGCAGGTGGAGCTCGAGGGGATGCCGCCCTTCCTCACCCCGAACGGGGACTTCTACCGGATCGACACCGCCCTCGCGGTGCCGCGCGTGGATCCCACCACCTGGGAGCTGCGGGTCCACGGTCTGGTCGAGAAGGAGCTGCGCCTCACCTTCGAGGAGCTGCTCGCCGAGCCGATGATCGAGAAGCACGTGACGCTCACCTGCGTCTCCAATGCGGTGGGCGGGGACCTCGCGGGCAACGCCACCTGGCTCGGCCTGCCGGTCGCGACCCTGCTGGAGCGGGCCGGGGTGAAGGACGGCGCGGACATGGTCCTCTCCCGCTCGATCGACGGGTTCACGGCTTCCACCCCGCTCGAGGCTCTCACCGACGAGCGCGAGTCGCTGATCGCCGTCGGCATGAACGGCGAGCCGCTGCCGGCCGAGCACGGCTACCCGGTGCGGATGGTGGTGCCGGGACTGTACGGCTACGTCTCGGCGACGAAGTGGCTCACGGAGCTCAAGGTCACCCGCTTCGCGGACGACGTCGCCTACTGGTCCACCCGCGGGTGGTCCGAGCGCGGCCCGATCAAGATCGCCTCGCGCGTGGACGTGCCCCGTTCCTTCGCCGACCTCGATCCGGACCCCGACGGCGCGGTGATGCTGGGCGGGACCGCCTGGGCGCAGCAGCGCGGCATCGCCGCGGTCGAGGTGCGGATCGACGACGGGGAGTGGCGACCGGCCGAGCTCGGGGCCGAGGTCACCGCGGACACCTGGGTGCAGTGGTCGCTGCGCTGGGAGGACGCCGCTCCGGGCGAGCATACGGTCTCGGTGCGCGCGACCGACGGGGAGGGCGAGGTGCAGACCGATCAGCGGGCGAATCCCGCCCCCGACGGTGCCAGCGGCTGGCACTCGGTGCGATTCACCGTCACCTGAGCGGCGCGGAGCGGGCCGGGCTCAGCTCCGGGGCGTGCCCTTGACGCGCTCGTACGCCGCGAGCGCGTCCCGTCGGGAGGCTCCGAGGTCCACGATCGGCGCGACCCGGTCCTCGCCCCCGGTCTCGACCACCCAGCGCCGCACGTAGCGGCGCTCGGGGTCGAACCGCTCCTGCTGCCGTTCGGGATTGAAGATCCGGAAGTACGGTGCCGCGTCGTCCCCGGTGCCGGCCACCCACTGCCAGTTGAACGGGTTCGAGGCCTCGTCGGCATCGACCAGCGTGTCCCAGAACCACTCCTCGCCGTGCCGCCAGTGCAGGCGCAGGTTCTTGGTGAGGAAGGACCCGACCACGAGCCGCACCCGGTTGTGCATCCAGCCCGTGCGCCACAGCTGCCTCATTCCCGCGTCGACCAGGTCGATGCCGGTGCGGCCCTGCTGCCAGGCACGGAGGTCCTCGGCGTCCTCCCGCCAGTCGAAGGCGTCGAACTGCTCGCGCACGTTGCGCGTGGCGAGATCGGGCAGGTGATGGAGCCGGTGCCAGGCGAATTCGCGCCACAGCAGCTCGCTGCGGAAGGTCTCGGGGCCCTGTCCCCGCCCGAGCTCGAGGCTGCGGTGCCACACCTCGTGCGGGGAGACCTCTCCGAAGCGCAGATGCGGCGAGAGGGAGGAGGTGCCGGCGAGGGAGGGCCGGTCGCGGTCTGCGTCGTAAGTCTCGAGCACGTCCTCGAGGTCATCGAGTCGTTCCCGCGCTCCGGACTCCCCGGGGGTCCAGGTCTCGCGCAGCCCCGCGGCCCAGTCCGGCGTGGTGGGGAGGCCGCCACGGGCCGCCAGGACCTTCTCGAGATGCGCGTCCCGGCGCCAGGTGCCGAGGTCATGGCCTGCGGCGCGGACCGCGTCGGGCGGGCCGACGAGCGCCTGCGGGAGACCGGCGGGGGGCCGGGGCGGCGCCGACTCCCGGCAGGCGCGGGCGAAGGCGGAGTAGACCTTGTACGGCTGCCCGGACTGCGTGGCGACGGTCCACGGCTCGTGCAGCAGGTATCCGTCGCTGCTCTCGGCGCGCACTCCCGATGTCCGCAGCGCGCTCTTCAGCCGGGCGTCGACCTCGCGCCGGGGCAGGTGGTAACGGCGGTTCCAGAACACCGCTGCGGCCCCGGTCTCCCGGACCAGCTGCGGGATCACCACCTCCGGGTCGCCGCCGGCGAGGACCAGCGGGATGCCGTGATCGCGCAGCCTCGCGCCGAGGTGGGAGAGCGAATGGTGCAGCCACCACCGTGAGGCGCCCCCGGGCTCCCTCACGCCGTCGATCCGCTCCTCCAGGTGGACGGCCATGACCTCGCCGGCCTCCGCGGCGGCCAGCAGCGCAGGATTGTCGTGGAGCCTGAGGTCGTCCCTCACCCACCAGATGGCGATCATCGTCCTGCACCCCTCGTCCACGGCCGCGGGTACACCCCGCACGATCCGTAGCCTAGCTAATCATCTGGGGCGTCGTCCCGGCAGTCCGTCAGATGCGATGAGCCCGTGCTCCGCGGCCAGCTCGTACAGGGCCTCCGGCTCGGCGGCCATCCGCGCGCACACCTCGGCGACTCCGCCCTGGAACCGGTCGTCGCCGGTGAGCACGCCGAGATCGTCGAACAGCTCCTGCTGCCGGTGACGCAGCGGGATCGGCCGGCCGTCGTGGGCGAGGACGCCCCAGCGGGAAGCGTAGACATCCGCGTGCGCAGGTCGCTGCCCGGTGGCGAGGGTGAGCGGGAACTGCTCGGCGCTGAGCCGGAGGCGGTCGTAGTTGGGCTCGGTCGCGTCGATCACGGCCAGCTGCTCGTCGTCGAACCAGGTCGCGACCAGCTCCATCCGCTCGCCGACGGCGCGGTACGGGGCTGCGGGCACGTATCCCGGGGCGGCGATGTGCGCGACATGGCCGACGGCCAGGTCGTGCACGGTGCAGCGTACGAACGGGGTGGGGGTGGCGACGACATCCCCTGCCCGGCGATACTTCCGGGCGATGGCCTGCGGGGTCTGGTTGGAGCCGACGGCGAGCACGAGCGTCCGCTCGGCCAGCGGGGCGACGCCCTCCGCTGCCAGGGCCTGCTCGATCGCCGCCAGGTCCACGAGCGCCTCGGCGAGCTGCTCGGTCGGCCCTGGGACGCCGACGCTCAGATCGAGATCCACCACGCCGGACTCCAGCAGCAGCGCCGAGCGCACCGCGTCGCCCACCCACGGATAGTCCTGCGGGGCGAAGCCCGCTTCCGGTCCGACGGGGTGTGCGGGGGCGCTGGGCGCGGTGGAGGGCATCCCTCGACCATAGCGATCCCGCCCGCACCGTCCCAGCGTGCGGCGAGAACGCCCACACCACGCCCGACGGCGCAGAATGTCCTCCATGACCTCCGCCCCCGCGCTCCCCACCGGCTACGAGTTCTCCGCCGACCCGGCCCGGATCGATGCCGAGCGGGTGCACCGCCTGCTCGTCGAGGGCGCTCACTGGGCGCGGGGGCGCGAGCGCGCCACGCAGGATGCGATCGTCGCGGCCTCCCGGAACTACGGCATCCACCATCTCGGCGGCGACGGCCAGATCGGCTACGCCCGGATCGTCACCGACGGCGGCACCTTCGCCTGGCTGGCCGACGTCATCGTCGACCCCGCCCATCGCGGCAGGGGCCTCGGCCGGGCCCTCATCGACGGGGTGCTCGCCGACCTCGAGCCGCTCGGACTGCGACGGATCGTGCTGAAGGCCTCCGACGACGGCCGCCCCCTCTACGAGCGCGCCGGCTGGACCCCGCTCGAGGGCCCGGAGGACTGGATGGAGCTGCGCCGCCCCTGACCACGTCCGGGGCCTACGCTGGAGGCATGACCGAACAGCGCGCCACCGATGCCCTGAAGGCCTCCGGGCTCGACCACGAGATCACCCGGCACGGCCGGGTCGGCTCCCTCGCCGAGGCCGCCGCAGCACGCGGCGTCGAGCCGCGCGACATCATCAAGACCCTGGTGGTGCGCCGCGGGGACGGCGACTTCCTGTTCGTGCTGGTCCCGGGGGATCGGGAGATCTCCTGGCCCAAGCTGCGGGCGCTGCTCGGCGTGAACCGCCTGTCCATGCCGGACAAGGAGGTCGCGAAGGAGGTCACGGGCTACGAACGGGGCACCATCACCCCCTTCGGCTCGACCACGGCCTGGCCGGTGATCGCCGACGGCGACCTGGCCGGGGACCCGCAGCGTCGGATCTCCCTCGGCGCCGGCGCCCACGGGGTCGCCATGACCGTCCCCGCGGAGGCCGCCCTCGCCCATCTCGGCGCCCAGGTCGCCGACGTCACCGAGCTCGCCGGTCACTGACTGCTCGGAGCTCCCTCCGCTGAACCCTCGACCCCGACCTCTCTGGAGAGCCTCACCATCTTCCCTCGCAGCTTCCGCCTGATCGCCAGCGCCGTCGTCGTCCTGACCGGCGTGGCCCTGGTCGTCATCGCCGACCGAGCGGGCACCATCCTCGCCCTGCTCCAGGTCGTGGTCGGCGTCTGCATGTTCGTCGAGGCCTACCGCTCGACGGAGAGGACCGGCACCGACCGCGATGAGCCCTGACGGGGCCGCACCCGCCCCCGGAACGAGAACGCCGGCGGACATCAGCGATGTCCGGCGGCGCTCCTCACAGCGGTCTCACTCGTCGGTGAAGGTCATCTTCAGTCCGCCCAGCAGCGCCGCCACCAGGTTGTAGAGGAAGGCCAGCAGGGTGCCGAGCGCCGTGATGATCACGACGTTCACCACGGCCACGATGGTGCCGTAGCTGGTCATCTTCGAGAAGGTGAAGAACTCCATGAACGGCAGCGGGTCGCCGCCGTTGAGGTCGCGGCCCAGCTGATCGATCTGGCTCCAGAGCCCGATCGCCTCGACCAGGTTCCACAGCACGACCACGGCGACCACGGTGGCGATGCCGATCGCGATGGCGGCCAGGAAGGACAGCTTCATCACGGAGAAGGGGTCGAGCCGCGCCAGGGTGAGGCGCACGCGGCGCGGGCCGCGGCGCTCCGTCTCGGACGGGCTCGCGATCCCGGAGGTCTTCTTCGGGCTGCGGCTGGCGCCGCGTGCTGCGGAGCCCTTGCCGGCGCCGATCGACCTCTCGGAGGAGTCCTTCGCCTCGGAGGTCCCGGTCCTCGCGGACTTCTCCGCCGAGGACGGGCTCTCCTTGAAGGCCGGGAGCGTGGACGTGGACTCCGCGGGGTCGGCGGACCCGCTGGTGGTCCTGGAGTCACTGGTGCTCACGGATCACTCCTCGTTCGTGTCGGGGTCGTCGGTCGACGACTGGTCGGACTCGTCAGAGCCTAGAACATCGCCCTGCTCGTCCACACCCTCGGACACGGCCTCTGCGGAGTCCTCCACAGCATCCGCACCCGTGGCGGAGGTCTCGGCGGCGTCGGCGTCCACGATCTCGGGCGCCTCCGCCTCCTCCTCGTCGACCTCGGACTCCTGGCCGGTGGTGACCAGCAGGATCCTGTCCTTCTTGTCGGGCTTGGCGAAGACGACGCCCATGGTGGTGCGTCCCTTGGCGGGGACCTCGGAGACCTTGGAGCGGACCACGCGGCCGCGCTCCATGACCACCAGGAGCTCGTCGGACTCCTCGACGACGGCGGCGCCCACGAGGTGGCCGCGGTCGTCGGGCAGCTTGGCGACCCGGATGCCGAGTCCGCCACGACCCTGCAGGCGGTACTCCTCGACGCTGGTGCGCTTGGCGAAGCCGCCATCGGTCACGGTGACCACGAAGGAGTCCTCGCGGACCACGTCCATGGCCAGCAGCTGGTCGTCGTGGCGGAACTTCATGCCGGTCACGCCGCTGGTGGCGCGGCCCGTCGGGCGCAGCGTGCCGTCGTCGGCCGGCATCCGCACGGACTGGCCGTTGCGGGAGACCAGCAGGATCTGGTCGTCGGCGTCGACGGCGCGGGCGGCGATCACCCGGTCGGGGTGGGTGCCGTCCGGTCCGTCGATGTCGCGCAGGTTGATCGCGATGATGCCGCCGGTGCGGGTGGAGTCGAAGGCCGGCATCGGGGTCTTCTTGACCAGGCCGGACTCGGTGGCCAGCACCAGGTACTGGGCATCCTCGTAGCTCGAGATCGCCAGGACCGACGCGATGTGCTCGTCGGGCTGGAAGGCCATCAGGTTCGCGACGTGCTGGCCCTTCGCATCCCGCGGCGCCTCGGGCAGCTCGTAGCCCTTGGCGCGGTAGACCCGGCCCTGGTTGGTGAAGAACAGCAGCCAGCGGTGCGTGGTCGTCGTGAAGAAGTGCTCGACCACGTCGTCCTCGCGCAGGGTCGCGCCGCGCACGCCCTTGCCGCCGCGCTTCTGGGCGCGGTACTGGTCCTCACGGGTGCGCTTGACATAGCCGCCACGGGTGATCGTGACGACCATGTCCTCCTCGGGGATGAGGTCCTCCATCGCCATGTCGCCGGCGAAGGGGAGGATCTCGGTGCGGCGGTCGTCGCCGAAGCGGTCGACGATCTCCGCCAGCTCCTCGGAGACGATGTCGCGCTGACGCTGCGGGTCGGCGAGGATCGCCTTGTACTCCTCGATGAGGGCCTGCAGGCGGTCGTGCTCCTCGATGATCTTCTGGCGCTCCAGGGCGGCCAGGCGGCGCAGCTGCATGGCGAGGATCGCGTTGGCCTGGATCTCGTCGATCTCCAGCAGGTCCATCAGGCCGGTGCGGGCCTCGTCGACGTCGGGCGAGCGACGGATCAGCGCGATGACCTCGTCCAGCGCGTCCAGCGCCTTGAGGTAGCCGCGGAAGACGTGGATCTGCTCCTCCGCCTTGCGCAGGCGGAACTCGGTGCGACGCACGATGACGTCGATCTGGTGCTTGGTCCACTCGCGCACGAAGGAGTCGATCGACAGGGTGCGCGGCACCCCGTTCGCCAGCGCCAGCATGTTCGCGGAGAAGTTCTCCTGCAGCTGGGTGTGCTTGAAGAGGTTGTTGAGCACCACCTTGGCGACGGCGTCGCGCTTGAGGGTGATGACCAGGCGCTGGCCGGTGCGGCCGGAGGTCTCGTCGGTGATGTCGGCGATGCCGCTGATCTTGCCGAGCTTGACCATCTCGGCGATCTTCCGCGCGAGGGTGTCGGGGTTGACCTGGTACGGCAGCTCGGTGACCACGAGCGACATGCGGCCGTTGATCTCCTCGGTGGAGACGACGGCGCGCTGGGTGATGGAGCCGCGGCCGGTGCGGTAGGCGTCCTCGATGCCGGAGGTGCCCACGATGGTGGCGCCGCCGGGGAAGTCCGGGCCCTTGATGAAGCGCAGGCAGGCGTCGAGCAGCTCGGGCTTGGTGGCCTCGTGGTTGGTCAGCAGCCACTGGACGGCGTCGGCCACCTCGCGCAGGTTGTGCGGCGGGATGTTCGTCGCCATGCCGACGGCGATGCCGGCGGAGCCGTTGACCAGCAGGTTCGGGAAGCGGGCGGGCAGCACGGTGGGCTCGTCGACCGTGTTGTCGTAGTTGCCCTGCATGTCCACGGTGTCCTGCTCGATGTCGCGAACCAGCTCGAGGGCCAGCGGCGCCATCTTGCACTCGGTGTACCGGGGGGCGGCCGCGCCGTCATCGCCGGCGGAGCCGAAGTTGCCCTGGCCGAGGATCAGCGGGTAGCGCATCGACCACGGCTGCACGAGGCGCACCATCGCGTCGTAGATCGCGGTGTCGCCGTGGGGATGGTAGTTGCCCATCACCTCGCCGACGACCTTCGCGCACTTGGAGAAGGAGCGGTCGGGGCGGTAGCCGCCGTCGAACATCGCGTAGACGATGCGGCGGTGGACGGGCTTGAGGCCGTCACGGACGTCCGGCAGGGCGCGCGCGACGATGACGCTCATCGCGTAGTCGAGGTAGGACCGCTGCATCTCGTGGTTGAGGTCGACCTGGGTGATGCGGTCGACCTCGTCCTCGTCGAGGGGGTCCACCAGGGTGACGGTGCGGGAGGCCGCCTCCTCGGCGGAGATCTCGTGGGACCCCTCGGGGGTCTCCTGCCCGCCGAGGCCGGCGCTCTCGGCCGGGGTCGCGGTGCTCTCGTCCTCGGGGTTCGTGGGGTCCTGCGGGGTGTCGCTCATGGCGGGTGAGGCCTTTCAGGTAGGGCCGATGGTTCGAGGGGTCCCCGGGGGCGCGCGGGTGGACCGGCGCCGCGCCGGGGGCCGACGTCAGATGTCGAGGAAGCGGACGTCCTTGGCGTTCTCCTGGATGAAGCGGCGACGGGACTCGACGTCGTCACCCATCAGCACGGAGAAGATGGTGTCGGCGTCGGCGGCCTCGTCGACCGTGACCTGCTTCAGCGTGCGGGTGGCCGTGTCCATCGTCGTGGATTGGAGCTCCTTCCAGTCCATCTCGCCCAGACCCTTGTAGCGCTGGATGCCGTTGTCCCGGGGGATGCGGCGACCGGCGGCGCGGCCGGCCTCCATGCGCTCGTCGCGCTCCTCGTCGCTGAACACGTACTCGTGCGGGGCGTTGGACCACTTCAGGCGGTACAGCGGCGGCATCGCGATGAACACGTGCCCGAGCTCGATGAGCGGCCGCATGTAGCGGAACAGCAGCGTGAGCAGCAGGGTGCAGATGTGCTGGCCGTCGACGTCGGCATCGGCCATCAGGATGATCTTGTGGTACCGCAGCTTGGTGGCGTCGAAGTCCTCGCCGATGCCGGTGCCGAAGGCGGTGATCAGAGAGCGGACCTCCTGGTTGTCCAGGGCCCGGTCCAGTCGCGCCTTCTCGACGTTGAGGATCTTGCCGCGGATCGGGAGGATCGCCTGGGTGCGCGGGTCGCGGCCCTGCACGGCGGAGCCGCCGGCGGAGTCGCCCTCGACGATGAAGATCTCGGACTCGGCGGGGTTGCGCGAGGAGCAGTCGCGCAGCTTGCCGGGCATGCCGCCGGTCTCCAGCGGGGACTTCCGACGGGTCGCGTCGCGGGCCTTGCGGGCCGCCTCGCGGGCGGCCGCGGCGGCCTGGCCCTTGAGCACGATCGACTTCGCCTCGGCGGGGTGGGACTCGAACCAGTCCTGGAGCTGGTCGGTCATCACCTTGACCATGAAGGTGCGGGCGATGGTGTTGCCGAGCTTGGTCTTGGTCTGGCCCTCGAACTGGGGCTCGCCGAGCTTCACCGAGATCACCGCCGTGAGGCCCTCGCGGATGTCGTCGCCGGTGAGGTTGGCGTCCTTCTCCTTGAGCAGGCCCTGGGCGCGGCCGTACCGGTTCACGATCGAGGTGAGCGAGGAGCGGAAGCCCTCCTCGTGGGTGCCGCCCTCGTGGGTGTTGATCGTGTTCGCATAGGTGTGCACGGAGTCGGTGTAGGCCCCGGTCCACTGCATCGCGACCTCGACCGAGATGTGCGCCTCGGTGTCCTCGGACTCGAAGGAGATGATGTCGGGGTGGATCACCTCGGCGCGCTTGGCCGTGTTGATGAACTCGACGAAGTCCTGCAGGCCGCGCTCGTAGAGGTAGGAGACGGTGCGCGGGCCCTTGTCCTTCCCGGCGCCCTCGGCCTCGAGCTCGACGTCGACCACGTCGTCGTCCGCTCCCTCGACGTCGCGCTCGTCGGTCAGCGACAGGCGCAGGCCCTTGTTCAGGAACGCCATCTGCTGGAACCGCTTGCGCAGGGTCTCGAAGTCGTAGACGGTCTCGTCGAAGATCTCGTCATCGGCCCAGAAGGTGATGGTGGTGCCGGTCTCGTCGGTCGGCTCGCCCTTCTCGAGCTCCATGATCGGTGCGCCGCGGGTGTACGCCTGGCGCCAGACGTGCCCGTCGCGGCGGATCTCGACCTCCATGCGGATCGACAGGGCGTTGACCACGGAGGAGCCCACGCCGTGCAGGCCGCCGGAGACGGCGTAGCCGCCGCCGCCGAACTTGCCGCCGGCGTGCAGCACGGTGAGCACCAGCTCGACGGCGGGCTTGTTCTCGGTGGGGTGCATCGCGACGGGGATGCCGCGGGCGTGGTCGACGCAGCGCACGCCGCCGTCGGCCAGCAGCGTGACCTCGATCGAGCTGCCGTGCCCGGCCATCGCCTCGTCGACCGAGTTGTCGACGATCTCCTGGACCATGTGGTGCAGGCCGCGCTCACCGGTGGAGCCGATGTACATGCCGGGGCGCTTGCGCACCGCCTCGAGGCCCTCGAGGACGGTGATGTCCGAGGCGTCGTAGTGCTCCGGGGCGTGGGCGGCGCGCTCACCGGCGGTGGTGGCTTCGATCGAGGCCGCTCCTGCTGCGCCGTCCGCTGCGGGGGACGGGTCCGGGGTGCCCTCGGGCACGTCCTGGTCGGGCATGGGGCGGTCGCTGTCGCTCACCTGATGTGGCTCCTCGCAGTCCTGGGGCCCCCGCTCGGAAGGCGGCGGGGCGGTTCGGCAGGGTCGTGCGGGCTGGAGCGTCGGCTCACGGGCAGGGACCGTCGCTCATCGCGCGCGCGTGCGCGCGTGAGCTGAGGCCGGTCCCGGCGAGAGCGCCGACGGCAGAAGTCCACGAGGACGTCGGGAGACGTCGGCCGAACCTCCCCGATTCTAGCGGAGAACGCCTTGTGAACCTATTCGGCCCGCCGAGAGTGTGGACGACGCGACGCACATCCGCCCCCAGGAGGCGCGGAGACGCCTCGAAACCGGCTCTGCAGGTCCGGGGATGAGGTCCCGTACCCCACCCGGGGCGATCGTGCGGCACAGGGGCCTTCTCCCGCCGCGCGTCGACGGCGTCGGCCCCTGCGCCGCTCAGCTCATGCGCCGGTCCCGCCCCCGGCACGCCGCACGGCGAGCCCGGCGAGCACATCGGCGGTGGTCAGGGCCGCGGCGGCGGCCTCGTGGCCCTTGTCCTCGACCGAACCGGGCAGCCCCGCACGATCGAGGGCCTGCTTCTCGTCGTCGCAGGTCAGAAGGCCGAATCCGACGGGGACGCCGTGGTCGAGGGCCACCCGGTTCAGCCCGTCGGTCGCGGCCGCGCAGACGTACTCGAAGTGCGGGGTGCCCCCGCGGATGACCACGCCGAGCGCCACCACGGCGTCGTGGTCCCGGGCCAGGGCGTCGGCGATGACCGGCAGCTCGAAGGAGCCGGGGGCTCGCACCACCGTCGGCTCGTCGATCCCGGCCTCGGCGCTCGCACGCAGCGCGCCGGCGAGGAGGCCGTCCATGACCTGCTCGTGCCAGGACGCCGCGACGATGGCCAGGCGGGTGCCGGGCTGGTGGGGAATCGGGGTGGTGGGGCTTCCGTGGCCGCTCATGCGGTCTCTCCTTCGGTGGTGGGGCTGGTGGGCAGGGCGGGGAGATCGCGGAGACGATGTCCCAGCCGGTCCCGCTTGGTGGTGAGGTAGACGAGGTTCTCGGGGGTCGCGTGGGTGTCGAGGTCGACGGTCCCGCTGACCTCGACGCCGCCGCCCACGAGGGCGTGCGCCTTCTCCGGGTTGTGGGTGAGCAGCTCCACGGCGCGCACCCCGAGGTGCTCGAGGATGCCGGGGACCGCGGCGAAGGACCGCGAGTCCACGGGCAGGCCGAGGTCGAGGTTGGCGTCGACCGTGTCGCGGCCGGCATCCTGCAGGGCGTAGGCCCGCAGCTTCTCCACGAGGCCGATCCCGCGGCCCTCATGGCCGCGCAGCAGGATCAGCACGCCGCGCCCTGCCCGGTCGATGCGGGCCAGGGACTCCTGGAGCTGCGGGCCGCAGTCGCAGCGCCGCGAGCCGAAGACGTCCCCGGTCACGCACTCGGAATGCACCCGGGTCAGGACCGGCTCGGCGGTCGTGACGTCCCCGCGCACGAGCACCAGGTGCTCGGCGGTGCCCTCGCGCACGGCGAGCGCCTCGAAGGTGCCGTGCTCGGTGGGCAGCGGGACCGCCGCCGTGATCTCGAGCACGGGACGATCGGTGCGCCGACGATGCTCGGCGAGGGCCTCGATGGAGATCATCCGCAGGTCGTGGAGGTCCGCGAACTCGCGCAGGGCGGGGCCGCGCATCATCTCGCCGTCGTCGTGGACGAGCTCCACGATCATCCCCACCGCGGGCAGACCCGCCAGTCGGGTGAGGTCCACGGCGGCCTCGGTGTGGCCGCGGCGCTCGAGCACGCCGCCGTCCTTCGCGCGCAGCGGGAGCACGTGGCCGGGGCGGATCAGGTCAGCGGGCACGGTGTCCTCGCCGGCCAGGACACGGAGGGTGCGGGCGCGGTCGGTGGCGCTGATCCCCGTGGTCACGCCCTCGGAGGCGTCGACGCTGACCGTGTACGCGGTGCGCAGCGGGTCCGCGTTCTCGCGCACCATCAGCGGCAGCTCGAGAGCATCGGCACGGGCGGCGCTCATCGGCGCGCACAGCAGGCCGCTGGAGTGGCGCACCGCGAAGCCGATCCGTTCGGGGGTGGCGGTCGCGGCGGCGAGGATCAGATCGCCCTCGTTCTCGCGGTCCTCGTCGTCCACGACGACCACGGGCAGACCCTTCGCGATCGCGGCGATCGCGTCCTCGACGCGGTCCAGGCGCAGCGCGGTCATCGGGCGTCCTCCGCTCCGGGAAGGAGAGACGCGGTGAGCTTCTCGACGTACTTGGCCAGCACGTCCACCTCGAGGTTCACCCGGTCGCCCACGTGGCGGCGGCCGAGGGTGGTGCGGGCGAGGGTCTCCGGGATGAGGCCGATGGTGACCTCGTCGCCCGCGATCTCCGCGACGGTGAGGCTCACGCCGTCCACGGCCAGCGAGCCCTTCGCGACGACGTAACGGGCCAGTCCCTCGGGCAGCGCGAGGCGCAGCAGCGTCGTGCCGGCCTCCTCCTCGCGGCCCACGACCTCGCCGACCCCGTCGACGTGGCCCTGCACGATGTGCCCGTCCAGGCGGCCGTCGGCCCGCACGCAGCGCTCGAGGTTGACGGTGTCTCCGGTGGTCAGGTCGCCGAGCGAGGTCGCGGCGAGGGTGGTGGAGATGACGTCGGCGGTCCACAGCTCGCCCTCGACCGAGGTGACGGTCAGGCAGCAGCCGCTGACCGCGATGGAGTCGCCGAGGGAGATGCCCTCCAGGACGTGGGGGGAGCGGATCTGCAGGCGGGTGGGATCGGTGCCCGGGGTGAGGGACTCGACGGTGCCGAGCTCCTCGATGATGCCGGTGAACATGGTGGTCCTTCCTGGTCAGGCAGTGCGGGGGCGGGGACGGAGGGTGATGCGGAGATCGGTGGGACCTCCGGAGCTGGGCAGCGGTGCGACCTCGACGAGGTCGAGGTCGAGGCGGTCGGCGAGGGTGGCGATCGAGAGATCCTCGACCGCGGGACGGCCGGCGCCGAGGAGCGTCGGGGCGAGGTGGACGATCAGCTCGTCCACGAGCCCGGCGCGCAGGAAGGCGCCGGTCACGACCGGTCCTCCCTCCACCAGGACGTGCCGGACGCCCCGCTCGAAGAGGGTCTCCAGTGCGGCCGACGGGTCGTGGGTGAGCAGTCGGAGCTCCTCACCGGCGCCGTCGACGGCGGGGAGGGAGGGGGCGGTGCCGGTGCCCATGACGGCCCGGAGCGGCTGGCGGGGGTGGAGGGTGCCGTCGCTCCGGCGGGCGGTGAGGGTCGGGTGATCGGTGCGGGCGGTGCCGGTGCCGACCAGCACGGCGTCGCAGGTGGTGCGCAGGAGGTGGACCTCCTCGCGGGCGGCGGGGCCGGTGATCCACTGGCTGGTGCCGTCGGCCGCGGCGGCTCGGCCGTCGAGGGTGAGGGCGATCTTGGCCGTGACCAGGGGACGGGCATGCTGCAGGCCGTGCTCCCAGCCGCGGTTCAGCGCGGCGGCCGCGGCGGCGAGGTCCTCGTCGATCCCGAGCTCGACCTCGATCCCTGCGGCGCGGAGACGTTCGATGCCGCCGGCGGCGACGGGGTTCGGATCGCGACGGGCCACGACCACTCGGGCGATGCCGGCGCTGATGAGGGCGTCCGCGCAGGGACCGGTGCGGCCCACATGGGAGCACGGCTCGAGGGTGACCACGGCGGTCGCGCCCACCACGGAGATGTCCGCGGACCGGGCGGCGGCGAGGGCGGCGGCCTCGGCATGGGCGGTGCCCGCCCCTCGGTGACGCCCCTCGGCGAGGACCTCTCCGGCAGGGCTCAGCAGCACGCAGCCCACCCGCGGGTTCGGCCCCAGGGGAACGACGGGATCGCCCGCGATCTCGAGGGCTCGGGTCAGCGCCCCTCGCTCGGTGTCCAGCAGCATGCAGTCTCCTCCGGTCCGCTGCTCGCGGTCCCGGAGGGAGAGGAAGGGTGTGCGGGAACGGCGTCGCCAGGGAGTCCGGCATCGTGCACAGGGTGCACGACGACAGCTCGCCCGAGGACGTCGTTCGCGTGCGCTTCCCATCCGGACTCTCACCGTCGGTCCAGGAATCCCACCTGGTCAGCCGAGGGCCAGAGGCCATCGGGTCGCGGACTGTCACCGCCGGCTCGGAATTTCACCGACCCCAGTGCACGCGAGCTGCATCAGCTCGTCGGAATCCACCGTAGCAGTGCCCCGCCGCGAGATGACGCCCCGTGAACGGAGCGTCACAGCTCGTCCCTCACAGCACGTCGATCAGGCTCCCCCCGAACTGCCGACCTCCTACCGCTCGTCCCTCACAGCACGTCGATCAGGCTCCCCCCGAACTGCCGACCTCCTACCGCTCGTCCCTCGCAGCACGTCGATCAGCCATAGGTGTCCCGGGGGCCGCGCCAGGTCACGGTGCGACGGCCCTTCTTCCAGGTGCGCTCGGCGGCGGCCGGGCCGGTGACGGTGAGCTCGGAGATGACGTGGGAGCCGACGCGCTCCTCGATCGTGGTGATCAGCTGCGGGGTGAGCATCCGCAGCTGCGCGGCCCAGGCGGACGAGGAGGCGCTGACCACCAGCACTCCCTCCTCGAAGGAGACCGGCCGGCAGTGCTGCGCGATCCGTTCGCCGACGATGTCGTCCCATTCCTCCAGCACCCGCCCGGCGTTCATCCCCGCGTGCCAGCCGAGACTGCCCAGCACCTTCTTCAGCACGCTGTCGATTCCCTGCGGATCGCGCGGATCCGGGCGCGATCCGGAGTACCCGGGCGCCCTGCCGGACCGATCTCGCACGTCTCTGGCCTGCGTCTTCGCCGAGATCGGGAAGAGTCCTCGGTCTCGCGCCGCGGCTCGCGAGCGGTTGACGGTGCGACGGGCGAGCTCGAACGGATCCGCGGCCGCGGCCAGCTCGGGCGGATCGAAGAGCACCCCGTCCTCGGCATCGGGAGCAGGCTCCCGCACGTCCACCCGCTGCGCCACGGGGGCCGGCTCGGACCGCGAGGGGCTCCGGTCCCCGCCGCGCGGGCGCGAACTCTCCCGCGTGCTCTCGGACGGCACCGGATCCTCCGCAGGCCGCGCCGCCGCACTCGCCCAGGTGCCCAGGTCATAGGGGTTCGCGAGGCGCGGCCGCGCCGGCCCGCCGGAACGGGGCTTCTCCGATCGGGTCATGGCCGGGACCCGCTCCCGCGGACCACGGCCTCGCCGAGCCGCACGTCGATCACATGGATCTCGCCGTCCAGGGAGTCCGGGATGTCGGAGTCGTTCGCCGTGGTGATCAGGACCTGCGAGGCGTCGGTGACGATGCGCCCCAGCCGTTCCCGGCGACGGGTGTCGAGCTCGCTGAACACGTCGTCGAGGATGAGGATCGGCTCCCCGTCGCCGAGGTCTCCCTCCTCCAGGCGCAGCAGGTCGTAGGACGCCAGGCGCAGCGCGAGCGCGAGGGACCAGGACTCGCCGTGGCTCGCGTAGCCCTTGGCGGGGAAGTCGTGCAGGCGGATCTCCATGTCGTCCCGGTGCGGGCCGGTGAGGGTCGAGCCGCGGTCGATCTCCTCGTCGCGACCGGCCGCCAGCATCGTCATCATCGTCTCCTCGAGCTCGCGCGAGGCGGGCAGGGAGCCGACGGGCGTCTCGAGCTGGTCGAGCACGGTGGAGCGATACCGGATCGCTGCCGGGGAGCTCACCTCGCCGCGCTGATCCGGAGGGAGATCGAGGGCCTGATCAGCGCCTTCGTCGGTCGAGACGCGCAGGTAGGAGTAGCCCAGGTGGGGGCTCAGCCGATTGACCAGGTGCAGCCTGGCGCGCAGCAGCTCGGCACCGGAACGAGCCAGCTGCTGGTCCCAGACCTCGAGGGTCGAGGCGGCGGAGTCCGCCGGATCCAGGCCTCCCACGCTGCGGCCGCTGCCGCCTCGACGCATGGACCGCATCTGCTTGAGAAGGTTGCTGCGCTGCTTGAGCACCCGGTCGTAGTCGGCCTTGACCGAGGCGAAACGGGGCGCGATCTCGAACAGCAGCTCGTCCAGGAAGCGGCGCCGACCCTCGGGATCGGCCTTGACCAGGCCCAGGTCCTCGGGAGCGAAGAGCACTGCCCGGACCTCGCCGAGCAGATCGCGCAGCCGGGCGACGTTCTGTCCCTGGAGGCGTGCACGGTTGGACTTCCCAGGCGTGATCTCTAGGTCGACCTGCAGCGGCCGGCCGGCGCGCACGAAGCTCGCGCGGACGATCGCGGTGCTGTTCCCGCGGTGCACGAGCGCGGCGTCGTGGGGGACGCGGTGGCTCGAGAGCGTCGCGAGGTACCAGACGGCCTCGACGATGTTCGTCTTGCCCTGGCCGTTCTGCCCCACCAGCACCGTGATGCCGGGCTGGATCGGCAGGGTGAGCCGGGGGTACGAGCGGAAGTCGGTGAGGTCGAGCGCGGTCAGCTGCACGGAGGGAGCTCGCCCTCCCTCAGATCCGCATCGGCATGATCAGGTACTTGTACGAGGAGTCGGGGTCGCCCTCGAGCGAGTCCTGGCCGGTCATGACCGACGGCTTGATCGAGTCGGTGAAGGTCAGGCGCGCGAAGTCGGTGCCCAGGGCGCCGAGTCCGTCGAGCAGGAAGCCGGAGTTGAAGCCGACGACCAGGTCCTCGCCCTCGAGGTGCGCCTCGAGGACCTCGCTGGCCTGGGCGTCGTCACCGGCACCGGCCTCGAGCGCGACCTGTCCCTCGGTGAAGGACAGCCGCACGGGGGTGTTCCGCTCGGCGACGAGGGAGACGCGCTTGACCGCATCGATCAGCGCAGCGGTGGAGACCACGGCGGTGATCGCGGAGGTGTCCGGGAAGAGGCGACGCACGGGCGGGTACTCACCGTCGACCAGGGTCGACGTGGTGCGTCGGCCCCCGGCCTCAAAGCCGATCAGGGTCGCGGAGTCGTCCTCGGACAGCGCGATCTCGACACCGCCGCCGGTGGCCAGGGAGCGGGCGACCTCGTGGAGGGTGCGGCCGCGCACCAGGGCGGTGAGCTCGGTGCCGGGCGTGGTCGGGTTCCAGGTCAGCTCGCGCAGCGCCAGACGGTAGCGGTCGGTGGCCATGAGGGTCATCGTCTCGCCGCTGATCTCGACCTTCACGCCGGTCAGCAGGGGCAGGGTGTCGTCCTTCGATGCGGCGACGGTGACCTGCGAGATCGCCTCGGAGAACACGTCGGCGGTGACGGATCCCGCCACCGGCGGCATGCTCGGCAGCTGCGGGTACTCCTCGACCGGGAGGGTGGCCAGGGCGAATCGGGCGCTGCCGCAGCGGACCTGGAGCTTGGTCCCCTCGAGCGCGATCGAGACGTCCTTGTTCGGCAGGGCACGCACGATGTCCGAGAGCATCCGGCCCTGGACCAGCACCTCACCGGGCTGCTCGACCTCGGCCTCGAGCCGGATCTGGGCGCTGACCTCGTAGTCGAAGGTCGAGAGCTGCAGCTCCCCGCCGGCATCGGCGATGATCCGGACGCCCTGCAGGATCGGCATCGCCGGCCTGACGGGGAGGGTTCGGGTGGCCCAGGAGACGGCGTCGCCGAGGACGCCGCGATCGAGGTGGAACTTCACCGTTGCCACTCCTTCGCAGTGGTCGAATCACAGAACAGGGGCCGACCGCCCCAGCGGCGCGGTCGGACGGTGCACAGCGTATCGGTTCTCATGACCTGCCGCCGACACACCGGGGATGATCCTTGACTTCCCTCGCCCCGCACACCCGGCAGTTCTCGCGCGCAGCGCATCCTCGCCCTGCGTCCGATGACCGCACCTGCGCTGGGATCCACCCCTCCTCGTCCGGGAAATCTGTCGTTCCCCGGCACCCGAATGACATCTCCCGCGATCGCTCCCGAGCACCCCGCCCCGTCCACATCCCCGTCGAGCAAGTAACTACAGTCCTCATCATCACGACTGTGGATTCGGTGGACAACCATCATCGATGCAGGTCGTACGCATGACATGTCACGTGCATGATCCGGGGACGACTCTGCGCGGATCGTGAGCGCGCTGTGCATGAGCAGCTCTCAGCACCGGATTCCTGTCATTCGTCCGTGCACATCGGCTCCTGCGCAGATGCCTGTGATTCCACACTGTCCACAGAGTTATCCACAATTGGGGAGAACTCCATGATGACCAGGGATGTTCTTCAGATCGACATCCAGTGCCCGGATCTGTCGATCGCCGTCACTGACGGGTCGCGGAGCTCGAGCTCTTGATGCGCGCAGTGAGCTCGGTGACCTGGTTGAAGATCGCCCGTCGCTCCTTCATGAGCTCGCTGATCTTCTTGTTGGCATGCATCACGGTGGTGTGATCCCTGCCCCCGAACTCCTCGCCGATCCGGATCAGCGGCATGTCGGTGAGCTCCCGGCACAGGTACATGCCGATCTGCCGGGCGGAGACCAGACGGCGCGAACGGCCGGTGCCCACGATCTCCTCGACCGAGAGCCCGAAGTAGGTCGCGGTCTGGGCGATGATCGTCGAGGCCGTGATCTGGGCGCCGTCGTCGTGGGAGAGCAGATCCTTCAGCACGCTCTCGGCGAGGGTGACGTCCATGGGCTGACGCGACAGCGAGTGCAGCGCCTGCACACGGATCAGCGCTCCCTCGAGCTCGCGGATGTTCGTGGCGATGTGCGAGGCGATGTACTCCAGCACGTCGTGCGGGACCTCGCCGGTGTTCTCCTGGGCGACCTTCTTGCGCAGGATGGCGATGCGGGTCTCGAGGTCCGGCGGCTGCACATCGGTCATCAGCCCCATCTCGAAGCGCGAGCGCATGCGGTCCTCGAAACCGCCGAGCTCCTTCGGCGGCAGGTCCGAGGTGATCACGATCTGCTTGTCCGAGTTGTAGAGGGTGTTGAAGGTGTGGAAGAACGCCTCCATCGTCTCCGGCGCCCGCTGCAGGAACTGGATGTCGTCGATGAGCAGGATGTCGATGTCCCGGTACCGCCGCTGGAACTCCTGCGCCTTGCCGAACTGGCCGGACTGCACCGAGTTGATGAACTCGTTGGTGAACTCCTCGGAGTTCACGTACCGCACCACCACGTCGGGATAGAGGCTCTGGGCGTAGTGGCCCACCGCGTGCAGCAGGTGGGTCTTGCCCAGTCCTGAGCCGCCGTAGATGAACAGCGGGTTGTAGGCCTTCGCCGGGGTCTCCGAGACGGCCGACGCCGCCGCCTGCGCGAAGCGGTTGGAGGAGCCGATGACGAAGGTGTCGAAGGTGTACTTGCTGTTCAGCCGCGAGTCCTCGACGATCGTGCCGTCGCCGGCGGCCGACGGCCGCCGGCGAGGAGCGGGACCCGGCGAGGGAGCGGAGGATCCGGTCAGGGCCGAGAAGCCGGCGTACGCGCTGGGGTCGTCGGCCGCACGACCGCGATAGTTCCGATGGGTGGCGAAGTCCTCCGCGCCGGAGGGCTGTTCGGCCGACGGCGCCGAGCTGCTCGAGGGCATCGCGGGCCGGCCCGGCTGCCGGCTGGAGGGGAGCACCGAGCCCTCGTCCCGACGGAAGGGAGCGGTGTGGACATCGTGGGGCGAGTTGTCCACATCGTTGTCCACAGGATGTGCACTGCGGGAGGTGGATCGGGAGGTCAGCGGCGGCACGGGAGCCTGCTCGTCGGTGTCCTCCTCGAGCATCAGGGACTCGTCCACCGTGACGGCGAAGCGGATGTCCCGCCCGGTCGCCTCGTTGAGGGCCTCCTTGAGGGAGGCGGCGATCCTGTTCTCGAACAGCTCCTTCGCCGAGGTCGACGGCGCTGCGACCAGGGCGGTGTCCGCCACGACGGCCATCAGGCGGGAGAGGGTGAGCATGGCCATGGCCCGCTGCGACACGGTGGTGTCGCGGCGCAGGGTCTGGAGCGTGTGCTCCCAGATCGCGTCGGCGTTGGCCTCGTTCATCGGGGCTCTCTCCCTACAGGTCTGAGCGGGCGGTCGGAACAGTTTTCCACAATAGCTTCTGTATTGTGGATCAACAGTGTGGACAACGTGTGATGAGGTCCGCCCTCCCCGGCAGGGCCGTCATGATCGGGGTCGAGGTGTCCCGAACCTGCGCGAAACGCCGACGCGGAGTGAGAATCGGGCCACAACCGGCCGTCTGGGGCCGCGAATCGTTGACCCTGCGCACCCCCGCGCCTAACATCGTGCAGTCAGCGCTGCGCGCCGTCCCGATACGGTTCCCGGATCCATCCCGGACCCACTCCGGCATCGGATCGGACCTCGGCAGCCGCCCCGCCCCGGCGGGTGCGCCCGGACTTCCCGTTCGTGCAGCAGACCTGAAGACCACGCGAGGGGTGCATCAGCGCCCACCATCGAGGAGAACCATGAGCAAGCGCACGTTCCAGCCGAACAACCGTCGTCGCGCCAAGAAGCACGGCTTCCGCGCCCGCATGCGCACCCGCGCCGGCCGCGCCATCCTGAACGCACGTCGCGCCAAGGGCCGCGTCGAGCTCTCCGCCTGAGGCGGTCCCGGAACGCTCCGCGACATGCCGGTCGTGGCACCGTGACCTGGTCCCGCCATCGGCTCCACAGCGGCGACGAGTTCCGTGCGGTCACCCGTGGCGGCGTGCGCAGCGCCCGATCCCACGTGGTCGTGCACCTCACCCTGCTGACGCAGGGCGGGGAGGCACCCCGCGTGGGATTCGTCGTGTCCAAGAGGATCGGCAACGCCGTGGTGCGCAACCGCGTCACCCGTCGGCTGCGCGAGATCATCCGACCGCACTTCGCGACCCTGCCGCCGGGAACGGCGGTGGTGCTGCGTGCGCTGCCCGGCATCGAGGAGCAGCCGTTCGTCGACCTCCGGGCCGATGTCGACTCCGCCCTCGCGACCGCTGAGCGCAAGCTCGCCCGGCGGGACGGGGAGACGCGGTGACTCCGGCTCCCGGCGGAGGGCTGCCGTCCCGGATCCGTCGGCTCCCGCGGCGGCTGCTGATGCTGCCGGTCCGCGGCTACCAGGTGGGCATCTCGCCCTACACCCCTCCCGCCTGCCGGTACGACCCGGTGTGCTCCCAGTACGGCATGGACGCCCTGCGGGTGCACGGAGCGGTCAAGGGCATCCTGCTCACCGCCTGGCGGATCCTTCGCTGCAACCCCTTCACCCGAGGGGGCCTGGATCCGGTGCCCGCCCCCGGCATGTGGAGGAATCCACGCCGACTGCGGCGCCCGGCCCGCTAGGGCCTACTCTTGTCCACAACTCCCGACCACAGCCGTCACCTCGCATGAACGACATGCGCATCCGTGCGGCAGGAAGACCAGGCCGATGAATCCCCTGTTCCCCATCGAGTGGGCCGTCGCATGGCTCATGGTGAAGTTCCACGCGGTGCTGTCCGTGTTCATGGAGCCGAACTCCGGCCTCACCTGGCTGCTCTCGATCGTCGGTCTCACCGTCGTGGTCCGAACCCTGATCATCCCGCTGTTCGTGCGGCAGATCCGCGCCTCCCGCGCGATGCAGACGGTCTCGCCCGAGCTCCAGGCCGTGCAGAAGAAGTACAAGGGCAAGACCGACCAGGATTCCCGCCAGAAGATGGCGGAGGAGACCATGGCGATCTACAAGGAGGCAGGCGCCAGCCCGTTCTCCTCGTGCCTGCCGATCCTGCTGCAGATGCCGATCTTCTTCGGTCTGTTCCGCGTTCTGTTCTACAAGCTTCCCGAAGCCGCCGCCGGGAGCCCCTTCGGCCCGCTGACCACCGAGCTCGCCCAGAGCGCCTCGAACTCGACCCTCCTGGGCGATGTCACCATCGCCGACAGCTTCCTGCAGTCGGGAGACGGCGGGATCACCACCAAGATCCTCGCCGGCGTCATCATCGCCTGCATGTCTGCGGTCACCTTCTTCACCCAGAAGGAGCTGACCATGAAGAACATGCCCAAGGCAGCTCTCGAGGGTCCGATGGCCAGCACCCAGAAGATGATGCTGTACATGCTCCCGTTCATCTACGTGATCACGGGACCGAGCATGCCGATCGGTGTGCTCATCTACTGGCTGACCACCAACGTGTGGACCTTCGCCCAGCAGTACATTGTGATCCGCGCGACCCCCACCCCCGGGTCCGACGCGGAGAAGGAGCGCCACGAGCGCATCAACGCCAAGCGTGAGAAGAAGGGTCTCGAGCCCCTGGACTTCACCCCGCCGAAGAAGGTCTCGACGGAGCCGGAGCCGGAGGCGCCGATCCGCGTCCAGCCCAGCAAGGGCAAGGGCGGCAAGAAGCTCTCCGACGAGGAGAAGCTCGAGCGCGCCCGTGAGCTGCGAGCGAAGGCCGCCGAGGAGCGCCGCAGCGCCCAGGAGGCCGCCGGCGAGACGCCGACGGCTCCGGCACAGGGCTCCAGCGCCCTGAACAAGGGCGCGAAGAAGAAGCGCAAGAAGTGACCTGGTCCCCGGGAGCACAGTCGCTCCCGGGGCGCATCCCCTCACCCCAGGATTCCCCGGAGGTCCGAATGAACGTCAACGACGCCACGCCCGCTTCCCTCGCGGCGGAGGAGACCGCCCCCCAGCAGGCGCCCGACGCCGAGATCCCTGAGACGGCACAGACCGCCGAGACGGCAGAGTCCGCTCAGGCGGACGATGCCGCGCAGAGCGCCGCCTCGGAGGACGCGGACCGGTCCACCGAGGACGAGTCCGACGAGGCCGAGACCGCCGAGGAGCGCGTGAAGCGCCTCGAGGAGGAGGGCGACATCGCCGCCGACTACCTCGAGGAGCTCCTGGACATCACCGATCTCGACGGTGACATGGACATCGACGTGGACGGCGATCGCGCCTCCGTGGAGATCCGGGGCGCGGACCGCCTCGCAGAGCTCAACCGTCCCAAGGGCGAGCTGCTCGACGCCCTCCAGGAGCTCGCGCGCCTGGCGGTGCAGACCCGCACCGGGCAGCGCTCGCGCCTGATGCTCGACATCGGCGGCTTCCGCGAGGAGCACAAGAACAGCCTCGAGGAGCTCGCGGCGACCGCCATCGCGGAGGCCAAGGAGTCCGGCGCACCCGTGCCGATGCGGGCCATGAACCCCTTCGAGCGCAAGGTCGTCCATGACGTCGCCAAGCGCGAGGGCCTGCGCTCCGAGTCCGACGGCGACGGCAAGAACCGTCACGTCGTCATCTACCCGGCTTCCTGAGGCCCGTGGTGCAGCCCCTGCCCGACTCCCTGCGCCCGACGGCGGAGCGTCTCTTCGGTGATCGTCTCGAGCTCGCCGAGCGCTTCGTCGCGCTCCTGGCCGAGCAGGGGCCGGAGCGCGGCCTGATCGGCCCCCGGGAGGTCGACCGGCTGTGGGAGCGGCATCTGCTCAACTGCGCCCTGATGGTCGACGGGATCCGGGTCGCGCAGCCGGAGGCGACCACGCTCGCGGATGTCGGGTCCGGTGCCGGCCTGCCGGGAGTGGTGATCGCGATCGCCCGTCCTGACCTGCAGGTCACCCTGATCGAGACCATGCAGCGCCGCACCACCTGGCTCGAGGAGGTCGATGCCGACCTCGGCCTCGGCCTCGAGGTGGTCCGGGCACGCGCGGAGGATCTGCACGGATCCCGCAGCTTCGACGTGGTCACCGCCCGTGCGGTCGCCGCCCTCGACAAGCTGGCCCGGTGGACCCTGCCGCTGGTCGCCGACGGCGGCTCGCTGCTGGCCATGAAGGGCTCCTCCGCAGCGGAGGAGATCGGGAAGTCCCACAAGGTCCTCTCCCGGCTCGGAGGCGAGGATGCCACCATCTCGCTCTACGGGGTGGGCGAGGTCGAGGTTCCCACTACAGTGGTCCAAGTGCGTCGCCGAACGAAGGCGACCAGGAAGGGAGACGCACGTGGCTGAACAGCGCGATGATTCCTCCCCGGAGCGCGGCACGATGGAAGACACCCCGCTGATGCGCGAGCTCGCCCGGGATCATGCCCGTCGGAAGAAGCTCGAGGGTCTCGACTTCCCGCGGTCGGGGACCACCCGGATCATCACCGTGGCCAATCAGAAGGGCGGGGTCGGCAAGACCTCCTCGACGGTCAACATGGCGGCTGCGCTGTCCATGGGCGGTCTGAACGTGCTGGTGATCGATGCGGACCCGCAGGGGAACACCTCCACGGCGCTGAGCATCGAGCATCATGCCGAGGTGCCGAGCATGTACGAGGTGCTGGTGGAGTCCGCTCCGCTCTCCGACGTCGTGCAGCAGGTCCCCGACATGCCGGGGCTGCAGTGCGCTCCGGCCACGATCAACCTCTCCGGAGCCGAGATCGAGCTGGTCTCGCTGGTGGCCCGTGAGAACAGGCTGCGCAACGCGATCCGCGACCACCTCGAGCAGCGCGAGCAGGAGGGCGAGGAGCCGCTGGACTACGTGCTCATCGACTGCCCGCCCTCGCTGGGCCTGCTGACGGTCAACGCGCTGGTCGCCGCGCGCGAGGTGCTGATCCCGATCCAGGCCGAGTACTACGCGCTCGAGGGCCTCTCGCTGCTGCTGAACAACATCGATCTGATCCGCCAGCATCTGAATCCTGATCTGGTGGTCTCCACGATCATGCTCACGATGTACGACGCGCGGACCCGTCTGGCGGCCCAGGTGGCCCAGGACGTGCGCGATCACTTCCCGGAGCAGACGCTCGAGACCTCCATCCCGCGATCGGTGCGGATCTCGGAGGCACCGAGCTACGGCCAGACGGTGCTCACCTATGACCCGAGCTCCAGCGGCGCGCTCGCCTACCGTGCTGCGGCGCACGAGCTCAACTCCCGCTCCTCTCCCTGACTTCGTTCCACGGTTCCCTGACGCGACGCCGCGCGCCGGATCCGTGGTCACTCCGACGGCGACGACATCTCTGGAAGGACAACGGCCATGACGCAGAAGCGAGGACTCGGTCGAGGACTCGGTGCCCTGATCCCGGGCGCCGGCTCGACCCCTGCGCCTGACCAGGGGCTTCGTACGCGAACGCAGGCGCCGTCGAGCTCCTCCGGAGAGTCGGCGAGCACTCGTCCGGTGGACATGTTCTTCTCCGGGGAGAGCGTCAGCCGCCAGGAGGAGAATGCGCAGCGCGGCCGAGCCGGCACGAAGGACCTCGCCACCGGCATGGCACGCGCCGCCGCGGAGCGTCGTGGTCGCACCGCCGGCAGCTCCTCGCGGCGTTCGGCCGCAGTGAAGGACGAGGGCGCATCCGCCCCGGCCGACGAGGCGGAGAAGGCCGGCACGACGCGCAGGAGCGCAGGAGCGAAGAGCACCGCCTCCGCGTCGAAGACCTCGACGGCGAAGTCGTCCACCACGAAGTCCTCCACAACGAAGTCCTCCGCAGCGAAGTCCTCCGGCGCGAAGGCTCCGGCCTCGAAGGCCTCTCCCAAGGCATCGACCTCCCAGGCCACGACCGCGAAGTCCTCGACCGCGAAGAAGACGGCTCCCACCAAGTCCTCGACCACCCGTTCCACCGCGAAGGAACCCGCGAAGGCAGCACCGAAGAAGGCTGCTCCGGCCCGCGCCGCGGCGGAGGCGGCTGCTCAGCCGGCCGACGACTCCGCAGCGATCACGACACCGTCCCCCGAGGTGGCGGCCCCTGCCGCACCGGAGACCACGGCGGCGCCCACGAGCACCCCCGCTCCGCGCGAGCCCGACCCGACGGACGCCGCCGCGACCGAGGACGCGCCTGAGTCCGAGCAGGCCGCTCCGGCCCCGGAGGCCGTCGAGGACAGCCCCGTGGTCGACGTCGAGGCCGTCACCCCGACCTCCGCCCGTGCGGAGGAGAGCACCGCCGCGGAGGTTCCCGCGGCAGAGGCCCCTGCAGCCCCGGAGGAGGACTCCTCCCCGAGCTCCGAGGAGCCCGTGGCCGATGAGCCGGAGGTCTCGGAGGACCGCGGCCTGGTCAGCGTTCCCGGCGCAGAGTTCGCTGAGCTCCCGATCCATGAGGTCCGGGAGAACCCGCGCAACCCGCGCACGATGTTCGACGATGACGAGCTCGATGAGCTCGCCTACTCGCTGCGCGAGGTCGGTGTCCTGCAGCCGGTGGTGGTCCGCCCGATCCCGGTCACGGAGGACGGCGAGTCCTTCGAGCTGGTGATGGGTGAGCGTCGATGGAGGGCCGCGCGTCGTGCGGGGCTGCAGTCCATCCCGGCGATCATCCGTGAGACCAGCGATGACGATCTTCTGCGCGACGCTCTCCTGGAGAACCTGCACCGCAGCCAGCTGAACCCGCTCGAAGAGGCCAACGCCTACCAGCAGCTCCTGGACGACTTCGGATGCACGCAGGACGAGCTCGGTGACCGCATCGGCCGCTCGCGCCCGCAGATCACGAACACACTGCGTCTGCTGCGCCTTCCTGCGCTCGTCCAGCGCCGTCTTGCGAGCGGGGCCATCAGCGCCGGGCATGCCCGTGCCCTGCTCTCCCTCGATGACCCGCGTCTGATGGAGGAGCTCGCCCAGCGCATCGTCCAGGAGGGCCTGAGCGTGCGCGCCGTGGAACGTCTCGTGGCACGAGGTGGCCAGCAGCAGGGCCCCCGCACGGTCCGACGCAGCACCTATGATCCCCACGTCGTGGATCTGACGAGCCGCCTCTCGAATCGGCTCGAGGCTCCCGTCCGGATCGACGTGGGGAAGCGGAAGGGTCGCATCACCCTCGAGTTCACGAACGTCGAGGACCTCGAGCGCCTGGTCGAGAACATGGGTCTGGGCCTCTCCCTCCCCACCGGGGAGCACGCCTCCGAGGACTGAGCTCTACAACGCGTATCTGAGGGGACCCGCTTCGGCGGGTCCCCTCAGTGCGTTTCGGAGGGTGGCGCACCACAGCGCCGGGTACCGGAGTAAGGGCGCGGCTCCAGGACTCGTGAGGGCGACCTCCACCGATGCTGACAGGTGGAATGGCTGCGTCAGATCAGTGGGAGTTGTCCACAACTCGCGCACTGTGAGCCTTCAGATTCCGGACAGAGCGCCAGGTCGGAGCGGGATTCGAAAGTTTTCCACCGCTGTGTACAACTCTGTGGATATCTCCGATTCCTCACGCCCTCTCCTGCGCGCGAGTCACCGGACGCACACCTGTCGCAGCCGGGGCCCAGTGCTTGGCCGGCCGTGCCCGGCAAGCCTGAGACGATCTTCCCTCCCGAAGCGATGTTGCACGGGAAACACTCTTGACGCAGCGGGCGAAGCGCTGCGCGCTGCGTCGCACGGTGACGCGGGCCTTCCGGTGGAGTTTCCCGTGGAACACCGTTCATAGCGGGGGTTCCTCCGCAGACAAGAGGCCAGGGATGCCCGCACGTCTCCCCGATGACCACGGGTGTGCTGGACGAGGAGTCCAATCTCGACCTTGCCCGGCCAGTGGCGTGCTTGGGGAAGCTGTTGACGTGCACCTTTGGGTTGAACTGACTAGAGCCCTGCCCAGCTATCGGGGTCCCAGTGCCGGCGTAGTTCCCCGTGAAACGTCGATGACTGCGACAGCGAGCGGTGACTAGACGCGGCCATCGTGTGCTTCACGTGAAACCCACCCACGCTGACGTGCTGAATGCATGACCCACAGCTCCCGCATCCAGCACAATGCCCGCAGAGTTGTGGGATTCACGTGAAACATGGGAGCTCGGCGGCTGGCGCAGATCACGCTTGATGGCCAACGGCATGAGTCGATGAGACTCTTGCTTATAACGTTGAGCGGAGTTCCGAACCGCCACGGAGGGCGATGCTCGAGCCCACAGCGGTCGACGTCGGACGTGAGGTTTCACGGGAAACGCGTCGCAGGGCAGCTATCGCCTCGACGCTGACATCTGCCGCAGCAGTGAGGACATGTCTCCCGTCCCGTGCGGTGTCATTGGCCGCATCCCGTTCCACGTGAAACAAGGCGCCGTGCGATGTGCTCGTATCTTGATTCCCTGTCCTGTCGCGGAGAATGTCGCGGTTCCGTTGGTACTGATGGATCAGCTGAGTCCACAAGGGGAGTGTGGGTTCGATGTTTCCCGTGAAACCCGACAGGCGCGGGACCGTACGAGCTGCTTCGAGTCCATACAGCTCACTGGATTGGACGAAGGTCGTTTGAACGGGACTGCGCGCAACTGATGTTTCCCGTGAAACTCGTCATCGACGCGCAGCTCATCTACTCAACGAAAGTTGAGCCCTGCCCTCGTCTCCCGAGGGGAGCGTGTATCGGTGAGTCTCCATGGCCGGGGAACAGCCCTTCCCGGTCGCAGCGAGAAGTCTCGGTGCTCCTAGAGCGCTCTCTGGAGCCTTCGCTAACGTCAGCAACAGGGTTGCGCAACCTGCGTTTCACGGGAAACTTCGGCTAGAGCCGACTTGGCGAAGCGCATGCTCACGCCCGCAACGTCGGCTAGGCGTCAACCCCTACAGTTTAGGGCTGGCTGACCGTACCCGAGTGTGCAATGCAGCCACTCCCCGGGGCTGATGGCTTCGGGCGAGGGTGCTCTCTGCGGAGCATTGGACTTGGGCACGCTGAGCTCCTGCCTCGACTGTCGTGCAGTATGAACTGGAAGCAGCGTTTCACGGGAAACCTTCACCCGCGCGGCAGTGTCGCAGTTGCGGAGGATGGCGTGACGTACCGGTGAGCGGGCCGTGACGTTTCACGGGAAACTGCTGCTGCGACGGGGGTTGCTCCCCGGACGTAGCACGAACACTGCCCCGCGGCGGGTGTGAAGAGAGATGATCCGACGAGCTGGACACGCAGTTCCATGACGAGCTGCCAGCGATCACCCCGATGACCTGAAGTGTCACTGAGGATTCATCTGCGCTCCCGCCGGCGTTTCACAGGAAACCACAACGAGTGCCGGCGATCGGAGAACGGACAGCACGTCTCGTCCTCCATCTCGAGCAGCGCATGAGAGGGACTCACCCACTTCCGTCCTCTGACACCCGCGCGACAGAAATCGCATCAGCACAGGTTTCACGGGGAACCATCATCTGCTCAGCCCCACTCTCCGCGGTGAGAGTTCCAGCGCCTTGCGACGATCCCATGGCGTGGGCGGCGCCTCGATACTCGTCGTGCGAAGACGTGGAATCAGCGCCCGCACGGAGCGCGACGCTGCCGGACAGCGATCACACGCCTTGTCATTCTCCGTGCGCAATGCACAAGTGCACAGTGTGGGAAAGAATGTGGATAACCAGGGATAGACACCTGTATGAAAGGTGTTCTGAAAGTGGCCGCGAGGCATCCGACTCCCTCGCGCAGATCGTCGCCACCTGCAGGTACCCACCATCACTGCAGGTCAGAGGGCTGTGTGAGGGTCAGATCTCACTGTGCACCGACCGCACCCATCCACAGTCAACTGTGGACAGACCTGTGGACGGGACCGTGGAACGCTGTGTACACCGTTGTGGATAACTGTGTGGACAGACGGATCGCCGCACGTCAGAGCACTCGGTACTGGATGGATTGACAGGGTCGGCTGAACCCCTCGCGGTCGTGAACACCCACAGCGGCCGGCGTGATCAGCCTGCAGGCGACTCCGGCCCGAACTCCGCTTCGACGATGTGCTTGGGCTGCGCCCCCGTGCGCCGATGCACGAGGCTCCACGGACCGAGGAGCGTCGTGAGCTCACCGTCGGGCGAATGGCCGGTCAGCTCGTCGAGCCTGATGGGCAGGATGGCGTCCGCCGCGCCCTCAGACGGCTCGGAAGGCGCCGGGACGAAGCGCAGCCAGGTGGGGAGCACCTCGATCGACCAGGCGTCCAGAACGGCGTCGGACGGGTCCTCGACGATGAGGACCTGCATGGCCCCGCCCCAGCGGCGGGCGAGTTCGCGCAGAACCGTCGGGGCGGGCCTCGACGGGCCCGCCCACGGTGCGCTCACCACGACCACCACGGGAGCTCCCGGGTGCTCTCCGCTCCCCCGGGGGGCTCCCGTCGGTGCCGGTTCCCGGGTCACCGGGCCGCGATGTCCGCCAGAGCCTCGTCGGTGTCGATGCCGGCCGCCTTGTCGGCGAGCCAGCGCTCGGCGTCCAGGGCGGCCTGGCAGCCGGTGCCCGCGGCGGTGATGGCCTGGCGGTAGGTGTGGTCCACGACGTCGCCGGCGGCGAAGACGCCGGGGACGGAGGTGTTGGTGGTGCGGCCGGTGCAGACGATGTAGCCCTCGTCGTCCAGCTCGAGCTTTCCGCGGAGGAGGTCGGTGCGCGGGATGTGCCCGATCGCCTCGAAGACGGCGTTGGTGGGCATGACCCGCTCCTGCCCGGTGACGGTGTCGCGCAGGGTCACGGACTCGACCTTGTCGGCGCCGTTGATGCTGACCAGCTCGCTGTTCCAGGCGAAGGAGAGCTTCGGGTCGGCCTCGGCACGGCGCGCCATGATCTTCGAGGCGCGCAGCTCGTCACGACGGTGCACTAGCGTGACGGACTTGCCGAAGCGGGTCAGGAAGGTGGCCTCCTCGACGGCGCTGTCGCCGCCGCCGACCACCACGATCTCCTGGTCCTTGAAGAAGAAGCCGTCGCAGGTGGCGCACCAGCTCACGCCCTTGCCCGACAGCGTGTCCTCGCCGTCGATGCCCAGCTTGCGGTACGCGGAGCCCGTGGTGATGATCAGGGCCTTCGCCTGGTAGACGGTGCCGTCGTCGAGGGTGACGCGCTTGATCTCGCCCTCGAGCTGGAGGTCCACGGCGTCCTCGTAGATGACCTCGGCGCCGAAGCGCTCGGCCTGCTCCTGCAGGTTCGTCATCAGCTCGGGCCCCTGGATCCCCTCCGGGAAGCCCGGGAAGTTCTCCACGTCGGTGGTGGTCATCAGTGCACCGCCGGCGTCGAGGGCGCCCGCGATGACGATCGGCTTCATCTCGGCGCGCGCCGTGTAGATCGCGGCGGTGTAGCCGGCCGGGCCCGAGCCGACGATGACGACCTCGTGGACCGTGTCGTCCTGTGCGGCGGCGTCGACCACGGCCGGCTGGACCGCCGGGGTGGTGCCTCCGAGGATGTTGAGGGCCTGGATGGGCTGCGACATGGTGGATGTCCTTCCGTTCAGTGGTCGGGCGGTCAGCGGGAGGACCGTCCTTAAGTATGGAGCAGGTCGCCGAGGGCGACCCGGGGGTGGGGCGAGGTCAGAGCGAGCCGATCCTCACGTCTCCGGACCAGAGCTTGTTCTGGGCCGGGGTGATGTCGTCGTCGGTGGTCCCGCAGCTGGGCAGCACCACCGTGGCCGAGACGATGCCGCCGTTGGCCCGCAACGTGTCGCGGTCCAGCGGGCCGTGCACGAGCAGCCAGCCCTGCGTCTGATCGCCTCCCCACGCAACCTCCTCCAGGATCAGGATCGAATCCGAGACCCCCAGCTCGCGCAGGCACGTCGCCGCGTCGAAGCTCGTCATCGGCTGGATCGTGCCGGAGTCGATCAGGCGCTGCACCTCGGTGCCGAGGGTCGTCTCAGTGACAACGGGCGCGCCCGCGGAAATCTTCCCGATCCCGGTGCGGGAGTCGACGGATGTCACTCCGGTGCTGGAGGCGTTGTCGGTGGTCTGCTCGAGCGCGTCCGCCAGCTGCACTCCCATCAGGGCGGAGGCGACGAGTGCGAGCAGCACCAGCGGGACCGGGATGCCCAGCACGGTCCTGAAGCGCGCCCGGCGCCCGTCCTTCGGCGGCGAGGACGGGCGCTCCTGCGACCGGGGGCTCATTCGACCGTGATCTCCGCGATCCGTGCGCGGAACCGGCCCTCCTGGCCGCTGTCCGGTGGCAGCTCCGGCACCCACACCATGACCTTGTCGGTCTCGATCGGCTTCGGGGCCTCGAGGCGCACCTCGCCGTCGCCGACGAACTCGCCGGAGGCGAGCACGTCCCCGGGGGAGCCGTCCTCGGTGACCGCGCGCAGCTGCACGAGGCCCCCGTTGTTGCGGGCCGTGGTGAGCGTCAGCGCCGTGAAGGTCGAGGGCTCGGCGAACTGCACGCGCATGCCCACGCCCTCCTTCAGACCGCCGTAGTCCGGGCTCGCGTAGTGCTGGGTGGACCAGAACGTGCTGGGATCCCCGTCGGTGAGCCGATCCTGCTGATCGGTGTGATCGGGCTCGGTGCCCCCGGGCAGCGACGAGAGCTCCACGCTCTCGATCTTCGGGGCAGGCAGAGCCTCCTCGGTGTCCTCCGCGGTGGGTTCCACCGGAGCCTCGCCCGTGTCCTCCTCGGTGGGGGTGGGCGAGGCCGACGCCTCGGAGGTGGCCAGCGGGTCCTTGAGGATGTCGCGGATATCGCTGGTGATCGTGGTCAGCGCGATGACCAGTGCGATCATCACGGCCAGAGCGCCGCCGATGATGATCCACTGCGACTGCAGCGAGCGCTTCTCGCTGTCCCGCGGGCCCATCGTGAAGGTCTCCGGGGCGTCCTTGTCCACCGCGACGCCGACGACGTCCCTCAGCAGCGAGCTGCGGGCGAAGGGCGCGGGTCCCTCCTCGGGCCGGTCCCGGAGCACCGAGCGATCGCGTCCCTGGACGACGATCGGACCATCCTCGCGGACCGGAGCCACCGGGGTCGAGCGTCCCGAGACGGCGACCGGGGCCGTGGGCGCCGCATCGGCGCTGTGCGTGACCGGCGCCGAGGGGGTCGGCGCGGAGTGATCGGGGGTCGCGGCCGACGGACCGTTCCCATCCCGCCGCACCGGCTCCGGAGATCCCGCGGTGCCGGGTGCCAGCGCAGAGGGATCGCCCTCGGAATCCGCGAGCGGCCAGTGCGTGCCGGAGGTGCGCGCCGGAAGGGCCGCGGCGGCGCCGGCGACCGCTGCTCCGGCGGCCGCGCCCCCGGCGAGGGCGCCCGCCCCCGGGCCCGCGGGTGCCTCCTCGGCGGTCTCCGACGACGCCGCCGGTGCCGACGAACCAGGGGCCATCGCCAGATGCCCCGGGAAGGGACTGGTGCTCCGCTTCTGATCGAGGTGCAGATCCTCGACCAGCGCCTTCGCCTCGGTCGAGGACTGCTGAGCCTTCTCGGCGTCGGCGGCCGCAGCCGCTTCACGGTCGGCGGCCGCAGCGCGCTCCGCCTCGGCGTCAGGACCCTGGGGCTCACCGTCGGCGTCGGCGTCGGCCTCGGCCGCGGGGTGCTCGTCCTCATCGGCCCGATCGACGGCGGAAGCGGTCATCGCCGCAGCTCCGACGGCCCCGGCAGCCCCCACGGTGCCCACCGCGGCCGCGGCGGCGGGAGTGGATGCATCGGCAGGAACAGACCCGTCAGCGGGGGCGGAATCCTCTGCGGGAACGGCCTCACCGGTGGGCGCTTCGTCGTGGTCGGACGGCTCGTCCCCCGCCGGCACAGCCGCCATCAGCGCCGTGCTCTCCAGCTCGTCGTCGGAGACGTCCTCGACGGGAGCATCCTGGCGCGCCTGCGATCCGCGCGAGTACGCCTCGATGGTCACCGGGATCGACTGCCAGGGCTGGAGCACCTCGATGAGCTCGCGCGTCGTCTCCGGGATCTCGTCGGCCGACTCGTTGAGCACCAGGTCGCACAGCAGATCCAGGTCCTCGGGGATCGCGGTGTCGGTGATCGTGGACGGGCGCGGGACGTCGCCGGAGGCGTTGTGACGCGGACTGCGGCCGGTCAGCGCGCGGTACAGCAGGGCGACCAGGGCGGCGGTGTCCTGGAAGGACGCCGCCTCGCGGGAGCGGTCCAGCCCGAGATGCGCGGCCGCCTCGACGCCGACGCCGAGCACGACCACCGCGCCGGAGCGGGTGTCGACGAAGACGCGGTTGGAGTCGATGAACTGGTGGCGCACACCGCGCCGGCGGGCGACCTCCAGTCCGGTCGCGGCCTCGCCGACGATCGCGCGAGCGGTCTCGGGATGCAGCGGTCCCCCGGACAGGAGGGCGGCGAGCGGCGGCGCAGGCGGCAGCGCGTACTCGACGACGGTCGTCGGACCGTCTGGAGAGGTCGGCGCCTCGGCGTCGTCCTCGCGCGGGTCGTCGAGCACGACGATGTCGTTGACCGCGAGCAGACGGGGATCCTCGACGAGATACGCACGGCGCACGGCGTCGGCTGCCTCCAGCGCGGCCTCCCCCCGCACGATGAACAGGACCACGCTCTCGCCGGTCGCGACGGAGCGCGCACGATGCCACACAGCCCCGTCGGCGACGCCGGACAGGGGGATGCGCCCCTCCAGCGTCCACCGGGAGCGCAGGGCATCCGGTTGTGGGTTCGTGTTCACGGACCGTCCTTCTCGTCGTCCGGCGGGAGATTCCCCGTCCTGTGCATCGACCATGCTACGAGGTCGCCCCCCGGAATCGGCGGGTGAGCGGCCGCAGCCTCCGTCGCGCCACCCCCACCAGGCGCCGCACCTCCGGCACCCGCAGCACGTACGCGATCGCCGTGAAGGCCACGGTCATCACCACGGCGATGACCGCGCCGATGAGCACCGCCACCAGGCGGTGGGTCCACAGGAGGTCACCCGCCAGCAGCACCATCCCGCTCCCCAGAGCCCAGCTGACCAGGGCGGACGCGACCAGTCGGGCGAACAGCGAGAGCCCGGCGGCGGTGCTCGGGGGCTGGGCGCCGTGACGGTGCGCGTGGCGGCGCAGCTGCCAGACCCCCAGCAGCCAGGCCACCAGGTTGCCGAGGCTCATCACCCCGGCAGCCGACATCGCCGCGTACATCGGATCGACCACGGTCAGGATCAGCGGCACCGCCAGCAGCGACAGCACCGCGATCGGGATCTGCGAGACGAACGGGGTCCGGGCGTCCTCGTACGCGTAGAACACGCGCTTGATCAGGTACAGGGAGGCGAAGGGCACCAGGCCCAGCATGTAGGCGACCAGCACGGTGCCGTTGGCCCGTGCACCGACCTCGCCGGTGCCGCCGCCGATCACCCACATGATCGGTCCCGACAGCGCGACGAAGACCGCGGTGCACAGCATCATCGGGACGGCCAGCAGCCGGTTCGTCTCGTCGTAGCGGGCCAGGGCGCCGGCGTGGTCGTCGTCGGCCGCGCTGCGCGAGATCGACGGGAACGCGGCGGTGACCAGCGTGACCGCGATGATCCCCTGCGGGATCATGAAGGCGAGGTAGGCCCACTCCATGGTGAGCAGAGCCGGGTAGCGGGCGGCCAGATCGGGCTGGTCCTGGTACTGCTCCGTCCTCTGCACGGCGCCGCCGGTGGCCCAGCGCGACGCCCAGATGCCGAGCTGGCCGAGCCCCAGCATCGCCAGCGTCCACAGGCCGATCCTGCTGAGCTTGCCGAGGCCCAGGCCGCGCAGGCCCCACTTCGGCCGCAGCCGCAGGTCCAGCTTCTTGACGTACCAGAACAGGAACAGCACCTGGGCCGCGGAGGCGCCCACGTTGATCACGGCCATCGCCACGATCATCGGCATCGTCCACTGGCTGGGGTCTCCGACGCGTCCCCACATCCCCAGGAACAGGGCGGCGCCGAGGATGCCCACCAGGTTGTTGAACACCGGCGCCCACTGGTACGGACCGAAGTTGTCATGCGCGTTCAGCAGCTGACCGCACATCACGTACAGCGCCGAGAAGAAGATCTGCGGCATCATCCAGTAGCCCAGCTGCACCGCGAGCGCGTACGTCGCCGGGGGCAGCAGACCGCTGGTGAGGGTCAGCAGCAGCGGCACCGCCACCATGCAGATCGCGGTGATCCCCAGCGAGACGGCTGCGACCAGCGTCATCAGTCGCGAGAGGTAGTCGCTGCCCCGGTCCTGCCGCTTCACGGCACGGACGATCGCGGGCACCAGGATCGCGTTCAGGGTGCCGCCGCCCACCAGCAGCCAGATGGTGTTCGGCAGCGTGTTCGCCGCGCTGAAGGCGTTGGCCGCGGCGGACATCGAGCCGCCCAGGATCACGCCGAACAGGTAGTTCCGCACGAAGCCGAGCGCCCTCGAGACCATCGACCCCGAGGCCATCACCACGCTGGCCCGGAGGAGGGTGGAGGTGCTCGAGGGCACGCCGTGGCGACGGTGGCGGGGGATGTGATGGACCCGGCGAGCTGTGCTCACGAGCGGTCCTCCTCGGGTGATGCGGGATGAATGTCTGTGTCGGGATCAGGGGAACGATCCGGGGTGGAGCGCCCGGAGCGGGCGAGCTCCTCGGGGTCCTCGGGGGCGACGACCGCCGGGGCCCGTGTGGAGGAGCCCGTCCTCCGGGCCCTGGCCACACCCACGATGACCAGCAGGCCCATCGCGATGACGATCACCAGGGTGGTCCAGTTCTCCCACGACGGGTTCACGGTCAGGGGCACGTCCGCCGGGGCGGTCAGGGCGCGGCCGTCCTCCGTGGTCACCACGGTGGTCAGGGTGACGGTCCCGTTCGCGATCGCCTCGACGTCGATGGGCGCGTCGATCTTCCCCCGGGCGGGGACGGTCACCACCTTCGGCTCACCGACCTGCACCAGAGGCTTGTCGGAGGTGACGGCGATGCGCACCGTGATGGGGGTGTCGAGGCGGTTGCTGATCGTGATCGGGACGCTCACCGCGTCGGAGATGACGTTGTAGCCGGAGGCGGGGACCACCTCGATGCGGTTCTGCAGAGCCGTGGCGAGCTCGGTGGCCTCCTGTGCGCGCTCCGCCGGGACCCCGGGCTCGCCGCGCCATCGCGCCGAGGTGCCCGCGATGATCTCGCGGCGCGGGGCGTCCAGCGGGGAGTCGTCCTCCATCGCGGCGGCGAGCGTGTCCACCTGTGCGGAGGCGGCCTCGAGCTCGAGGAGCGCGTCCTCCGGCAGCGGCGCCGGAGCCTCGGCGGACTCCAGGTGCTGCCAGCGACCGGTCGCGGAGGGACCGCTGGGCACCACGGCATCGCCGTCGACCTCCCCGAGGGCGTACAGCGCATCGCCTCCGGCGAGCGGGTCCGTGGTCCAGTCCTGGTGCTCGGCGGCGTCGAGCAGCTCGCTCGTGCTCCCGGCCTCGATCCAGGGGGCCTCCTGCAGCGCGTCCATCGCGGAGCTCGTCGCCGTCGGATCGAGCACCGCATCCGGGGACGGGGAGATCAGCAGATGCCGCGGCGAGGTGGCGTACTCCGAGGCGACGGTCGCGGTCTCCGCGAGCAGCCGCTGCTGGACCTGCTCGGTGTCGTTCCCGCTGGTGAGCTGCGAGAACTCGGAGGAGAGCTCCGGATCCGGGGCCAGCAGCGGGAGCTGGGCCCCCGGCTGACGGGTCGAGGTGTACATGCCGATGGAGCTGGGGGTCACGGAGGAGGCGGGGTCGCTGCGCAGCGAGCTGGAGGGCACGATCGCCGCGGTGGCGCCGGACTCGAGCACCGACTCGAGGGCGTCCGCGTCGGCGCTCTGCCCGTCCACGCGCAGCGCCTCGGCGCGCGGCGCGATCTCTCGGTCCTTCCAGACCTGGTCCCCGCGGTCGCCGATCATGCCGGCGAGATCGTCGGCGCCGGCGGCCTGCAGGCTCGCGGTGTCCGAGTCGGCGTAGGGCATCGACAGCACGGTGCGCTGCGCCGAGGCACCCTCGAGCACCTCGGCGAGCTCGGCGGAGCGCGGCTCGGGCCCGTACTCGGGGACCGATCCCGCGGGCGTCTCCTCGCCGTCCTCCTGGGCGACGGGCATCGCCGGCGGGTCCAGCAGGGCCGGGTCCAGCCACCAGTCCGCGCCGACCTGCGGGGCGGTCTCCCGCACCGAGGCGAGCTGGCCGGACTCGGCCGAGGTGGCGAAGGCCTCGGGGTCCGTGACCATCTGCGACGCGTCCTCGGCGGCGAGCGGCAGCAGCACCGACTGGGTGATCGTGTCCTCCGCCTCGGCGGGGCGCCACACCACGAAGGTGCGCAGGGTGGACAGGGGATCCTCCTCGGAGGCGACGGTCAGCTCGAGGCGTCGGGTGCCCCAGTAATAGGGCTCCTCCGAATAGTCGAGCTCCTCGGCGTCGACCGTCACGGTCAGGAGGACGGACTCCCCGGGTGCGAGCTCGTCGTGGGGCGCGGAGCTGGCGATGGCCTCGCCGGTGGGCTGCGCGGTGGTGTCGGACTCCCAGGCCGAGAGCTCGGCGCGGTCCGTGATCCGGGAGGTGCGGGTGCGCAGCTCCAGGGCGAGGGCCGACTGGGGCTCCGACGAGGTGTTGGTCACCTCGACCTGCGCCTCGAGAGTGCCTCCGGGGGCCAGGGAGGTGGGGGTGAGGGAGACGAGATCCATGCTCACCGGTGTGTCCTCGGTCGCGGAGGGCGGCGCCGCCGGCGCCTGCGCGGAGGGGCCTCCGACCTCGGCATGCGCGGCAGGAAGCAGGGTCGCCGAGCCGCTCACCAGCACTGATGAGGCGAGGAGCAGGGCCGTCAGCAGCGCGGCGAGGACCGGGCGCACGGACGGCGGGGACGACGGCATGGTGACACTGTAAGCGGCCGCTACCGTAGGGAGCCCGCAGGTGCACGAGACCTCTACATGGGCGATCCCCGCACCCCGACCCAGGACAGGACCCCCCGTGACAGATCCCGTCGACGAGACCACCGGCACCGCGCAGCGGCTCGACACCGCCCGCCGCCGCGCGGCCTCGATGTTCCAGGCGCTGCCCGAGGAGATCCACGTGCTGGGCCGGATGTTCGAGGCGGCCGGGCACGAGCTCGCCCTCGTGGGCGGACCGGTGCGCGACGCGGTGCTGGGGCGCTCCAGCGCCGATCTCGACTTCACCACCTCCGCCCGCCCGGAGCAGACCGAGGCGATCCTGCGCGACTGGACCTCCGGCGGCGCGATCTGGGACATGGGGCGCGACTTCGGGACGCTCGGCGGCGTGCGGGACGGGGTGAAGGTCGAGATCACGACCTACCGCACCGAGTCCTACGACCCGACCAGCCGCAAGCCCCAGGTCGAGTACGGCGACACGCTCGAGGGGGACCTCTCCCGTCGCGACTTCACCGTCAACGCGATGGCGGTGCGCCTGCCCTCCCTCGAGCTGATCGACCCCTTCGACGGGCTCGCGGACATCGCCCGCACCCTGCTGCGCACCCCCGTCGGCCCGCAGCAGTCCTTCACCGACGACCCCCTGCGGATGATGCGTGCGGTGCGCTTCGTCGCCCAGCTCGGGTTCCGCATCGAGGACTCGACGGCCGATGCGATCGAGGAGCTCGCCGAGCGCATCACCATCGTCTCCGCGGAGCGGGTGCGGGAGGAGCTGGTCAAGCTGATGCTCGGCGCCCATCCGCGCGGGGGGCTCGAGCTGCTCACGGAGCTGGGGCTGGCCGCGCACGTGCTGCCGGAGCTGCCCGCGCTCCAGCTGGAGCGGGACGAGCACCATCACCACAAGGACGTCTACGAGCACACCCTGACGGTGCTCGACCAGGCGATCGACCTCGAGAGCCCCGCCGGTTCGGGCGGCCCCTGCGAGGGCCCCGATCTGGTGCTGCGCCTGGCGGCGCTGATGCATGACATCGGCAAGCCCGCGACCCGCCGCTTCGAGGCGGGCGGGGTGGTCACCTTCCGCTTCCACGAGACCGTGGGCGCGAAGATGACCACGAAGCGGATGAAGGCCCTGACCTTCGACAAGGACACGACCAAGAAGGTCGCGCGCCTGGTGGAGCTGCATCTGCGCTTCCACGGGTACGTCGACTCGCCGTGGACCGACTCCGCGGTGCGCCGCTATGTCACCGACGCGGGCGGCCTCCTCGAGCACCTGCACCGCCTTACCCGGGCCGATGTCACCACCCGGAACCGTCGCAAGGCCCGCACCCTGGCCCGCGCCTACGACGAGCTCGAGACCCGCATCGCCGCGCTCGCCGAGCAGGAGGAGATCGGCCGGATCCGTCCCGACCTGGACGGCAACCGGATCATGGAGGTCCTGGACATGCCGCCCGGCCGAGCCGTGGGCGAGGCGTACAAGCACCTCCTCGAGCTGCGGATGGAGCACGGGCCCCTCGGCGAGGAGCGGGCCGTCGAGGAGCTCCGCGCCTGGTGGGCGGCCCGTCAGGACGGCTGACGGCGGGGCGCGCGACGCCCTCGGGAGGGCGCCCGGACCGCCCGGACGGGTGTGAGCGGGACCGCACCGGACGTGCACACCCTGTGTGCTTCGACGCCGGGTCATTCCGTCGGACGCCCTCTCATGCTCATACTGAGTGGCTGGGTGCGCCCGGGGGACCCTCCGGATCGCGCCCGCACCAGCCCGAGCCCCCGAAGGACCAGGAGCAGCAATGAGCGACTCTCGACGCTCGTCCCGCGGCTCGTCGGATCGATCGCGCCGATCGAAGAACCCGACGACCGGTGGCGCCCGCCGCGCCGCCGGCGTGCGTCGCGCCTCGACGCCCACGTCCTCCGCATCCCGGAACGCCCGAGCCGAAGCCTCCCCGAAGGGCACCAGCCGCACCGCCCGTCGCTCCGGCGCCGCCGGTGCCGCCTCCTCGAAGAGCTCCGCCTCCGCGAAGCGCCCCACCAGCCGCACCTCCGTCCGCGCCCGCCACGCCGGCGCCGCCGTGGCCGCTGCGACGTCGGGGCGCGGCAGGAAGGCCGCCGCCACCAACTTCCTGAACTACCCGCGCGCCGGGGCGAAGAACCCCTGGCGCTGGATCCCCTCGCTGCGGCTCATCGTCGGCGCCATGGCGCTCATGGTCCTCGTCGGCCTCGCCGGCGTGGCGTGGCTGTACCACGACACCGAGGTGCCCGAGCCCTCGGACTTCGCCCTGGCCCAGACCTCGCGCGTCTACTACTCCGACGGCGAGACCGAGATGGGATCGTTCAGCGAGGTCAACCGCACCGAGCTCGGGGCCGACGAGATCCCCGACAACATCAAGCACGCCGTGGTGGCCAGCGAGGACAACACCTTCTACGAGAACCGCGGCGTCTCTCCGCGGGGCATCGTCCGCGCCGTGGTTAACAACCTCGCGGGCGGCGCCCGCCAGGGCGGCTCGACGATCACCATGCAGTACGTCGAGCGGTACTACACGGGCACCGAGACCTCCTACGTCGGCAAGGCCAAGGAAGCGATCATGGCCCTGAAGATCGACCAGGAGCTTTCCAAGGACGAGATCATCTCGCGGTACCTCAACACCATCTACTTCGGTCGCGGCGCCTACGGCGTCCAGGAGGCCTCCCAGGCCTACTTCGGCAAGGACGCGAGCGAGCTCACCGATGCGGAGGCCGCTCTGCTGGTCGCCGTGATCCCGAGCCCCTCGACCTACGACCCGGCGAACAACCCGGAGAAGGCCACGAGCCTCTGGGACCGGGTCATCACCCGGCAGGTCGCCGAGGACCAGATGACCGAGGCCGAGGCGGACGCGCTCACCTTCCCGAAGACCGTCGAGCCGCGTTCCGAGAACTCCCTCGGCGGTCCCCAGGGCTACCTGGTGATGCAGATCCGCAACGAGCTGCTGGCGCAGGGCTTCACCGAGGAGGAGATCAACACCGGCGGTCTGAAGATCGTCTCCACGATCGATCCCGCGATCCAGAAGAACACCGTCGACGCGGTCGACAACCTTCCGGAGGACCGTCCGGAGAACAACCGCGTGGGCACCGTGACGCTCGATCCCTCGACCGGGGCGATCCGCGGCATGTACGGCGGCCCGGACTACGTCACCCAGTCCCAGAACGACGCCACCCAGTCGCGGATGCAGGCGGGGTCGATCTTCAAGACCTTCACCCTGATCGCCGCCCTGGAGGAGGGCTACCCGCTGGACTCGCGGTGGGACGGCAACTCCCCGAAGGAGTTCCCCGACGTGCCCGGCGGCTGGGAGGTCAACAACTTCGGCGACTCCAGCTACGGCCGCGTGACGCTCGAGGAGGCCACCGCCCGCTCCATCAACACCGCCTATGCGGAGGCCAACATCGAGATCGGCCCGAAGCACACTCGGGACACCGCGATCAAGCTCGGCCTGCCCGAGAAGACGCCGGGCCTGAGCGCCGAGCCCTCGAACGTGCTCGGCTCCGCTTCGCCGACCGTCACCGAGATGGCGGAGGTCTACGCGACCATCGCCTCCGGCGGCGTGCACCGGGACGCCTACGTCGTCCAGACCGTGACCCGCCCCGACGGCTCCACGCGCTACGAGCACACGTCCAAGGAGACGCGGGCCATGGACGAGGACGTCGCGACCAACGCGACCGTCGCACTGCAGGGTCCTCCGACGATCGGCTCCGCGCGCAGCCTCCAGGGCGTCATGGACGGCCGTCCCGTCGCCGGCAAGACCGGCACCTCGGAGAGCTTCCGCTCGGCGTGGTTCGTGGGCTTCACCCCGCAGCTCGTCACCGCCGTGGGGATGTTCCAGCCCGGCGACGACGGCTCCGAGGAGCGCCTGACGCCCTTCGGCGGCGTGGAGAGCATGACCGGCGGCTCCTACCCGACCGACGTCTGGGGCGACATCATGTCGACCTCGCTCGAGGGCCAGGAGATGATCGACTTCCCCGAGGAGGTCGAGCTCGACAACGAGACCCGCGAGCGCAGCTACGTGCCGCCGCCGCCCCCGCCGCCCACCACCGAGGCGCCCCAGCCCACCCAGGAGCCGGAGCCCACGGAGGAGCCGAGCGAGGAGCCGTCGGAGGAGCCCTCCGAGGAGCCGAGCGAGGAGCCGTCGGAGGAGCCCTCCGAGGAGCCGAGCGAGGAGCCGTCGGAGGAGCCCAGCGAGGAGCCGTCCGAGGAGCCCTCGGACACGCCGACCAAGAAACCCTCCCCGAAGCCGACCACGGACGAGGAGAACGTCCAGCCCACCGAGAAGCCGACCACGGAGGAGCAGGGCGCCGGAGGCGCTGACGCCGGGGTCGGCCAGGGCAAGGGCCGCGGCGGCGGCAACGGCGGCGGCTGAGCCTGATCCCCGGTCCGCCCCTCCGCGCCCGTGCCATGATCGAGGCATGCGATGCGAACAGTGCGGAGGGAAGATCCGCGGCAAGGCGTACACCTCGGTCACCGGGCGGAAGCTCTGCGACCGCTGCGGGATCCGGCTCCAGGGCCGCACCGCCGGCGTGGTCGCCGGGGGCGGCATCGCCGGCGGCCGGGCCACCGGCGGCTGGTACGCCCGCGTCCGTCGGGCGATGGGCCGACCGCCGAAGAGCTGAGGCGTCGGGCCGCTGTGATGCGGCGCGCACCCGTCGGCACCCCCTGGCCCATGTCCCTCGCCGCAGGTAGGCTGGGCCGGTCCGTGAGGAGCATCGCCGATGCTCGGACCGGATGGCATGAACCCTCCTGCCACGGAGAGACCGTGGCCGCAGAGACCACAGGAGGTGGGTACCAGACATGCGCAAGTACGAAATGGTCGTGATCCTCGACCCGTCCGTCGATGAGCGGACCGTCACCGGAACCTTCGAGAAGCTCGTCCAGGTCATCCCGACCGAGGGCGGCACCATCGACAACGTCGACGTCTGGGGCAAGCGCAAGTTCGCCTACGAGATCGACAAGCAGTCCGAGGGCATCTACATCGTCCTGACCTTCACCGCGAAGTCCTCGACCGCGCAGGAGCTGGATCGTCAGCTCGGGCTCAACGAGTCCGTCCTGCGCACGAAGATCATGCGTCTCGACGCAGCCTGATCCGCTGTCGCTGACCCCCGCACCACCCCACACCACCCCGGAGCAGAGGAGCACCCATGGCGAATGACACCGTCATCACGGTGATCGGCAACCTCACCGCCGACCCCGAGCTGCGTTTCACGCAGTCCGGCGTCGCGGTCGCGTCGTTCACCATCGCGTCGACCCCCCGCACGTTCGACCGTCAGTCGAACGAGTGGAAGGACGGCGAGGCGCTGTTCCTGCGCTGCTCCATCTGGCGAGATGCCGCGGAGAACGTGGCCGAGTCGCTCGAGAAGGGCACCCGCGTCGTCGCGCAGGGCCGTCTCAAGCAGCGCTCGTTCACCGACCGTGAAGGTCAGAACCGCACCAGCATCGAGCTGGACGTCGACGAGATCGGCCCCTCCCTCAAGTACGCCACCGCGAAGCCCAACAAGGTCCAGCGTGGCGGCGGAGGCGGCGGAGGCCGTGGCGGTTTCGGCGGCGGCGCCCCTCAGGGCGGCGGCAACCAGGGCGGTTACGGCAACCCGGGCAACCAGGGTGGCCAGGGCGGGTACAACAACGCTCCGCAGGGTGCCCCTGCAGCCGACCCGTGGGCCGGCGGCGGCAACCAGGGCGGGTACGACGACCCTCCCTTCTGATCGCTCCGGCGATCGACGCAAGACACTGATCCACTCCATCCCGGGTGCATGCCCGGGCTCCCCTCAGAAAGAAGGAGCACCACGATGGCCAAGCCTGTTCTTCGCAAGCCGAAGAAGAAGCAGAACCCCCTGAAGGCCGCCGGTCTCGAGACCGTCGACTACAAGGACGCCGCGCTGCTGCGCAAGTTCATCTCCGATCGCGGAAAGATCCGCGCCCGTCGGGTCACCGGCGTCTCCGTCCAGGAGCAGCGCAAGATCGCGAAGGCCGTGAAGAACGCCCGCGAGATCGCCCTGCTGCCGTACTCGACCTCCGGTCGCTGAGCGAGGAAGGGAAGCACATGACCAGCAAGCTCATCCTCACCAACGAGGTCACCGGCCTCGGTGCCGCCGGAGACGTCGTCGACGTCAAGGACGGCTACGCGCGCAACTTCCTCCTGCCCCGTGGTCTCGCGACCCCGTGGACCAAGGGCGGTCAGCGTCAGCTCGACCAGATCCGTGCGGCTCGCGGCAAGCGTGCGATCGCCAGCATCGAGGACGCGCAGTCCCTGAAGGCCTCGCTCGAGTCGAAGCCCGTCGTCATCGCCGAGCGCGCCGGCCAGAACGGCCGTCTCTTCGGTGCGGTCTCCTCCAAGGAGGTCGCCGAGGGCGTCAAGGCAGTGTTCGACAAGGACATCGACCGTCGCACGGTCGAGTTCGTGTCGCCGATCCGCTCGCTCGGCGAGCACAAGGCGACCGTCCGTCTGCACGAGGACATCTTCGCGAACCTCGTCATCCAGGTCGTCGCCGCCAAGGGTGCGGCCGCCAAGGCCTGATCGACGTACTGCTCGATCCTGGAGCGCCCCGCACCATCTTGGTGCGGGGCGCTCCTGCATGTCCTGCCTCAGGTGTCGAGCTCGGCGAGCACCTCGAGAGCGCGGCGGAGGTCGTCGGCCCTCCCGGAGAAGGGGATCCGCAGGGCGTGCGGCCAGCCGGTCCCGGTCGGTGAGAACAGGCTGCCGGGGCTGAGCGCGACGCCCCGCTCCGCCGCCGCGGTCACCAGCTCCCCGGCGGGTCGGCGGGTGGCGTCGGCCCAGATCGAGAGCCCCCCGGCAGGGTCCCGCCAGCGCCAGTGCGACAGGTGCCGCCGCAGCATCCCGGTCGCGATCTCGTGGTTCGCGGCGATGTGGGCCTGCTGAGCGGGCACGGGCGAGTCGCCGACCAGCAGCCGGGCGGCGATCCGCTGCTCGAGCGGCGGGGCGCCGAGGTCCACCCCGATCCGGATCCGGGAGATCGCATCGATCATCTCGGCGGTGCCCCGGATCCAGCCGATCCGCAGCCCCGCCCACAGCGACTTCGAGGTCGAGCCCACCAGCAGCGTCCGGGCGCCGTGCCCCGCGACCGGAGCCGGGGGCAGGTGCTCGGCGCGCCACGCCATCCCCACGAGGGTCTCGTCGATCACCAGCGTGTTCCCGGTGCGCGCGGCGGCCTGCAGCAGGCGTGAACGATGCTCGGCGCCCAGCAGATGGCCGCCGGGGTTGTGGAAGTCGGCGGTGAGCACAGCCGCCTCCAGGCCGCCGGAGCCGACGGCCCGCACCAGCTGGTCCCCGTGCTCGACGTCGACGTCGATCGGGACCACGCGGCGCCGCGCCGCGGTGATGACGCGTGCGGTGTTGGGATAGCCAGGGTTCTCGGTGCCCACCCGTGCGCCGGGCGCGGTGACGGCGCGCAGGGCGAGGTGCAGCCCGCTGACGGCCCCGGTGGTGACGAGCACCTGGGCGGGGTCGGTGGGCAGTCCCCGGCGGTCGTAGTGGGCGCAGATCGCCTCGACCAGCTCGGGGTGGCCGTCCGCCGGGACGCTTCCCCAGGCAGGATCCGCGATCATCTCCGAGACCGCCTCCTCGGTGACGGACTGCAGGTCCGGGTGGGGCGGGAGCACGGTGGCGCGGAGGTCGACGGTGCCGGCGGGCAGGGCCCGGGCCCGCGCGGTGAGGGACTCGACGGGTCGTGCCCGCCCCGACGGCGCCAGCACCGTGCGGCCCGATCCCTGTCGTGAGGACAGCACGCCCCGGTCGCGCGCGTCGTCGAGCGCGCGGACCACGGTGCCGCGGGAGAACCCGAGCTCCTCGGCGAGGAGACGCTCCGAGGGCAGACGGGCCCCTGGCGGCAGCCGACCCTCGATGGTGAGCGCGAGCAGCCGGTCGGCGAGCCATCGGGCGCGCGCCCGAGACGGGGGCGGGCCGAGGAGCGTGCGCAGCGGCGGAGCAGGGGGCGGCGGGACGGGCATGGGGCCAGTGGACCACGATTGGCCCTGTCGAGTCGGTCCATTCCGAGTCAGGATGGGCTCATGCCTGCACCGCTCCAGAACCTCCGCCTGCGCGACCAGCTGACGGTCGACCGGCTCCCGCTGCGCCTGCTGACGCTGTTCCTGGGCCTGACGGGCTTCGGCGCCGGCATCGCCCTGGTGCTGCGCGCCGGGCTCGGAGCCGCACCCTGGGACGTCCTGTCCGTCGCGCTGTCCGAGCGCACCGGGCTCAGCATCGGGACGCTCACCGTGATCACCAGCTTCGTGGTCCTGCTGGCATGGATCCCGCTGCGTCAGCAGCCGGGCATCGGCACCCTCGTCAACGCGCTCTGGGTGGGCGTCGCGATGGACCTCACCCTCGCCGTCGTCCCGCCCGTCGAGGGGCTGCTGCCCGGTCTCGCGATGCTCGCCGGCGGCCTCCTGCTCAACGCGGTCTCCGACGCCGTCTACATCGGCGCCCAGCTGGGCCCCGGCCCGCGCGACGGGCTCATGACGGGCATCCATCACCGCTGGGGCCTGCGGATCGGTCCGGTGCGGGCCGTCCTCGAGGTGGCGGTCCTCGCGATCGGCTGGGTGCTCGGCGGCCCCGTCGGCCTCGCCACCGTCGTCTACGCCCTCGGGATCGGCCCGATCGTGCACCTCGTCCTGCCCTGGGTCACGATCCCGGTGCATCCTGTGACCTCCCACGGCGCCGATAAGCTGGTGCCATGTTCGGACGCGGCAGACAGCAGCAGGCTCAGGTAGAGCACCTCCGGGGCGAGACCCGTCGGCTCGAGGCGCTGGTCGATCTCCTCGCCGAGCGCGCCGGGGTCGGGGCGGCGGAGCTCGAGCAGCTGCGCGCGGAGGCGGGTGCCGTCGGCGTGCCCGAGGAGTGCCGTCGCCTCGTCGCGCAGGGCGAGGTGATCCGGGCGATCAAGGTGTACCGCGAACGCACCGGCGCCGGACTCAAGGAGGCCAAGGACGCGATCGACCGGTACCGCGAGCGCGCCTGAGCCCCGCCGCTCGGCCCTGCGGCGGCCGGGCGGCTACCCTCGACGGGTGACCTCCTCGACCCCCTCCTCCGACCACAGCGCCGACGGGCACCTCGCCCGCTCCCTGGGCCACGGCCAGATGGCGATGATCGCCATGGGCTCGGCCCTCGGCACGGGCCTGTTCCTCGGCTCCGGCGAGGCGATCGGCATCGCCGGTCCCGCCGTGATCATCTCCTTCGCACTCGGCTCCCTGATCGCGGCCACCGTCGCCCTCGCGATGGGCGAGATGGCCTCGCGCCACCCCGTGCGCGGCGGCTTCGGCACCCTGGCCGCCCGGTACCTCTCGCCGTTCTGGGGCTACCTCTCCCGCTGGCTGTACTGGATCGTGACCGTCTGCGTCACCGGCGCGGAGCTCGTGGCCTGCGCCGCCTACCTCGCCTACTGGGTGCCGGCGGTGCCGATCTGGGCCGGGATCCTGCTCTTCGCGGCCGTGATCATCGCGATCAACCTGGCCAGCGTCGGCTCCTTCGGCGTCGTGGAGTTCTTCCTGTCCTCGATCAAGGTGATCGCCGTCTTCGTGTTCATCCTGGTCGGCGCGGTGCTGGTGATCTTCGGACTGCCCTCGCAGCCCGCCGCCGGGTTCGGCGAGCTCGCGGCCGACGGGGGCTTCGCCCCCATGGGCTGGGGTGCCGTCTGGATCGCGCTGTCGGTGGTCATGTTCTCCTTCGGCGGCATCGAGCTGCTGTCGATCACCGCCGCCGAGGCGAAGGATCCCGCCCGCTCGATCCGCACCGCCGCCCGCACCACCATCGTGCGCCTGGCGTTCTTCTACGTCTCCGCGATCGGGATCGTGCTGTGCCTGGTGCCGTGGCGTCAGGCGGCAGGGACGGGCGAGGACGTCGCCACCTCGCCGTTCGTGATGGTCTTCGACCGCATCGGCATCCCAGGCGCCGCCCATCTGACGAACCTGCTGGTGCTCATCGCGGCGCTGTCGGCCGCGAACGCGAACCTCTATGCCGGCAGCCGGATCCTCCACTCGCTCGCCTCGGACGGCCTCGCGCCGCGCCTCGCGGCGAAGACCACCGCCCGGAAGGTGCCGCTGGTCGGCATCGTCGCGAGCTCCGTCGGCCTGATCGGCGCCGCCGCCCTGGCGTTCAGCGGGGTGGGCGGCGTGTTCGGCTACATGATGAGCCTGGTGGTGTTCGCCGTGATCATGGTGTGGGCTCTGATCCTCATCACCTACCTGGCCTTCCGTCGCCGGCGCGTAGAGGGCGCGACCTTCCGCATGCCCGGCGGGCCGATCTCCGCGGTGGTCGGCCTGATCGGTCTGCTCGCGGTGTTCGCCACGGTGACCGTGAGCTCCAGCATGCAGATCGCCGCCCTGGTGGGCGTGCCGGCGGTGCTCCTCGCGACGCTCCTGTACTTCACCGTGCTGCGCGGCCGGGTCGACCCGGCGGACACGAGGAGGCCTTCGTCGAGGCCGAGTCGATGCGCTGATCCGGGCTCTCCGATCCGCCGACGTGGCGTACGTTACTGTGTGCCGGATGCATTTGGGCTGGGAGTTCTCGCGGGGGTACCCTAGGGGAACCTTCGGTCTTGGTGCGTGAAGTCCCGGTGCCGAAGATATGCGCAAGTGGCGGAATTGGTAGACGCGCACGGTTCAGGTCCGTGTGCCGGAAACGGCGTGGGGGTTCAAGTCCCCCCTTGCGCACCGCAGGGATGGCCCCGGTTCACACAGGTGAGCCGGGGTTTTTTCGTGCGCCCGAGCGGGTCGTGGGCGGGGCGTGCCATGATGCCGCGGTGGCGGACCAGCGACTCCTGACGATCAGCACCTACTCCCGGGCGGTGGGGATCCCCGCCAGCGCGCTGCGCCACTACAGCGCCCACGGGCTGCTGGTCCCGGCCGACGTCGACCCGATCACCGGATACCGCTACTACGCCCCGGACCAGATCGACGACGGCGTGCTCGTCCACCGACTCCGCCTCGCCGAGGCGCCGCTCCCCGTGATGCGGGAGGTGCTCGCCGCACCGAGCTCCGAGCGCGCCGCGCTGATCGACGGCCTGGTCACCGCGCACACCTCCCGCTCCACGCACCGCCTGGAGACGCTGCGCGGCCTGCGCGACGAACTGGGCGGGGTCCCTGCGGCGACGCTGCGCCTGCGCGGCACCGCCCTCTCGGCCGCCCTCCGCCAGGTCCTGCCCGCGGCGGCGTCCGCGGAGCCGGACCTCGCCGGCGTGGTCTGGGCGCTGGGACCCACCGGTCTCGAGCTCAGCGCCACCGACAGGTACTGGCTCGCTCATCGGCGTCTCCCGGCTGCGGGGAGTCCCTCCCCGGCGCGGCTCATCACCGCGATCCCCGCCGCCGAGGACCTCGCCGAGCGCAGCGCCCGCACCGGCATGCTCGAGGTCGCGATCACGGGCACGACCCTGGTGGTGCGTCGCGAGGACGGCACGACGCTCCTCGAGGCGCCGTCGGCCGATCGCGCCGTCCCGGACCTGGCCCGGCTCGTCACGAGCCTGCCCGCGGTGCGGGCCGCCGTCGGCTTCCCACGCCTCGAGCTGGCGGCCTTCACGGCCGGTCGTCGGACCGCTGAGGCCGACGGTGCGGTCACTCTCCGCCTCGAGCTGGACGGCGAGGGCGCACGACTGATCCCGATCGGGGAACCGGACGACGTCCTCGTGGGGTGGGCGTCGACGAGCGGTGCGGAGGGTCCCTCCTCGGTGCTCCTCCAGGCGCGCCTGCTGCGGGCCGCCGCCTCGAGCTGCGCGGGCGAGGAGGTCATCCTCGACCTGGTCGACGCCGAGACACCGGTGCGCGTCCACTCCCCGGTGCAGGACACGATGATCTGCCTCGTGATGCCGATGCGGCCTTGACCTTCAGGTCGCTCGAACCCCCAGCGTGAGGGGATGACCCCTCTTCCCCGCTCCTTCCATCTCTGGTGGCTCGCCACCACCGCCTCCGCGACCGGGAACGCCATGCTCGGCTTCGCCATGATCTGGTCCGCCACGGCCCACGGCACCGGGACCGTGGCCCTGGTGAGCACGGTCGCCGCGGTCCCTCAGATCCTGCTGGTGCTGATCGGTGGGGCGATCGGGGATCGGCACGGACCTCGCAGGACCCTCCTCGGCACCAGCATCGCTCGGATCCTGATGCTCGCGGCGGCACTGGCCCCTTCCCTGGGCGATCCGAGCGCCGCCCTCCTCGTCCTCGCCACGGCAGGCGGAGCAGTGATCGCGGCCGTCCATCAGCCGTCGGCCTCCGTGCTCCCGCGCCTGCTGGTCCGGGACCCGGAGCAGCTGCCCCGCGCCATGGCCCGCATCTCCGGCAGCCTCCAGATCGCGCGCACGCTCGGCGTCGCCACCGGCGGGCTGGCCGTCGCCGTCTGGTCCCTCGCGGCCGTCATCGCACTGAACCTCGCCCTGATGCTGCTAGTCCTGGGGCTGCTGCTGGTGATGCGGCCGCTGGCGTCCTCCCCGGGTCCGGCGGCGCGGAGTCGCGAAGGGATGCTCCGCTCTCTCCTCGACGGACTCCGCGTCGCCCGGGACCTGCGGATCTGGCCGCTGCTCGCCGCGGTCGCCCTGATCAGCGGGGCCGTGCTCCCGACGATCGGGGTGGTGCTGCCGGTCCTCGCCCGCGGGCGCGGCTGGAGCGGCGCCCAGGCCGGTCTGCTCGATGCGGGCTATGCGCTGGGCGTGCTCGCGGTGACCTTCGCGATCGGAGTTCTCGGCGCGGTGCGCAGCCCGCGGGTCGCGCTGACCGGCGGCCCGCTCCTCGTGGCGCTCGGATCCCTGCTGCTCGCCCTTCCCCTGCCGCTCATCGCGGCGATCCTCGTGTGTGGTGCGATCGGGGCCGGCACGGCGCTGTTCACCACCTGCGTCGCCCCGATGCTGGTGCGGTGGGCGCCCGCCGACCAGATGACCCGGTTCCAGTCGCTCCTGGTGCTCGTCCAGCTCGTCCCGCCGGCGGCGCTGAACGGAGCCTTCGCCTGGCTGGGCGCGCAGGGAGGAGCGCTGCCCGCCCTGCTCCCCGCCGCGCTCATGGCGGTCAGCGCCGCCGTTCTGGGCAGACGGCTGCGCACCGAGTCCGTACGGACGGCATGATGGATCCCATGAGCGACGACGCCCTCTCGACGGACTTCCACCTCCCCGGCCACGGCGGTGCCCTCGTGGGCCGCGCCTGGCCGCACCCCGACCCGCAGTGGGTGGCGGTGATCGCGCACGGCTACGGCGAGCACGTGGGACGCTACGGCTGGGTCGCCGGCCGGCTGCACGAGGCCGGCGCCGCCGTCTTCGCCGCCGACCACGTGGGCCACGGCCGCAGCGACGGGACCCGGGTGCTGATCCGCGACTACGAGGACGTGGTCGAGGACCTCCACCTGGTGGTGCGCCACGCGGCCGGGGTGCACCCCGACCTCCCGATCATCCTCATCGGCCACTCGATGGGCGGCCTCATCGCCGCCCGCTACACCCAGCGGCACGCCGACGCGCTCGTCGCGACCGTGCTCTCCGGCCCGGTGATCGGCTCCTGGGCCACGGTGGACGACCTGCTCGCGCTCGAGGAGATCCCCTCCACCCCGATCGACCCGGAGACTCTCTCCCGCGACCCCGCGGTGGGCGAGGCGTACGCCGCGGACCCGCTGGTCTGGCACGGCGACTTCGCGCGGCCGACGCTCGAGGCGATGCAGACCATGATGCGCACCATCACCGCAGGCGGGAGCGTCGGGAACCATCCGATGCTCCACCTGCACGGCGAGGCCGACCAGCTGGTGCCGATGCCCGCGAGCGTCGAGGGCGTGGAGACCCTGCGCGGCCCCGCGACCTCGCGGATCACCTATCCCGGGGCGCGCCACGAGATCTTCAACGAGACGAACCGCGCCGAAGTGCTCGAGGACGTCGTGACCTTCGTGCAGGGCGTGCTCGACCAGCGGCGCTGAGCGCCGCGGCCGGGCCGGAGCTCCGGCTCAGATGAACTCGAGCGGATCGAACTCGTCGATGTCGATGATGCGCACGCGCGGCAGGCGGCTCGTGAACGCGGAGACGTCGTACTCGAGGTCGTGGAACTCGATCCCCGAGATGCTCTGGAGATCCGAGGCCATGAACTCGCGGAAGCCGACGATCGCGGTGCGTCGCTCCGGATCCGCGGCCAGGTCCTCCATCTGCGGGACGAAGTCCCGGTCATGGCTGACCAGCATGACGTCCGCCGGACGATCCAGCAGGGCCGCCGCGGTGCGCTGGATCGCGATGTCCACGATCTTGCCCTCGCCGCGCAGCGGGACCGGCTTGTAGCCCATCGCGATGAGCGCCTGGACGAAGCTCGAGGGCAGGCTGTCGTCGACAGCCAGGAAGAACAGGCCCTTCACGCTCTGATGCCACGACATCTCGGCGTGGTGGAGCAGCTTGTTCCAGCGAGGGCGCTCCTCGGGCTGGGGCCGCCGGCCGAGAACCGAGACGCCGAGCGTGGCGTCGATGTTCTCGCCGTCCACCAGGAGGTACGTGGTGCGTTCCGTCATGGGGTCGACCTTACGCGCTTCCGGAGCGGGACGAGGCCCGGAGGAGCGGGCGGTGGACGGGGCCGGGCCGAGGCGGGGTTGAGGCGAGATATCCCCAGGAATGTGCACACTGTGGAAGGCGTGAATGACGTTTCCTCCACAGGGGCGAATTATGCACATTCTCCTTGTGGGGAATGACGGGGTGTCCCAGGGCCTGCTGGAAGGGTGCTCGAGGGTTGCGCGGGGCATGGGGAGGTGTATACCGGCAGGTCGTGGAGGGGTGGTGGGTGCCGAGGAGGTGCGGCACCCGTCCCCGTGATCGGATCCCTGACGCGACCGTTCCTCCACAGTCAGTGGTTATCCACGGATTTGTCCCCATTTCTCGATGATCCTTCAGTAGGGGGTGTCGGGGAAATAGAATGGGGTTATCGCGGAGGTGGTTCGCGGGAGTGTTTCGAGTGTGGGGAGGGGGTGGTGGTGATGGGTGAGTTCGAGGAGGGGTTCGAGGTGTTCGAGCGGGATGGTGCGGCCGACGGGTCGGTGGCTTCAGGGTCCGGGCCGGCTTCGCCGCGCGGCCCCGTTCCCATCTCTGCTGCTGGCGCTGCTTCGGGTCTCGCGGGTCGTCTCGACGATGCTCTGTCGGAGGTCACTTCGTCGGTGGTCCTGCCGGAGTGGCGGGTGCGGGCCCGTAAGGAGCTCACGCGGGAGCGGGTCGTTCAGGAGGTCGAGTCCGATTCCATCGAGGCTGCCAGAGTCGAATCTCTGCATGGTCTGATGAGGCAGCGGGCCCGTCTCTACGCCCAGCATCTGCGGCAGGTGGCGGTGTTCTTCCGGGAGGATCCTGAGGTGGAGGGCCTGCTGGAGGACGCGGATCTGACGGCGTTGAAGATCGCGACCGGGCTGCGCTGCTCCTACCTTCAGGCCACCTCGCAGGTCCATGACGCGTATCGGGCGGTGGAGTGGATGCCGCTGACGTTCGAGTACCTCCGTCGCGGGGACCTGCCCGAAGCCTGGCATCGCTCCCTGCTGCGCCGGGTGCGGCGCTTGAGCGAGGAGCAGGTCCGGCAGGTCGATGCCCGGATCGCCGAGGTCGAGCTGCCCTCCATCTCCCCTGTCACGTTCGACAAGCAGGTCTCTGTCGCGGTCGCTCTCGCGACCGCGGGCACGCTCCCGACCCCGCCTTCCAGTTCCAGGGATGTGGAGGTCGTGGGCGTGGACCCGGAGGTGGGGACCGCGTCGTTGCTGGTGACGGGCCCGATCCTGGAGATCACGGGCCTCGCCCAACGGCTCGATCTCGCCGCGCGCACGGTCCAGAAGACTCAGCGGGCGATGCTCGAGGACGGGACGGAGGGGCCGATCCCGTTCGACCTCGACGAGTCCCTCCGCGAAAACGGCAGAGCCGCCTCGCTGCGGACCCTGAGATACGCGATCCTCACCCACTCGATCCTCGACATCGATCCGGTCCAGGAGACCCGCACCCCGTTCAAGCTCCTGGTCACCGTGCCCGTCACGACGCTGCTGGGCATGGATGACTCACCCGCGATGCTCGAGGGCATGACACCGATCCCGGCCGAGCTCGCCCGGGACCTGGCCGGGAAGGAGACGACCTGGCAGCGGATCCTCACCGACCCGATCACCGGCGCGCACCTCCCCGTCGACGCGACCACGTATCAGCCCACGGCGCAGATGCGGCTCCAGCTCCGGCTGCGCCACCCCGTCTGCGCCGCACCGGGCTGCACCCGATCGACCGCGCTCGCGGCAGAGGACGACCACATCATCGAGTACGACCACGACCACCCCGCCCGAGGCGGACCCACCTCGCTGTGGAACCTCCACCGATTGTGCTGGCAGCACCACCAGCTCAAGACCGCCGGCCTCATCGACCCCGACCGCGACCCGAGGGACGACCCTGCCCGCGAAGACCGCACCACACCCGCCGGACCGCTCGAGACGACCTGGAAGATCGGGCCGCTCCGCGCCCGCACCCGGGAACACACCGACCTCCTCACCCCCGAGACCGTGAAGACCCTCGACCAGGCCTGGACCCTCCACCAACGCACCCGCCGCGTCCAACAAGCACTGGCCAACCAGGACCGGACCCGGCCCATCCCCGACACCCGCCGCGTCACCCCACCCGGCGCCACCCCCGAGTACCCCGACCCACCCTACTGACCGCGCCATGACGACGCACTGTCCCGGTCTACCTGCGCAGATGCTCATATCTGACATGAGTGTGAAGTCTGCTGCCCGCCGCCGTCACTCCGCTCCCCTCACATCGATGTCACCCGGACTGCACATCGCCCGCTCCGGACCGCCGAGATCGGCGCAGGAGCGGGCGATGCAGCCGGGATCGAGCGGATCAGACGGGCTGGACCCTGCCGGTCACGCCGTGCGGGTCGATCACGTACTTCGTGGCGACACCCGAGTCGAACTTTGCGTACCCCGCCGGGGCGTCGTCCAGGGAGATCGCAGCGGCGTTCACGGCGTCGGCGATCTTCGCCTTGTCGTGCAGGATCGCCTCCATCAGCTGACGGTGGTACTTCATCACCGGGCACTGGCCGGTGGTGAACGACAGCGCCTTCGCCCAGCCCAGTCCCAGCCGCAGCGACAGCGAGCCCTCCTGCGCCGCCTCGTCCACGCCGCCCGGATCGCCGGTCACGTACAGACCGGGGATCCCGAGCGCACCACCGGCCCGGGTCACGTCCATCAGCGTGTTCAGCACCGTCGCCGGCGCCTCCTTCGCATCCTTGCCGTGCCCGCGGGCCTCGAAGCCCACAGCGTCCACACCGGCGTCGACCTCTTCGCGGCCCAGGATGCGGGCGATGCCCTCGCGCGGATCCTCCTTCGAGACGTCGATCGTCTCGCAGCCGAACTTCGCCGCGTTCGCGAGGCGGTCCGCGTTCATGTCCGCCATGATCACCACCGAGGCGCCCAGCAGCTGCGCGCCCAGCGCCGCGGCCGTGCCCACCGGGCCCGCCCCGGCGATGTACACCGAGGATCCGGGCCCCACTCCCGCGGTGACCGCGCCGTGATAGCCGGTGGGGAAGATGTCCGAGAGCATGGTCAGGTCCAGGATCTTCTCCATGGCCTGGTCCTTGTCCGGGAACTTCAGCAGGTTCCAGTCCGCGTACGGGACCAGCACGTACTCGGCCTGACCGCCGACCCAGCCGCCCATGTCCACGTACCCGTAGGCGCTGCCGGGACGGTCCGGGTTCACGTTCAGGCAGATCTCGGTGCGCCGCGTCTTGCACATCTCGCAGCGGCCGCAGGAGATGTTGAAGGGCACCGAGACGAGGTCTCCCTTCTTGATGAACTCGACCCCGGGCCCGGTGTCGATCACCTCGCCGGTGATCTCGTGCCCGAGCACCAGATCCGCCGGCGCCGTCGTGCGGCCGCGCACCATGTGCTGGTCGGAGCCGCAGATGTTCGTGGTGACGACCTTGAGGATCGCCGCATGGGGCAGCTTCCGGCCGACGTTCGCGGGGTTCACCCCCGGGCCGTCCTTGAGCTCGTATCCCGGGTAGTCGATGTCGATGACCTCGACCTCACCCGGACCCTTGTACGCGACCGCACGATTGCTGGACATGCTGACCCTCCTCGACCTGGCCGCGGCCCCGATGCTCCGTTGCATCTGTGCTCGAGCCGCACCACCTCCAGGCTGGGTGATGCGGGTCACGTTGTCAATCGTCGCGGACCGGCCCGTCGGGGCTGTTCGTCCTGTTCAGGGCCGGTCCGCGAGGATCAGCCGAGCGTGACCTCGCGTCCCGATGCCGCCGACTCGTAGATGGCCTCGAGGATCCGCACGATCTCGACGCCGTGCCAGGCCGGCGCGACCGACTCCGCACGCCCCAGCGACGCGTCGACGAAGTTCTGGATCTCGTTGCCGAAGCCCACACCGAACTCGAAGGTGCGCGAGGCGATCTGCGGCTCGATGTTCACCACCGAGTCGTGCATCTCCGTGGCGATGTGCAGCGACGGCTCGAGCTCCGCGCCGCCCTTCTCGCCGTACACCGAGACGTCGATCGAGTCCTTAGTGGCGTGCAGCGAGTACGAGCAGTCCAGCAGCAGCGAGGCGCCGTTCTCGAACCGGATCACTGCATTGGCGAGGTCCTCGACGGTGTTCTTGGACGGGTCGTAGTCCGCCGCCTTGTAGCGCGGCATGGTGGTGACGTTGCCGCGGCTGCCGAGCTTGTCGTAGGTGTTGCCGCTGACGGCGACAACCTTCGGGGAGCCCATCAGGTACCAGCACAGGTCCAGCACGTGGATGCCGATGTCCAGCAGCGGGCCGCCGCCGGAGATCTCCTTGTCCGCGAACCAGCCGCCGGGGTTGCCCACCCGGCGCAGGCAGCTGGCCTTGGCGTAGTAGATCTCGCCCAGCTCGTCCGCGTCGATGAACGACTTCAGCACCTGGCAGTTGGGGGAGTGGCGGCGCACGAAGCCCACCTGCACCACCCGGTCGCTCTTCTCGACGACGCGCTGCAGCTCCTCCGCCTCGGCGAGGGTTCGGGCGATCGGCTTCTCGACCAGCACGTGCTTGCCGGCCTCGATCGCGGCGATCGCCCACTCGGCGTGCGAGTTGTTCCAGGTGCAGATGGAGACGCCGTCGACCTCGGGATCGGCGAGCAGCTCGTGGGGATCGGCGTAGGCGCGGCGGGCGCCGTGCTTCTCGGCGACGGCCTGGGCCCGCTCGAGGTTCATGTCCGCGACGGCGACCAGGTCGACGTCGGGGTTCTCGCTGTACGCGGTCAGGTGGGACTGGGCGATGCTGCCGGCGCCGATCACGCCGACTCGGAAAGTGCTCATGGGGTGTGCTCCTCGGTGGTGGATGAGAGGTCAGGCGAACAGGCTCTTGGCATGGGCGATCCCGCGCTCGCAGCCCAGGAGGCAGTCCTCCCAGCCCTCGAACTCGATGGCGGCGTAGCCGGCGAAGTCGGAGTCGCGGATCGCGCGGGCGACGGCGCGCAGGTCGATGTCGCCGTTGCCGACCACGGCGCCGCGCAGGTGCTTGCCTCCGCGGCTGCGGAACCAGCCCTCGCCGGGGGCGGCGTCGGCCGGGCGGATGTAGAAGTCCTTGAAGTGGACGACCATCGCGTACGGCAGGTTCTGCGGGACGGAGACGGCCGGGTCCTCGTCGACGCACACGAAGTTGCCCACGTCGAGGGTGGTGCGGAAGTTCGGCTCGTCGACCGCGTGGATGATCCGACGCACCCGGTCCGCCGCCTGCACGAAGAAGCCGTGGTTCTCGAGGCTCGTGGTGATCCCCTTCGTCGCCGCGTACTGGGCGATCTCCTTGCTCGCGGCGACGATGTTCGGCAGCACCTGCTCGAACAGGGGCGTGTCATCGCCCTCGTGGCCGCTGTGGCCCACCACGTCGTGGCGCATCCGCGTGATGCCGAGGCGCTCGGCGAGGTCCACGTACTCCTTCACGCGGGCCACCTGCGCGGGGTCCCCGGTGGAGAGGTCCGCGCCGATGGCGAGGCTGGTCAGCGGCACGCCCGCGGCTGCGGCGTGGTCGCGGATCTGGTCGACGTAGGCGGGGTCGGAGGCGATGTTCGGGATCGGGGAGTCGGCGTCGTCGGCGAGGGAGGCGAGCTCGAGATGCTCGCCCTCGCTCGCCGCGATCCAGTCGATGACCTGCGGCAGGCTCATCTCGCCGGTGGAGAGCTTGGAGTGGAAGCTGTAGGAGCTGAAGCCGAAGGTGATGTCGGTGGTCATGGGGGTCCTCGCGGATAGGTGGGGTGAGGTCAGAGGAGGGTCTCGTGCACGCGCCGCCAGGGGGCGGGCACGTCGGGGACGCCGGTGAGACGGGTGGAGCCGTGGGTGAAGCCCAGTCCGAGCGCGCCGACGAGGGCTCCGTCGGTGGTCAGGTTCGCCGGCACGACCTCCGGGGCGGGGTCGATCATCAGCAGGCGGCCGACGGCCCGGCGCAGCGGTGCCAGCAGCGTCTCCCCGGCGCGGGAGAGTCCGCCGCCGACGACGATCCGCTCGGGGTCGACGGTGAGCAGCACTCCCGCCAGCCGCGGAGCGATCTGCGCGCAGAACTCCTCGACCTCCCGCACGGCGGCCGTGTCCCCGGCGGCGGCGCGCTCGAGCAGCTCGCGCCCGTCGTCCCCGGTGGACCAGGTCAGGCGGCCGCGCACGGAGGTCTCCGTCCAGCGCATGCCGCGCTGGCTGCCGATCTCGCCGGCCAGCCGGTGGGCGCCCTGCAAGATCTGGCCGCCCACCACCACGGCGAGGGAGATCCGGTGGCCCAGCTCGAGCAGCACGATGCTGTGGGCCGGCGGGGCGAGGTGGTGCTCCGCAAGTGCCGCGAGCTTGATGTCGTTCTCGACGGCCACCGGGCAGCCCAGGCGCTCGGACAGGTCGGCGCCGAGGTCGAGGCCGTCCAGGCCCGGGACGACGAGGCTGCGGCCGATGCGTCCCTCGGGCGTGAGGATGCCGGGGACGGCGACGCCCACTGCGTCGGGCGCGGTGCCGGTCTCCTCGAGCGCGCGCTGGAGCGGAGCGAGGGGGTCGGTCACGGTGGTCGGGACGGCGGAGCGGGCGACCACCGATCCCGCGGCGTCGGTGACCAGGCAGCGCACCGTCCGCGCGCCGATGTCGAGGGCGGCGACGCTCGCCGCGGAGGGGTCGAAGCCGAAGCGACGTGCCGGGCGACCCGCGCCGCCGGATGCGGCGGCCGGGGCGGGGGTGACGATGCCGGTGGACTGCAGGTCCTCGAGCACCGCGGCCACGGTGGGTCGGGAGAGCTCGGTCGCGGCGGCGAGCTCGGCGAGGGTCAGCGGATCCCCGGACTCCCGCAGCACGACCACGCAGTCCCGCGCGTTGGCGCGACGGACGGCTGACGTGGTCGGGGGTGCGGCAGGCATCGACGCCTCAATTTCGTAAGGGGGTTACAGAATGCGCGCGATCAGTGTGCGCTGTGCGGGAGGCGGGAGTCAAGGGGTGGGAGACTCGGGGGATGCCGAGCTCCGATGCGACCGCCCCCGTGCTCCACCAGAGCTATGCCGAGGCGCTCCCCGAGCTGTCCGTCCCGTGGCGCGCGGACCTCCCGCCGCAGCCGGAGATCGCCTGGCTGAACGAGGAGCTCGCCGCGGAGCTGGGCATGGACCCCCACTGGCTGCGCGGCCCGGAGGGTCTCGCCCTGCTGACCGGTCAGATCGAGGGCACCACCGCGCAGGTCTACGCCGGCCACCAGTTCGGCAGCCCGAATCCGCAGCTGGGCGACGGCCGTGCCGTGCTCCTGGGGGATCTCGTGGACGTTCGTGGGCGGCGTCGCGACCTGCACCTCAAGGGCGCGGGCCGCACGCCCTTCGCCCGCGGCGGCGACGGGAAGGCGCCGCTCGGGCCGATGCTGCGCGAGGCCGTGATCGGGGAGTGGCTGCATGCCGTCGGGGTCCCCACCACCCGCGCTCTCGCCGTGCTCACCACGGGGGAGCGGATCGCCCCGCGCCAGGGCGTGACCCCCGAACCGGGCGCCCTGCTGGTGCGGGTCGCCGCGAGCCACCTGCGGGTGGGGACCTTCGAGTACGCGGCCTGGCACCTCGACCCCGAGGTGGGCCACCGCCTGCTCGAGCACACCCTCGCACGGCACCACCCGTCGGCCGACGGACCCCTCGCTCTGCTCGAGGCGGTGACGGGCGCCCAGGCGGAGCTGGTGGCGCGGTGGATGCTGCTCGGCTTCGTGCACGGGGTGATGAACACCGACAACATGGCGCTCTCCGGGGAGGGCATCGACTACGGTCCGTGCGCGGTGCTCGACGTCCACCGCCGCGGCGCGGTGTTCAGCTCGATCGACCGTGGCGGCCGCTATGCCTACGGGAACCAGCCCGGCATCGCCCTGTGGAACCTCTCCCGCTTCGCCGAGTCGCTGCTGCCGCTGATGGGGGCGACGGACCCGAACCGCGCGGTGGAGCAGGCGACCGCGGTGCTCGAGCGCTTCGAGGTGCGGTACCGGCAGGCCTTCGAGCGGGGTCTCGCGGAGAAGCTCGGCATCCCCGAGGACGGGCGGGAGGGCGTCGGTGCCCTCGGCGACGAGCTGTTCGCGCTGCTCGAGACGCAGCAGCTGGACCACACGCGGTTCTTCCGGGCGCTCGACGAGGATCGCGCGCCGGCCCAGATGGCGGGGTGGCTGGAGAAGCTGCGGAAGCTTCGGGGCGACGGGGTGCGGACGCACCGGGTCAATCCTCTGTACGTGCCGCGCAACGTCCACCTCGAGTCGGCGCTGCGGGCCGCGCATCTGGGGGACCTCCGGCCGGTCCTCGAGCTGCTGGGTGCGGTGGCCTCACCGTTCGACGCCCGCGCGGGGCTCGAGCACCTCGAGACGGCCGGTGAGGGCGGGGAGGGCTTCCTGACCTTCTGCGGGACCTGAGCGGCGTAGAAGGGGTGCTGTCGGACAATCCGGGCACCGGGCCGTCCGACAGTGCAGGCCTCTGACCTGCGGTTCTAGACGTGACGCA